>JBKGZM010000049.1:0-14121 GCA_046545575.1 Dehalococcoidia bacterium
TTTATATGACCCAACCAATATCTCTTCGGTTACATTTTAGATGACTTGACGCGTACTGTTGACCATATTAGGACCCGGGTGTATAATAAGGTCACTCTAAATAAACAGAAACAGAGGAAAGGGGGTGATAGTCTTCAAACGATAACATTTTTAGCATGCCGGAGACGCCGCTGGATCAGTGACTGGTTCGGGAGAGAAATGTTTATCGAGGGAGGTGTTGAATGAGTAGGCAGAAAGCTTTGATTAGTGCTGTAACAGTATTGTTGATCCTTACTTTAGCGGTTGTTAGCTCTTGCGTATCCGAAACAACGCCAACAGATCAAACAACTGAAAAGGTATACAAGATCGGCGAGACCATGATAGTGGAGCATCCAGATCTATTCTCAGACCGGGATGGTTTTCGTGAAGCAATGGCTGAGGCAGGATTTGTTGAAGGAGAAAACGTAGAGTATATTTTTAAGAATGCCCAGGGCGATATGTCTTTAGCCAAGACAATCGCTGACCAGTTTGTTTCTCAGGGAGTGGACTTGATGCATCCTATTGCCACGCCGACCTCACAGGCTTGTGTGGCTGCTGCGGAAGGAACGGACATCCCTGTCGTTTTCAGCACATGTACCGCTCCGGCTGAGGCTGACATAGTGAGTCAGTGGGAAGCCCCTCGCACCGACAATGTCACTGGAGTAAGCGACATGGCTGATATCAGGGTCCAAATGGAAATGATCCGGGAAATTTGCCCTGATTTTGAAGTGCTTGGCGTTATATACAATAGTGGTGAAGTGAATTCAGTTCAGCAGATAAACGGACTGAAAGGACTCAAGGATGAGGTTGGCATTGAAAAGGTTGTAGAGGCCAATGTTTCCACTGCTGCCGACTGCTCCACAGCGGCCAAGTCCCTGGCCGGAAGAGTTGACGTGGTCTGGATCCCCACAGACAACACCGCGGTTTCTGGAATCGAGGCTATAATCAAGGTCTGTGAAGACAATGACTTGCCGTTCTTTGGTTCCACAAGCGCTATGGTGGGGAATGGATGCATAGCCGCTCGAGGGGCCAACTACTCATGGATAGGCCACAAGGCAGGGGAATATGCTGCGAGCATACTCAAAGGCGAGAAGACTACCCAAGAAATCCCTGTTGTGAAATGTTCCGGCGAGGCTCAGAAGCTGGTTGTTAACCCTGGTGCGGCGGAGAGAATGGGCATAATCCTCTCTGATGACGTAATGGAGAAGGCCGCTGAAGTTGTAGAGTAAATGCGTAAAAAAGCCCTCCAACTCCTAGGAGTTGGAGGGCTTTTTTCTCCCCTACGTGTGAAACAAAGAGAGTGATAAATGCTAGATGCGATTGGATCGGTTCTTACTTCCTCTGGATATGAAGCCCTGGTATACTGCTTCGTGACCATCGGAGTATGGCTTGAACTCCGCATCCTTGATTTCCCAGACCTCACAGTAGATGGCAGCTTCGTGACCGGCGGTTCCATCGCCGCTGTCATGCTCGTAAGCGGATTTGATCCCTTTCTGGCAACCTTCTGTGCTCTGTTGGGGGGTATGTTTGCCGGGCTCATAACTGGTCTGCTTCATACCAAGCTGAGAATAACTGCCTTGCTCGCTGGCATTCTCATGATGGTAGGGCTGTGGTCGGTAAACCTGGTCATCATGATGGGGAGAGCAAATATTCCCCTGTTGAGAACCCCAACGGTCTTCGGAGACGTCGCGGATTTCTTCGGAACAAGCCAGAGTGCCTTTGTGGAGATAGCTTTTGTCGCTGCCATAGCGATAGCCGTCATCTGGATACTGAACTGGTTCTTTCATACGGATACCGGCCTGGCCATGAGAGCGACGGGAGACAACGAGCAGATGATAAGGGGACTTGGCTCAAATACCGATACAAATATTCTGATAGGCACGTCCCTTGGCAACGGACTTGTAGCCCTTTCCGGGGCCCTAGCATCACAGGGTCAGGCATTCTGTGCAGTCAACATGGGAGTAGGGATGATCGTCATGGGACTGGCAGCGGTGATAGTCGGAGAGGCACTGTTCCGTCCGCACGGAGTTATGTTTGCCTTGCTGGCCATGGTTGGCGGGACCTTTGTTTATCGACTGTTTTTGACCGTAGCCCTGCGGGCCGGTATGCCCGCGATGTATCTGAAGTTAATCACAGCGGTGCTGGTGATCATAGCGCTTGCGGGGCCTCTGCTGAGGAAGAAACTGCGGGGCGAATGGGTCCCAAGGGCAGGAAGATTTTGAAGGATCGATGATTATGATGAGCACAGATCGAAGCAGGAGTTTGCTTATACTGGAAAATGTGAGGAAGGTATTCTCCAGAGGCACTGTGGATGAGGTAACCGCCCTGGACGGTGTTAACCTGAACGTTTTCGATAGGGATTTTGTTACTGTTATCGGCAGCAATGGTGCTGGTAAATCCACCGCGCTCAATGTTATCTCTGGAGTTTACCCACCGGGGACCGGCAGCAGGGTCATTATCAATGATAAAGATGTTACTGCTATCCCTGAACACGATCGCGCAGCCTGGGTTAGCAGAGTATACCAAGAGCCTGAAGCAGGGACCTCGCCCAATCTGACCATCGAGGAGAACCTTGCCTTGGCGTTGCTGCGGGGACAACCAAGAAGGCTAAGGGGGGCGGTTAACAAAAAACGCAGAGAGGTATTCCG
The DNA here is from genome assembly GCA_046545575.1 of Dehalococcoidia bacterium. Taxonomy (GTDB): domain Bacteria; phylum Chloroflexota; class Dehalococcoidia; order SZUA-161; family SpSt-899; genus JAGXOF01. Next base: position 2,667 of record JBKGZM010000049.1, read on the forward strand.
TGAGGCACTTGAACCATTGGGGCTTGGACTGGAGAACAGGCTGACTGCCCCTGTAGGCACGCTCTCAGGAGGGCAGAGACAGGCACTTGCACTGGTAATGGCAACTATAAGCAGACCATCTTTGCTCCTGCTTGATGAGCATATCGCTACTCTGGACCCGAGGGCAGCAGAAACCATTCTTAAGTTGACTGACATGATCATTCAGCGGGAACAGACGACTGCCTTGATGGTTACTCACAACATGGAGATCGCCCTGCGCTACGGCAACAGGCTTGTCATGATGCACAGAGGGAAGACCATCGTGGATATCGAAGCCGAAAGGAAGAATAAACTGACGGTTAATGACCTGGTAAACGCTTTCGAGCGGGCTGCCGGAGAGCAACTCGCCGACGAAAGCATCATGCTCGGCCAGCACTAGTTTTCACTGAACATCTTATATACCTCTGTCATCGAGGCAGAAGCCATGAAAAGGAAGAGTCCCCTGCCTACTCGTTTCATAGCAATCCCTGTTAGGGTGTGTTTTTGCATTGAGAATGCGCGTTGGATAGCCAGACGGGAGCCTTAATGTGAACAAATGAAACAGGCCGCGATAGTTGTAGAAAGCAAGGATAACATTGATACTGCATTGCAGAAACTCCAATCAAGCGACTATATGAGATTGATACGGGAAAGGGTGGCGAATGTGAAAGGGCTGAAGGGAAGAGGTGACAGAAAATGAAGTTCTGGGGATATCGCCGCAGGAATGGGAGTGCAGGTGTGCGGAATCACGTTCTGGTGTTCCCGACGGTGATTTGCGCCTCCACTGTTGCCCAGATGATAAGTAGAGAGGTCCCTGGTACTGTTATCGGCAGCCACCCGCATGGCTGTGGACATCTTGGCGAGGAGAAGAACCATATGATCAGAGCCATGAGTGGCTTCTGTGCCAATCCGAACGTCGCCGGTGTATTGTTGGTTGGACTAGGATGTGAACTCATTACCCCTGAATTGTTGCGAGAGGAGTTGACCGGTTTGGGGCAAAGATTCGAGACGCTAAGCATTCAGGCGGAAGGCGGAACAAGTAATGCGGTGGCTAAAGGGAAAAAGCTGGCAGAGGAGCTGCTGGCAGAGGCCTCCGGCTTGAATCGCGAGGAGTGTGACATCTCGGAACTCGTGATCGGCACACATTGTGGCGGCTCCGATACACTGTCTGGGCTTACTGCCAACCCCTCGATCGGGGTAGCCTGCGACAGTGTTGTGAACCAAGGGGGGACAGCCATAATATCCGAAACGGCTGAGATGCTGGGCGCTGAGCATGTTCTGTACCGAAGAGCCGCCAGCGATGAAGTAAGGGAGCGCATCGAGCAGATAACCTCATCGACCGATGCAAGTGTGAAATCCATGGGGGTTGACATTCGCGGGACCGAGCCCTCCCCCGGCAATATTGAGGGTGGACTCACCACCCTGGAGGAAAAGTCGCTTGGCTCCATCCGCAAGGGTGGCACATCCACAATTATGCAGGTGGTCAACTACGCTGAGAGGCCCTCACAGAAAGGATTGATCATAATGGACGGGCCAGCACACGATGTGGTCTCTGACACGGGCATGATTGCCTCCGGCGCTCACATAATACTCTTCAGCACAGGACGCGGCACACCCCTCGGCGCACCTGTTGCCCCTGTAACAAAGATTTCCTCCAACAGTGTCCTGTATGAGCGAATGCAGGAGAATATCGATATAGATGCCGGGGTAATACTGGAGGGCAGGGAGTCTATTCAGGGGGTAGGCGAGCGGATTTTCCAAGAGATGATCGACGTTGCCTCAGGAAAACTGACGAAGGCGGAGTCTCTGGGGCATGCGGAGTTCGCCATACACTCCATTGCTCCTACAGTATGACTACTAGCCCAGAAGACAGGAGGTCGAGAATGGCAAAGATGGAAAGGGTGGCGGTGTTGGGTGGGGGAAATGGAGCACATGCAATGGCTGCCGACCTGGCTTTGAAGGGGGTTGAGGTAAATATTTGTGAAGCGCCTGAATTTAAGGAGGGCTTTCGCACAACCCTTGAAAGCCGGAAGATAAAGCTACTTGACATGTGGGCCAATGAGAAAATAGTTGAACTTAACAAGGCAACTACCGATTTCAGCGAGGCGATAAAAGGAGTAAGCTATATTATGCTCCCTGTGCCGGCAACCGGCCACAGACGGTTTTTTGAAGGCATAATGCCCCACCTTGAGAACGGACAGGTTATTGTTACATGGCCCGGGAATTATTCAGGGCTGTTATTCGCCAATATGCTAAGAGAGGGAAAGGTAGATAAGTCAGTTACCATCGCGGAGGTCCATACCCTTCCCTGGGGTTGCAGGCTGGAATCGCCGGGGGTAATAAAGATAATGGTCGAGGCCTGGAATCTGCTTCTTGCTACGTTCCCGGCAAAAAACACCAACAGTGTTATAAACGATTTGAAGGAGTTCTATCCTGTGGTTCCCGGTGAAAACGTTCTGGCAACTTCCCTCAACAATCTGAACCCGATTGTGCATCCTGTTGCTACCCTCCTGAATGCGGGCTGGATCGACACCCTGGGCAAGGATTTCCACCTCTACAGGTTCGGCACTACATTCTCAGTTTCCAAAGCGATTAAGGCAATCTATAAAGAGGTAGCCAAGTTGAGCCAGACTATTGGAGTTGGGATGCTTGAATATCCCGAGAACTCCTTCCGGTCAAGGGAGACTATCATGTCTTATTATTTTGAAGCTCCTTTTGACAGGGAGGGAATAGTAGGTGATATATCCGGACCCTCCTCGGTGAAAGGAAGATATATAACTGAGGATGTGCCATATGGGTTGGTCATTATATCTCAATTGGCGAGGAAGTTCGGGGTGGAGGTCCCAATTATCGATAGTGTAATTACCCTGGCTTCGGTGATAAACGAGGCGGACTATTACGGTGAAGGACGGCCTCTTGAGGACTTGGGAATAGCCGGGTTGAACAAGAACGAGCTTGCCAAAGTATTGCAGGACGGGTTTTAGCGGATTTAGCAGCGAATGGGGTGCAATGATGAACAAGTCTGATAGCCTCTTCGACTTTATGGAAAACAAGGGTTTGACCACCCTGGAGATCTTTTACAACCAGAAACAGGACAGGTTTTTGCTCCGGGGTATGAGGGAATGGGGTGATAATGTTCGGTTCGAGAAATATAACACCGACTTTACCGTGGAAGATATTCTGACCGAAGACTACTTTGCAACAGGCACAGAGGCCTTAGTATCAGAGCTTACAAAGTCTGGTTTGAAAGACTATCTGGAATACGTCGAGCAACTCATAAAAGAGCGGCAGAACCACGGAATCGAGTTCTATTACCATCACAGGAACAACATCCGGTCGATGTACTGTAAGCACGTCAATACTCTGGGCATAAAGAATGGTCGGCAAGCCATTCGAGCTGGCGCTATGCGGAAGCATGAACTAAGTGAGCCTGAAATAGACGTTATAATAGACGGATTGAACATCGCGCGAGCTATGGCTTATAAGAACGCGATAGCAAAGATACCATACGGAGGTTCGAAAATCCTGGTGCAGTGTGATCCGGTGGGACTCGACGACCTCGAATCGATGGGCTTCCTTGCCTATGTCACCGACAGGAGCCGCTCGATTAGCGGTCCAGATATGAACGTTAAACCCGAGATGGCGGACATTATTCACGATAGATTTACCAGAAACTACACAGGTGGCAGGAAGGACAGCATGGGCACATCCGGGGCACCTACCGGATATGGTGAGTATCTGGCCATAAAAGAGGCGTGTGACTTTATCTATGGCAGCCGGGATCTATCGCAGAGAAGGATAGCAGTTCAGGGATTGGGAGAAGTAGGATACGTGCTAGCTGAGTATTTGTTGGGAGATGGAGCCAGGCTCTTTGTTAGCGACGTGGATATGTCCAAGGTAAATAGCCTGCAGCAACGGTGGGGCGAGGAGTTGGTCAAATATGTGAAGCCGGATGAGGTATATACTGTGGATGCCGATGTCTTTTCCCCCTGTGCCATGGGCGGAGTAGTAACAAAGGAGAGAATCGGTACGTTCAAGTTCAAAATAATAATTGGCTCAGCCAATAACCAGTTATGGGCGAACAGCAAGGAGGAAGAACTGGAACTCGCCAGGGACCTTGCTGACAGGGGCATTCTCTTTGTCACCGATTGGGCACACAACACAGGAGGCGTGCTGTGTGCCTGGATGGAATGGCTCTATCAAGAAGAAGCTTCCTTCGAGAAGCTTAAGCCGAGGATTGAACATATATGCCGCGACAACTTCAGGGAACTGCTTGAGGAAGCAAAAAAGACAGGCAGGACACCTACAGAGCTTGTATATGAGAGGGTTGAGGACATAGTCTTTTCCGGCGCTGATTTCCACGAGTCTCTAGATTCATAAGACAGGCTGTAATAAGTCACCACGAGATCGCCTAGCCTCTCCTATTGGACAACCTGAAAAACGGATTATTCGAGTTGTAAAAGCCATGAAGAGGAAACGAGGGTGGATGAGTTCTTCGACTGTTGCACAGGACAGCATCCTCTGCCATCGAAGCTGAAAGATAACGCATGAAATGCGCTTATGTGCACTCCTTTAGCTCTGAAGACGAGTGGTTTGATGATTATGTGAGGTTTGTGGCTTTGCTGAGGGCACAGCCCAGATTCAGTGGTGTTTAGCAGAAATGTCATGGCATCGATTTGTACTTGGAATGGATCAGGGGAGATAGAACGTATCTGGAAAATGAGTTTCTCCCTGCCTGTGGTAAAACGGGGTATAGATGGTTGACGTAAGCGAAGTAGCCCAAAACATATACATGATTGATGACCAGTTATTCTCTATACCAGAGTGGGGCAGTGTTTACCTTATCAACGAAGAAAAGAAAGCATTGATCGAGTGTGGGCCCACAACCTCAGCAAATACCGTTCTTGACGGGATTAGAGAGGTTGGGGTTAGACCAGAACACATATCCTACCTCATTGTTACTCACATCCATCTGGACCACGCCGGCGGAGCTGGCGTGCTAGCACGACATATGCCTCAGGCGCAGGTGGTAGTTCACCACAAAGGGGCACAACACCTGATAAATCCTGAGAGGTTGGTAGAGAGCGCAAGAGAGGCAAGGGAAAGCGAAGTCATGGCGATGCAGTAGCGGTGTACATTGGTGAATACGATAACTTGCTTCCCTTCCACCCTCCACCTCAGTTTGACCTGGAACTGTGCCTGAGTACTTTACAGAGATTGGAGAAGCTATCAGCAGCGAAGATCTACTATTCGCACTTTGGCGTCAGCGACCAGGTGAGCGAGCATATCAGCCGGGCCAGGGAGAAGTTGATGGTATGGGATGAAATTGCTAAAAAGGCAGCCAGAGAGGGCGCCTTTGCAGATTTGAGAGGAAGACTCATAAGTCAGGCTTGTGCTGACTTAGAACCGATGAAAGATGTGGCATCGTTGACATCGCTGTATGACTACCTCGTTAACAGCCATATACCTACGTGTGCTGATGGGCACGTAGCCTACTACAGGGAGACCATGAAGCTAACGTGATTTATATGAGGCTAGACGTCTCACTTTTGTCTTTTTCGTCGCATTTGTATTTTACAAGCAAAGCAACACTGGATACTTGAGAAGCTCACAAGGGTTGCCGCGGTGCAAAGCCCTTCCGTGAAGAGGGACCTGGAAACGGGTGACGTCGTTCCATACCTTGGTCGGAATTTGGGGGTGATAAAAGGCGAGAACCAAAGGGGAATCGACAGTGTAAAACGCCAGGGTAATAAATTGATAGTAAGCCAAGTTTGTGTTCTTGGGTTAATCTTAGCTTTTGGCAGGAGAGTTGTCAACACTTCCTGCCAGCAGTTGGGAAACTTGACGGAAGCATTACTGAGAAAGGGTAGGGATAACAACCCGGCCCCTTGTTTGATGACAAGGGAATGTCCAAGTCGGGATACGCATTTACACGAACCTTAAGTTCGGAAGTCGATTTCGACTTCAACTGCAGACTCCCTAGCCACCTTCTGAAGATGTCCCAGGATGTGGAGAAAATCCGTCTCCAAATCGCCATCATATAGCCACTCGTGATGAAAACGTTTATGGTGATCTAGAAACCTGTGGAAAGATGCCATCGGGTCGAGCATTGAAGTCGGGTAATCCCTGAGTAGGTCTACCAAGCACATCCGCAGTTCCCGGTTAGGCTCCTGACCTCCCGGAAGGTTGTAAAGACTGTAATAGAATTGTACAAGGAAAGATATTTGCTCATCGGAAAGATAAGAGGGCGGGCACATTTGGAAGTGTCCATATTGGAACCGGCCATAGCCGCACGTAGAATGACAGATCCCCAGCATCATAGGTCTATCTGTGGCGAAGAGAATGGTAGGCCTGCCACCCTGTATTGGCCGGTGACAGATATAGCAAGGACATTTCCAGCTTATCCTTTGCATCACTCACATTATAGCCCGCTATTGCCGGAAATGTGAAGAAGTCCATTTACTCCCAAGTTCAGGCCAACCTCCTCACGGTACGTGCTCTTACAATCTGGCCCTCTGTTGAGGGGTGGTGATCAGGCCTGGTTTCCGCCTATTCAGTCTTGTCGGTATCGCTGCCTTTCTGGCCCACACCGGGAACATCCCCAAGCTCAGGCAAACGTTGTGAAGCAGCCCAATCGCGAATATTCTCCATCTCTTGAGTCATCCGCTCAAGGTTATCCAGTACTTCCTTGTATTCCTCCACTACCGCAAATCGCTGGTTCAGATGCTCCTGGAAGAGGTTATTTAATGCGCTAAGCTCCCTTACTCGTTTCTCCAGCTCCTCGTTCTTTCGCTCCAGCTCTTCGTGCTTTTGTTCCAGCTCCCGGTACAGGCGGTTCTTTTCCTGTTCTGCCTCGTGCTTGTAGATCGCCATCTCTATGTTGCTATGAAGCTCTCTGTCTTCAAAAGGCTTAACAATGTACCCGTAAGGCTCACTTATCTTTGCCCGCTGCATAGTATTCTCATCGGTATATGCGGTGAGGTATACGACAGGAATGTTGTGCCGTGAACGTATTTCCTCGGCCGCCTGAATCCCGTCCATTTCCCCTTGTAATACTATGTCCATTAGAACCAAATCAGGGGTATGCTTGCCCGTCTTCTCCACTGCCTCTTCTCCTGAACCCACTACATCTACCACCGTGTACCCCAGCTCTCCCAGGGCACCCCGTATCTCACTGGCTATAATAGATTCATCTTCAACTACCAGGATTCGCCTTTTCGCCATGCTTTCCTCCTTGGTCACGCACACTCATGGTCCCCTGGCGGTGGCGCCCCGAGGGCCATCTGTACGGAGCTTTCGAGTTCATCCTCTGCAACTGGCTTGAGGATAAAACCATAAGGAGCTGTTTGCTGTGCACGTTCCATGAATAGAGAGTCAACATGCGGGGTAAGATATACAATGGGAGTGAAGGATCGTGAGCGTATCTGGCTCGCAGCGTCAAGGCCATCCATATTACCTTGCAAGGTGGTGTCCATCAGAATCAGGTCAGGGATGTCTTCCTGTGCTCTGTTCACCGCTTCCTCTCCTGAATTTACCACTGCTGTGACCTCATGCCCCAGATCTTGTAGGGTTCGGCTGATCTCATCGGCAACAATAACGTCACCGACCACAACCTGAATTCGTCGTCTTGCCACCTTTTGTGCCTCCTATTGAGAAAGGCCTCTCACTACGGCGATGGAAACCGAATACGAAACTCCGTTCCTTGGGTCCTATCAAGGTCAAGTTTACCGCCAAGCTGTTTCTCCGATAACATAACGACCAAGTCCATACCCAACGTCTGCGTCTTCCTGATGTCCATATCCTCAGGCATACCTACACCGTTGTCACGTACCACGAGTTCAACGTCACTATCTCCGGTTCTGTGGAGTTCAATCTCAACCTGGCCCGCTTGCCCCTCGGGAAAGGCATGTTTCAGTGCATTGGAGATAAGCTCATTGACAATCATCCCGCAGGGGATAGCGGTGTCAACAGGAAGCTGGATGTCCTCGATATCCGGTTTAAGGGTAACATTCGCAGTGCCGTAGGACCTGACAAGACTATGTGAGACACTCCTAATAAACTCCCTGAAGTCTATGGCAGCCAGGTTCTCAGAATGATACAACTTTTCGTGGATAAGGGACATCGAGAGAACCCGGTTCTCGCTCTCCTTGAGCATCTGCTTCAACGTCTCGTCCTGAACCTGCCGTCCTTGACGCCTGAGAAGACTGGAGACAATCTGCAGGTTATTTTTGACCCTGTGGTGAATCTCTCTGAGGAGGGTTTCCTTCTCCGTCAGGTCTTTCTGGATCTGCTCCTCAGCCCGCTTGCGCTCAACCATCTCGCCGATCAACCTGGCCGACGTCTGTAAACGCTGCTTGGCAATCTCTATCAGGTAAGGGGGACGGGTCTCGTATGCATCGGCGACTTCCCGGAGTTTGTCAACGCTCACACCATACTTCTGGGCAATGCGCTGAAGACTCTCGTTATCCCTGGGAGGGTCGCCGTAGCCAAAGTTTGCCGATCCGATGATTTCACCGCTAGCCCAGATAGGAACGGCATACAAGCGAATGCCACCTTGACATGGTACGTCCACTGGCTGGCCTGAGTCTATGGAGGCTTTGGACGCTTGCCAGCAGGACTCATGACAGTGCCACCTGCCGCTTGCCAGGGCCTCCCTGTTATCCTCAGTATTACATAGGTCCCGCGAGGCTGCATCGAGGAACTGGCACCATCCCGAGGAGAAGATGCCCAGGGCATAGTCGCCATTTTTCTCGTAAACTGCTGCCGACGTATCGAGCAGGTCGAGGTAATCCCCTGCGACCTCAGCCAGCACTTCTTTCCCCACTGATTGGAGTATCACCCCTGAGGTGTTAAGCTGAGTGAGGTCGCCATAAAGGGGAACGTATGCTTGCTGCGACTCTTGACGAGGCGCTTCAGGCTTGGCGCTCTTTGTAAGGAGCCACTCGATCCGTTTTAGAGATTCTTCTGCCTGCTTGCGCTCGACCCACAGACCCAGGGCCTGTGCAACACCGTTAATTATGTTCTGCTCCTCAGGTATGATATAAGACTCGCCCTCGGTATAGTAGACCCAAACTTCCCCACGGGTTTGGCCCTCCACCATGATTTCGGCACGGAGACCGTAGGACAAATCCTGAGCATGCTCCCCAGCCTGCTTGCCAGAGACAAAGCGTTTCCCATCCAATTCAATCACTGCCACCGTGATCTCCGGAGACTGCATTGCAGGCACCAGATGTTCAACAGCACGCTGGCAGACCTGATCAACCGACAAGTTCTCCTGCATGTCCCGTGTCACAGCATAGAGACAAGCCAACTCCTTTATCCTCTCATTTATTTCACGCTCCGCCCTTTTACGTTCGGTGATATCCCGGACAACGGAGAGAATCCTCTTTTCTCCTCCCAAGTCAAATAGGTGGGAACTGATCTCCACAGGTATCCGAACACCCTCTTTTGTCTTATGAACCCCTTCAAAGGTAATACCCTTCTGTGACCGGAGTTGCTCCATTATCATCTCCAGGACTTGCGCTATTCTCTCATCTGCGGCGATATCCGCAGGAGACATCGTGAGGAGTTCTTCCCTGGAGTACCCCAGCATCTCACAGGCTATGTCATTTACCTCGATGAACTGGCCCGGCACACCTTCGTCTGTTACATCATGAAGGTAGATGGCGTCATTGGCATTGTTGAATATTTCCCTGAACTTCTCCTCGCTCTCCGATAGAGCCTGCTCTACTCTCTTTCTATCACTGATGTCCTGCAGGATCCCCTGATAGTATCTCGGATTTCCCTCGTCGTCCCGGATCAGTATGGCAGACAGCGAAGCCCACGACGCTGTTCCGTCTTTTCTCTTGATACGTACTTCTCTATCCGCAACGTGGCCTTCCCTCACGAGATCTTCATATAACTGCTTTCTCTCCTCTGGGGCTTCATACAGGTCCAAAGGGCTCACATTGCGAAGCTCTTCCTCGCTATCATATCCGTGAATCCGGACCAAGGCAGGGTTTGCTTCAAGCAGCACCCCTTCCAAATCGGGTTCGCGTCTAAAAATCCCCACATTGAGTTCCTGCGTCAAGGTGCGGTGCTTTGCTTCCGACTCTCGTAGCGCATCCTCTTCTTGCCTGCGTTCGGTAATGTCTATTACGTTGCCCACTATAGCCGGCCGTCCATTGTAGGTGCCAAGGGCAGGCATTATCCTTGCCCATCGACTTTCTCCATCCTGTCGTAAAAACTGAAGATCCATCTCCGAAGGAAGCCCCGAAACATCTCCCGTTAGCGCTTGCTCTGTTGCGTCTCTCACAAAGTCTTGGTCATCGGGATGGAACAAGCTGAGGTAATCCATGCTCATCAACTCGTCTTTGCTGTAACCAGAGATATCAGCCAGGGCCTGGTTAACCCATTTGAGCTCGCCATCTTGGGAAACATAGATGCCTGCATATGACTTCGCGGCAATGAGCTGGTACCACTCGGCTATCTCGGGTGAATACTTCTGTTTATCCGCATCCTCTTTTAGCTCGTCAATGTGACGGCGCAAACGGGCAACTTCGCTTATCAGCTGAGCCTTTGTCTTGTCCTCGTCTTTCATTATCTCACTCCCTGTGCCCATAAATGTCCAATTTCCTGCCGAACTCGCCGAAAGGCATAGGCCACGCTATCATGGTATTCACAACCGGCAATGATCCCTCTACTCCCACAAACGTACGACGCCTGAGTCATCATGCCCCAAGGCCCGAAAACGATACTGCACATATCTTTAGCCACAACGGTTTCAGTAACAACAACATACACCCTACGTGGTTCCTTTGTCAAACGGGCCACTTGCGATCAATGGGGATTCCAGGTAAACTGAAAGATTAGTATAGCAATGAGGCTAAAAGAGTTAAAAGAGCTGGCACTCTCTGCACTTCTTCTAGCACTGGCATTTGGCATTGCCCTCTCCGGCGGCTTTCGTGCTTTCGCTGAGCTACAGAGTCTGGTGATCGTATCCCTCATGGCCATAGTCGGTGTCTCTTTGGGCTTTGTTCTTCATGAGATGGGGCACCGCTTTGTTGCGAGAAGGTTTGGCTGCTTTGCTGAGTTCGTCATGTGGCCTAAAGGCTTGATGCTAGCGCTTGGATGCTCGCTCTTTGGGTTCATCTTTGCTGCCCCTGGAGCCGTTATGATATATCCCGGAACCGACGCCTGGGGTAGGGCTACTTTAACCAGAGAAAATGCTGGGTTGATTTCAATAGCTGGGCCGGCAATGAATATCTGCTTAGCGATAGTATTCGTGCTATTGAATACGGCGTACCCGATGACACTTTTTTCGCTAGGGGCTCGGATAAATACCTGGTTAGCTGTTTTCAACCTGATCCCGGTTGGTCCGTTAGATGGATCGAAGATTCTTAGTTGGAACAAAGCAGTTTGGATGACGGCGTTGGCAGTAGGCCTCGGCTTGTTTGCT
>JBKGZM010000050.1:0-14002 GCA_046545575.1 Dehalococcoidia bacterium
TGCACACTATACCCTTCAGCTCCACAGGCGCTATGTCCTGAGTTCTGAAGTTTACTTTGGTGCCGACAAATCGGTGCTGGAGAAGCTGATATGATAACGTGAAGCGACTGAAGCTGCACAAGGTCCATGTTACATATTCATTCCACTAATCACAGGTTCAATAAGGTAGAAAATTGGAGCACCATAGCTGATGATCGATAAGAATCAGAGCAATCCATTCACCTCAACATCCGATGTACTCAGACTTTTCCGCATTGCTGTTCTTTCGGCTGTCTGCCTGCACATTTACTATCCCAGAAAAAGATTGAGAGGTTGCCCAATCCCGAATAGCGTCCATTTCGTGGGCCATTTTCTGGAGGCTTTCCAGAACTTCCCTGTAGGCCTCCACTACGGTAAACCTCTGGTTTAAATGCTGCTGGAAGAGATTATTCAAAGCATTGAGTTCCGTTACTCGTCTCTCCAGTTCACGGTTCTTTTGTTGCAGTTCCTTGTGTTTCTGTTCCAGTTGCTGGTACAGGCGATTTCTCTCCTTTTCCGACTCGTGCTTATAAAGTGCCATCTCAATCGTGGTGTGAAGTTCCCTATCCTCAAAGGGTTTCACAATGTATCCGTAAGGCTCGCTTATCTTTGCACGTTCCATGGTCTTATCATCGGTGTACGCGGTAAGGTACACAACAGGGATATTGTGCTGTGCACGTACTTGTTCCGCAGCCTGAATGCCGTCCATTTCCCCCTTCAGCACGATATCCATAAGGACCAGATCAGGATTGTGCTCATCTACTTTCTCGATAGCTTCCTCCCCCGACGCCACTATATCCAAGACTGTGTATCCAAGCTCTTTTAATGTGCCTTGTATCTCGCTCGCGATAAGGGACTCGTCTTCCACGACCAGGATTCGTGCCTTCGCTGGTTTCTGTTCTTCTTTCATTATTGGCTCTTCCATAAATTCAACTCCTGAATAAGACTTTGCTGTAGTGCCTTTTGTTTGCGGTCCCTGGGAAAGACTTTTAACTGGATTTCTCTTTTGGTTATCATGATAGCTTGCTCGTTTGTGCCTGTGGTGTGCCAAAAGTGTGGGTTTGGTGTGGAAACGTTTTTGGCCTGAGAACAGTGGAGGGGTAATGGGGTGACTGGTAGTGGTCAGTTCCTGTTTCTTAATATCGGGGTAAGGATAAGCGTGATTACAATTAGTCCAAAGCCAGCCAGAGTGGCAATCGTTTCAGGGAAAGCGATAAGAAACCCGCCTAAAGTCAGCACAGTACGTTGAATTATCGTTAGCCTGCCAAATTTGAGGAGATATCCCTCGAGGCCGGATGCCAGGATAAAAACACCCAGCATAGCCAGGGCGGTGTGATAGAGTATCTCCCATGGTGTGCCCTGCATGATCAGGGCCGGCTGAAGAACGAAGAAGAAGGGAACGAAGACGAGCACAATTCCCAGTCTCAAGCTGGTCCAGGCGGTTTTCGTCGCGTCTGCTCCGGCTACGCTGGCTGCAATAAAGGCGTTTATGGCCACCGGAGGGGTAAGCCCACCCAGTCCTGCGTAGAAGATTATAAAGAGGTGCACGGCGATTACGGGTATGCCGGTAACCGTGGCCACGGCCGGAGCCATGGTGACGGCCAGGAAAAGATACGAGGTTCTTTGAAGGCCGACCATGCCCATCAGCAAGTTGAATATCGCTCCTATCAAAAGGACCAGGAAGACATTGCCAGCGCCAAGGGACACTACCCAGGCAGTCACCGCCGCTGCCATTCCTGTCTTGTAAAGCCCTACCAGTATGAACCCTATGGAGAGGAATATCGCCATGCCAAAGTTTACCAGCCCGGCGGTGTATGCCAGTGCTTCCTCCAGCCTGTGAGGCGTGAGAGTCCTGGGCCTGGTAATTGCGTTTAACAGCAACATCAGAGCAGAAGCATAGACTGGCGTGATCATCCCCCACCGCATATAGAGGAGTCCAAAAACGAGAAAAGCAATACAGAAGAGATATATCCATCCTTCTTTAAGTGTAGGCAATATCCCTGGAATGTCCCGGGGAGCCAGGCCTTTGAATCCGGCCTTGGCCGCATAGCCATCAACCTGTACCAGCAAGCCGAAGTAGTAGAGCACGGTGGGAATGAAAGCCGCCACCATGATGACGGCATAGTCCACATTGGCGATTATGGCGGCCATGAAAACCATTCCTCCCATCACCGGGGGCATCGTGTCGCCACCGGAGGAAGCGCATGCTTCGGTGGCTGCGGCGTATTCCGGGGAGTACCCTGTCCTTTTCATGGCCGGTATGGTAAAGGAACCCGTGGCGGCGATGTTGGCGATTATACTCCCGACCAGGCTTCCGAAGAAGCCACTGGCCAGCACTGCTATCTTGGCAGGGCCTCCCCTCACCCGTCCCAGAAGGGCGGTTGCCAGTTTAAGGAAGAACTCGCCCCCGCCCAACCCCAGCATCACCCCCGCGAACAGGTAGAACCCGAGAATCATCTTTGCCAGCATCGCTGCCGGCAGCCCCAATATCCCGTCGGCGCCGAAGGCGAAGCTGGAAAATATCTCCTGGAAGGAAAGTCTGAATCCGTACAGTACACCTGGCATCCTGTCGGCGAAGAGAGGATAAATGATGGAAACGCCAAGTACTGCCACGTATCCCCACCCCCCCGCCCGCCTCCCCGCCTCCAGCGACAGAAGCCCCAGCACCACGGCCAGGGCAAAGTGAAAGGTAGAGGGCGCAGGCGTCCATAGACGCATGGATATCTCGTTGGAATGCGAGAGGAAAAAGAACAGTATGGCAGGTAGCAGGAGCGACAGAAGATAGTCATACCAGGGAGGCGCGTAGCCTCTGCTCTTGCGACTGGCCCCCAGACCGATAAATACATTGAAACCGAGGATGGCGAAAAGGAGGTAGAAGTACGTTGTGCCGCTTATGACCTTCCCTCCTACGGGGATCGCCAGCCAGTACAGAACGAATAGCACTATCGCTGCCAGCGTGGTGCCGAGATATATTGCCCGGACCGGCGCTGGCAAATGGCGATATCGCGTTATGGATAGGCCTGAGGGCCGCCCTTCCGTAGCCAAATGGATTTATCCTGTGCTTTATTTGGTTTTCACGTTGCCCTGCTCGTCGGCTATCTTGACGGGTTCTTTAGGGAAACCGCTGACAGTGCCGCTGGATAGCGTCATAACCAGCTCACATTCGGCACCGGGAGTGGCTTTGCCCTCTACGGTTATCGTGTCGTTAATCTGGGCTGGATCGGTGATCGAGGTGAATTCGAAGCTGAGCCCGCTCTCCGAAGTCGCTTTGGGAGTTGCTTCGGGACTTTTCTCCGGTGTTTCCGAGGGTTCGGGCTCCGGCACACTCGTGGGTATTACCTCTTCACCGCTTTCAGTCAGACTTACATGCATACCGACCTTTGGTATGTCGTGCTCCACTTTGTAGGTTTCCCACAGGGTTACCCACTCCTGGTTTGCCGGACTTATCTCTATGCCCTTCTCCTCGGCCAGGCTTTTGGCGTTGGCATAAGCATCGACATAGGTGTTGAAGAGTTCTACGTTTTCCTGCTGCCGGCGCTCGTGTGCTTCGGTCCATAATCCCTTCTCTTTCAGGTACTTTATAAGCCCTTCGTGGATGGGGATGTAGGTGGTTTTCAGTGCCTCCATGAGATGGTCGATGCTCATATACTTGTTGGAATCGTAGGCGTCCTTGTAGCTTTCATAGTTTTCATCGAGCCATTTGGCGAAGTGGTAGACAAGCTCCGCATCGTGTTTTTTGGTTGTGATGTCGAATATGTAGCCGGCTGTCCCCCAGTGGCCAACGGCTTCCGACACGCCGGTTTTCATCGGTGCGAAGGAATACAGCAGGCTCCTTGCCTGCCAGCGTTTGGCTCCCTCCGGGTCCTTCTCCGCGTTCAGGTCCAGGAAGCGGATGCCGTGAGGTGCGGAAGCTACTTCCTGGAGGGTGGGGGAGGTGGGGAAGCCGAAGGCGATGTCGGCTCTGCCCTCGGCGACGGCTCGCATCGCTCCTTCGAAGCTGCCCGCATTTACCCATTCGATTTCCTCTTCGTCCAGTTGAATCCAGGCTAACAGTGAGCGGTAAGGGTTCAGCGTTGAGTCCTTCATGTTCCAGACCGAGAACCTCGTCCCCGGACCGATATCGTAAATCGTCTCGATATCCGAGTTGCCGCGGACGAAGAAGCCGGCGTTGCCCAGGTCGTGAACCCAGACGATCCTCGCCTGAAAAGGGCCGCCGTCTTTGGTGGCATGGTCTTCTGTGGCTTCGATGATGTTGCTCAGGGCGCTCTTGGATGCTGAACTCAGGAACATTTCGCCCTCTTTAAGATAGCGCATGCACTTGCCGGGGTCTGCCTCCGGCACGACCCTGATGGCCATTCCGGTCTCGGCTTCCATTATGGATGCCCAGCTCACGTACTTGGCCAGTCCGCTCTGACCCGGGGCCGCGATATGCACCCGTTCCGGCCATTGCCAGCCCTGATCTGTTCCTTCAGTCTGTGTTGTGTCTGAGGAGCACCCGCTTAAAGCCAGAATACTGCCCAGTACAAGCAATAGAGCTATTACTGTTGGTCTAAACAAAAGCCTTGTCATTCGTCAGTCTCCTTTCTCTCCTGTGTTTAGCCATCGCGGTTCGTATACACAGTAGGGCTCCGCCTCCAGGTAGTCGCCTGTTGCTGAGTATGCCCTTGCTCTGCAGCCGCCGCATATCCGTTTGTACTCACAGACTCCGCATTTGCCCTTGATGTTGGAGAGGTCTCTGAGATGTCTGAATAACGGAGCATTGGCCCATATTTCGCCGAAGGACTGTTCCCTCACGTTGCCCGCTTCGATGTCCAGATAGCCACACCCCTGCACACCGCCCCGGTGGGAAACGAAACAGAAGCCGGTGCCGGCAAGGCAGCCCCTCGTGATGGTCTGCATGGATTGATGGGCGGATTGAGAATTCAGGCTTCGATTTCCGGATGCTTTGCTCTCCCTTTGCTTTACTATCCTCATATAGTGAGGCGCATCGGTGGGCTTGAAGAACATCCTGTCTCCGAGTTCCTGTTGTTTGTCGTATATCCAGTTCAGTGTCTCTTCGTACTGCTGTGGAGATAGCTCCTGGTCTTCGAGGCCTTTGCCCCGCCCGGTGGGGACCAGCATGAACGGATGAAAGGACACAGCTCCGATGTCTATAGAAAGATCCAGCAGGTCGGCCAGGTAGTGGACATTCAACTTCGTTACGGTGCTGTTGATCTGAACCTCAATACCCGCGGCGCGTGCATTGGCGATTCCGTCCAGCGCTTCCTGATAAGCCCCCTGTTTGCCGCGGAACTCATCCTGAAGTTCCGGTGTGGGGAAGTCCAGACTAACTGCCAGGCGGGATACCGGCACTTTCTTCAATTCGGCTGCCAGTTCCCTGGTAATCAGCGTGCCGTTGGTGCCCATGACCACTTTCAGTCCTTTGCTCACTCCGTATCCGGCGATTTGCAATACATCCGGCCGGGCCAGCGGCTCGCCGCCGGTCAGGATGAGAATCGGTTTTGCCACCCCGGCTATCTGGTCGATCAGTCGATAGCACTCATCGGTTGTGAGTTCATCCTCATATGGTTCGTCCTCCGAGGAAGCACGGCAATGGGCACAGAAGAGATTGCAGCGGCGGGTTATTTCCCAGGCCACCAGATGCAATCCGGGCTCAATGATGTCCCTGTTGGAGTGGTTGCTGACGCTCATTTGATACCGATCTCCTCGTCGGTGAGATAGCAGGCAGGGTCTTCTGCCCAGACATCGTTATGGACCGCCTCGGCGCGCTCACGCAGATTGCCGTTGCAGATATCAAGATACTGGCAGCTACCGCACCGTCCCTTGAGCAGCTTTTGACGATCTTTTAAGCCCTGCATCAGGGAGTCAGATGTATTTGTCCAGATCTCGCCGAAACTGCGTTCGAGGACGTTGCCGGCGGAATAATGCCACCAGAACTGGTCGGGGTGGACGTTTCCTTCCGGGTCTACAGAGCCGATTTTGATGCCCGAGTTGTTGCCTCCGTTCGTTTTTAAAAGTTCGTAAACAAAGCGAGCGCGTTCCGTGTCTTTCTCTCTCAATTTCAGATAGAGATAGGGCCCGTCGGCGTGATTTGCCACGGTGAGGACTTCCTTTGGTAAGCTGCGCCGGTAAAGGTCCTCGGTGAGCTCGCAGATCGTGTCAACGGCTTGCCTTGTCTGAGCATGGTCTATGTCATCCTGGACGAGCGTGCTGCCCCTGCCGGAGTAGGCCAGGTGATAGAAACAAAGCCGCTCTATTCCTTCCTGCTCCGCCAGTCGGAACATGGCCGGTATTTCCTGGTAATTGAAACGGGTAATGGTAAAACGCAGTGAAACCCGCAGTCCGTTCTTGATACAGTTTCTGATTCCCTCGAGAGCTGCCCGGTAAGCGCCCTGCCTGCCGCGAAAACGGTCGTTGATTTGTTCCGTCCCGTCCAGACTAATGCCAACCTCGGCAAATCCGATCTCACTTAACTGCCTGGCGATATCCTCCGTTATCAGCGTCCCGTTGGAGGAAAGCGCTACCCTCAGTCCGCTCTCAACGGCAAAACGAGCCAGTTCCGGCAAATCGTCTCTTAGCAAGGGTTCCCCGCCGGAGAACAGGATTACCGGGACGTCGAAGGCAGCGATGTCGCTGATAAAGGCTTTGGATGAGGCCGTGTCCATTTCTTCCCCGGATTTGTTTTCGCCGGCGGAAGCGTAGCAGTGGACACAGTGCAGGTTACAGCGCCCGGTGCAGTTCCACACGACTACGGGAGCATTAGAGGAAACCTTGATAGCGCCGGTGTGCGACTCGCCGTAGCGGAGGCTGTCACCCGGGCCGTGACCATCGCACAGCAGGCGGGAAACGGAAATCACAGGAACTTATCTCCTCTTTCGATGTGAATAGAACTGCTACATTGCTGATGAGCGCTCACCAGAGATAACAAAGCTTCATCCATTGCATGGGCTACAAGCGGAATGGCTTCTGCGATCCCGCTGCTGTGAGCCTCCCGTTTTCTCATTAGATTGGATATCGACTTCATAATCGGGTCCCGGTGGAGGATAAACGTCTCTACCGAGTCGGTCAGTGGCAGGCCCAGACCGGCCAGGGTTTCGCCGAACCCTTGCCCCACGTTACGGGCATATTCGAGTGTCTGTTCCCTTTTTGCAGGTTCGTTGAGATATTTGATAATGACATCGAGCATGTCGCGGCCGAGGTGGGCCAGTGCGGATTTTTCCTCCTCGCTAAGTCGGCTATACCAGTCCTTGTTGATGAGGGACGTCCTGTCGATCTCCCTGTGTAACTCGGTGGTGGCCTCGATTTCAGCGATCAGGTCCTTCACCCTGATGGGCTTCCGCCTTGAGTTTATCAGTTTATTCAGTTCCGTTCTCGAATAACGACGATGGCCGCCGGGGGTGATAAAGGCCTTGATCCTGCCCTCGTCCGTCCATTGCCTGAGAGTAACCTCACTTACTCCCAGGATGTCAGAGGCTTCACTTATGGTTAGCAGTGACTCGTTTGTTGCTGGCATTCTACCACCAGGGAAATGATATAAATCTATAAAAAACTATAAGAAATTATAAGTGGAGGGAAAGGGGATGTCAACCGGATGGGAAAGATAATCGTATTTTCCCAAAAGCCTCTAACTTGCGGTTGCTTCTCCTGCCTCTAAATTGCTCGTTTTCAATATATTGACTCCTCACTACGCTCGAATCTGGTTATTGACTTGTCTACCAGAAGAGATGTAAAATTACCATAACTAAAAAAATGGAGCGGTTGTGTGAGTCAGTTTGAATAGGTGGACAGGGATTGATCTCAATGACAACGAGAGAATCGACTGATAAAACTTAAATCTTTCTCCGTAAGTATAAATGTATTTATTCGAATGATATCCAGATGGACAACTATATGAAAGGAGATAAGCTAACAGATAAGCAACGCCGGTGGTGTGAGTGGGTCAGGAAGAAAATCGAGTTTTATATATCTACGGATAAGTGGGACAGCATTACTATTCCCCAACTTAATGCCTGGATTGCTCATTTTGGGGAAGATGGTGAGAAGTGTGCTTTAGCCCTCCTGAATCATTTCATCTATTACTCAGCCTTAGACGTACGACGCTTGTGCCGGTATGCACTTACAGAGGTACTCTTCAAAAGTCATATCTTGGAGGCAGACCGCTGTTACGATTTCCGAGGAGAGGATAGCATTTTGCAGCAAAGGTTAATTAGAGAAATCGAGCAAAGTTGCATAATACCCATTTTGGAGGAAGGCAATCCAACTGAGAGTGGGAACCAAATCGCTAGGATATACACGACCACAAATCTCGTCGAAGAGGAAAATGTTCTACGCCCAGATCAACTTGAGGGCCTTGTTGAACACGAAAGGTGTAAGCGTATCATCTTCGTGGATGACTTCATGGGCAGTGGTGACCAACTGGTTCGCTTTTGGAATGAGCCAATGCCACAAGGAAAGACTTCACTATGCGATGTTGCCCAGCAGCATCCCGATATGAGTTTTGAGTACATCGCTTTGGTTGGTACAAGTTATGGACTACAAAGAACGAGTAACCGATGCCCTGGTTTGAGGGTCCATTTCGTGGAAGAGCTGTCTAGTGAATATCAAGTCTTCGGCGAAGATTCAATTTTTTTTAGCAGCGCTGATGAGCAAGAAGAATGTTACAATTACCTGGAAAGCCTTTGCTATAATAAGGGTATCCATTTGCAGGGTTATCATGATTTGGACTTCGCCTTGGCTTTTAATCACGGGACTCCAGACTGCTCACTTCCAGTCTTTTGGGAGAAAAGCGAATGTTGGGATCCGCTTTTTAAACGACGAATGTGAGGGAGAATAGTGAAGGGACAGGATTTCTATAACCCTTTTTCGACAAACAGGGCTGAACATTTGGGGGAAGATCTGTACCGTTACTTTGCCGGGGCAAACATATTAGGAAATATGCTGTCACCTAAATCCCTTGTGTTAGTGGGTGGCAGAGGTTCTGGGAAAACTATGTTTTTCATATATAACTCGTATCAATCGAAGAAGCGAGAGCATTATGACGAAAACGAAAATAGATCACATATTCTAGAGCAAGAATCAGTCTTGGGCATCTACTTGAAGGCAGAACCCGACCTCGTGACTGGATTTTGCAGGAAAGGTCGAGACGAGGAATGGTGGCTTGGCCTTTTCGGCCATTATTTGAATGTCAGAGTATGTAGTGCAATGTGTGCGGTAGCTGTTGACTTGAAACAGTCAGATCTTGTTCAGTTTGATAACGAAGCGAATATTTGTGTTACTATCGCCAGGAATTTTGGTTTTAGGGATGTAGAGGTTAATACATTTGAAGCACTACAACAACAATTGGAATCATCAGAGGATGAAGTATTACTATACATCAACAATATTGATAGGGTATTTGAGCCGATAAAGTCTCATCCATCTAGGGGCATGCGTCAATTTGCACAAAGGCTGGCTACAGATATTGGACATAATTTAGCTTTTCACGTGTTCATAGACGAGTTCGAGAACCTCGAGTCCTATCAACAAGGCCTAGTCAATTCTTTTATTAAAAACCCAGATCAATATCTTGTGTTTGACATAGGGGTTAAGAAGAACGGATTTAAGACGTATAACACACTAGTCGGGACTGAACAGATCAGTCCTTGGAATGATTATTATCCCTTTGACATCGAAGAGGAAATTGGCAACAAGGATAGTTATGATTCCTTTATTAAAGAGATATGCCTTAAGCGACTACGCACTGTTCCGGAATTGCAAAGCTGTACGGATGGTGATGCACGACTATCTATAGACTATTACCTTGGTTCATATGACCTCAGAAAAGAAGTTCAAATGGTCGTATCTGGTAATCGCCCCCCGCCTTACTTGAAGGATCTAAAAGAGCTGCTCCAGAAGGTGGGAGATGAAAAAAGGCGTCAGGATCTGTTCGATGCGTTCACTAACGATCCTGATCCTGTAATAAATCGTATGAATCTTGTGCTGCTGTTACAGAGGAAAAACCCAGATTACATATTGTCTGAACTGGAGAAATTCAGGGAAGGTCAGCGTTCCAAATATAAAGATTGGCTGCACAACTATGGGGTAGGCACAGTTTTCTTACTTTGCAAAGATTACAGGCAAAGAAAAAGGTACTTTGGTTACGACACATATTTACAACTATCGTCGGGGATACCACGATACTTCATTCAACTCTGTTTTTATGCCTTTGACTACGCCCACAGGTCTGATAATTTTGTATTTGGAAGTGAAGATAGAGTGTCAATCGATTCGCAAGACAGAGCAGCCTACCACTTAAGTGTCAACAAGGTCGATGAGATTGACTCCTATCCCCCTGTTGGCCGCAGGCTTAAGAGGCTCACTCTCTTGTTAGGACGAATATTTGAACAATTGCATAAAAGACCAAGAATAAGTGAGCCTGAGAGCAACCATTTTTGGACAAACTACGATTCAATTGCTGATGAATCAAAGGAGATTTTGGACTCCGGAGTAATGTGGGCAGTATTCCAAGCTAGACCTTTAACCAAAATCAAGTCGGACAGACAGGCACGAGGTTCCGAGTACCACCTTAATCACATATATGCCCCCTATTTTCAGATATCCTACCGACGTAAGCGCAGGCTTGACATAGCAGCCGAGGACTTTGACAAACTCGTTGATGGCAATGATCAAGCTTCCGCACAAGTAGCACAAAAGCTAATAGGCAAGATCAAATTGGACACATTATCAGATCTTCTGGAGTGGGAAGATTTGCAGCCATACCAGATGAACCTGTGGAGTCTTAATGAAGATCAGCAGGACATATGATGCAGGAATCTTAGACCAAGATTTCTTTCAGGCCATCGATGTATTTATCTTCGGAACTGTGACCGATGAACAGCGAAACCGCCGTTTTTCTGCGCTGTGGGGAGAAGGTCACAAGCCAGCCAGCTATCATTTGGACTATGATCTGGACACTGAAGGATATTCACTCATACCAACCTCCTTAGGCGAAGTCCCTGCAAAAAGCAATATGCAACATTCGAAACGAGATATAACTAGTGATCTTAGGAAGCATCTGGCTTCAATTGGGGTGAATGGAAAGAACCTTCTCATTGACATAACTGGCTTATCTGAACCAGTCATTTTCTTTATGCTTAAGCTTGTCTGCGAAGATGTGAAACCTGCTCATCTATTCTTGGCTTACACCGAACCTTACCGCTATAAAGCAAAACCTTTGCCGTCCTCTGAGGATGTTTTCGAGCTTACAGAGAGACTTATCGGGTTGAAAGCTTTGCCAGGTTTCATGCGTAGAACAATCCCTAGTCGAAAGCCTATCATCACTTTGCTGATTGGCTTTGAGGGCAAGCGTGCCAAATATGTTTGTGACACTATGGAAATTGCTGCAGAGAATATACGGGTAATCTTTGGTTTCCCGGGGTTTCGCCCAGGTTGGCAGTATCTGGCTTATGGAAGCAATCAGTCCATGTTTGAACACTTCCAAGCACATCGGTTCATGTGCCCTGCGTCAGCGAATAACCCGTTTGAGGCTTACTCTACCCTAGAGGAAATCCTCGGCAACCAAATGCAAATAGGGATTGACTCAGAAATGATGATAGCCCCAGTGGGTACCAAGCCCCATGCAGTTGGTGCAGCAATGTTCGTGCTTCACCATTGGGAAACAACTAGGCTGATTTATGATTTCCCTGTCAAAGCTCGGCAATACCGCAGCGAGGGGTACGGACGAACTTTAATATATAACTTATCAGAGTTCACAAATTTGAGTGAATAACATGGTGCCTGAGTTAGGTTTTTCAAGAATCGAAAGTGATCGTATCCCCAACCGAATTCCCGAGTTGGCACAATACTTTACGCCGAGTTGGGTTTGTAGACTTATGGTTGATCATTTGTCTGATATAAATCCCCATATTGTAGCTGATATAGCAGTGGGAAAAGGTGAATTGCTCTGGCATGCAAAAAGGAAATGGAAACATTGCCAGGTATTTGGATTTGACATAGACAAGAATCTGGCTGAGCACTGCAAGGAAAGATTTGGTAGTGGTGGCTATTTCTCTTCCGCCGATACTTTAAAAAAGCCATCATATGATATGATTGCAATTATGCACCCCGGTCATTCAGGGGGTGCCGACCTTGTATTAAGTAACCCTCCTTTCGGCGTAATTCAGTTGGAAAATGTTGACGGTGAGTTGGCCGAGTTGCTGCGTCGCCATAAGCTTGCAACAGTCGGTAATGGTAAGAAGGAGAATGTTAGAGCTGAAACAGCTTTTTTCGTTAAGAATTTGCAGATACTTGACAATGGAGGGAGCTTAGCGATACTCTTACCGGAAAGTGTTTTGTCCGGAGCGAAGACGGAGAATTTTCGTCGTTTCGTCCTTCAGTCTACACACGTTAATTACGTGCTGATGCTCCCAGTCAAGTCTTTTGATTCCAATGAAGCAAGGATTTGCGTCTTGGTTGTTCAGAAGAATCGTCAAAGGAAAGAAAGAAAGGCTGATACAACTATTGGTATCAAAAGCAGTAAACGAGGGAGAATTGTCCGAGAGACTATCAATCAAAATCAGCTTCTTAAAAGGATGGACCCCAAGTTCCATTTGTCGTGGAATCATTTTGATGGTACAAATACGCGATTTATGCCACTTGCACACTACGTGTCCGCTTGCCGAAGAGGGCATGGATTCTACAACGAGGAAAAGAAACTTATCACAAAAGAGGCGGGACGTGCATATCTACATAGCGTAGATATTGACCCATACGTCCTCCGAGAGTTGCATAAACTCCGAACGGTTCCGGAGTCAGTAGCTGAGAGAAGCCTTAATGCATGGGTGCGAAACGAAGACATATTGCTAGTGAGGGTTGGGAAAGGCTGCGCTGGCCGGTGTGGGATTGCATTAGGTCTTGATAAGGGCGGCTTTGCCAGCGACTGTTTGTATGTTATCAGATCTAAGTCAATAAATCCATATTATCTCTGTTTATTCCTTAACTCTTCGTTTGCGAAGAAGTACCTAGACGCTTGCAAACGAGGAGTGTCTAGCCAGTACATCACTAAAGATGATTTGCTGAATTTGCCAATCTTTGTCCCAGATGTGAAAACTGTTAGGACCCTAGCAAATACCTTTGCAGAAACTGTTCATACCCCAATTTGTAGTGAGAATCCAAAGGCTTTTTCCAGGATTATGAAGCGACTTATACGGAGAATAGACATATTGACCGATAATACTTTGCTAGATGAGTCTAAAATAGATCTCGGATATGCAGATGAAAGCGCTGAAAGTACAACTTCTTCGCACAACGGCAATGGTTCCGAGTAAGGGAACCAAAGAAAGTGCTGGCTTTGACTTGTATGCGGCAGAACAAGTGGAAGTACCACCGACAAAATATTATTCTGAAGGCCGTGCGGAGATAGGTAGAGCTCTGGTGCCGATAGGAATACGATTACAATTACCTAAAGGGACTGTTGGAAGGATAGCATCACGCTCAGGCCTCTCAATTAAGTCAAATGTAGAAGTCGGGGCTGGCTGGATTGACCGTGACTATAGAGGCGAAATAAACGTGGAACTTAAGAATTTCAGTTCTGAAGTCTATACAGTTTATCCTAGAGATCGGGTCGCACAATTGATAGTACTTCCTCTCGCGAAAGTTGAATTAATACTGGTTTCTGAGTTGAACCAAACAGTAAGGGGCTGGTCGGGATTTGGATCAACAGGGGATTAGCTCTACTTCGCCATAATCTACGACTGGATTCCGGCTTTCGCCGGAATGACGGATAAGCCTCCTGGGGCATCAGGCAAACCGCGAGATATGCTCGGACAAGAACCGGGCTACCTGGGTGGTGTCAAAGGGCCATGCGTAGGTTATCTCTATCTGCGGATTGTACTTGCTGAACTCGTCGATCCTGGCAGGGATGTCCTTTTCGGCGTGCTCGCCGCCACGTGTCATCATCGTCGTGGCGACGATTATCTTCGTTGCGCCTTTATCCACCGCTGATTGC
>JBKGZM010000051.1:0-13439 GCA_046545575.1 Dehalococcoidia bacterium
CTTGTTTTCCGTGTCAATGTTGCACCCCATAATTATTAACCATATAATAGCTAGTATATGTCCCCTCCCCCTGGCTGAAGCAAAGGTTTTTGGCCATATAAGCGCTAGTATATGCTCCCTCCCCCTCTTGCGTCAGAGGCCCAACAAGAATAAAATGAGTACACTAGCATCCGACTACCTGTTTGGCTGACCCCGTGAATAAGGAATCGCAAACATGCCTCTGGTAAGCGACCTGAGCAGGTGTTATAGGTGCACAAAGACGTACATCCGTGTTCTATGATCGAGTTCGTATTGGAATACCCATTGCGAGATCTGATATATCCCCGCACGTGCTTCAGTTTACTAAGGGTGTTCGATCCGGGTTAGTTATATAGTAGAATTGGAGGTGGTATTTCCATGAGTTTAAATGAGCAAGAGAGCGCGGCTAGTGCGGATTCACCAGGAGATGCTCTATGGTCAGAAGTCCCAGCAGGGGAATGGGACGACTGGCACTGGCAGATGCGCAATCGCATTACCACCGTGGAGCAGTTGAATCAGCTGATCAAATTGACCGATGATGAAAGCAAAGCGGTTGAAGAAAGCATTCGTCAGTTCCGCATGGCCATTACACCTTACTATGCTTCCCTGATTGATCCTGACGATTCGAATTGCCCCATCCGCATGCAGGCGGTACCTACAGCCCTGGAACAGAACAGGGCCACATCTGATATGCTCGATCCCCTCGACGAAGATGCGAATTCCCCGGTACCAGATCTGATCCATCGCTACCCGGACCGCGCTTTGATGATGGCAACTAACCAGTGTGCTTTGTACTGCCGGCATTGCACCCGACGTCGCCTGGTCGGAGCAAATGAGCAGGCGAGCAGCCGCGATCAAATCGACAATGCGATTGAATATGTGCGCCGCACCCCAGCAGTAAGAGATGTTATTATTTCCGGCGGCGATCCCCTGATTATGGCCGACGACATGATCGAATATATGCTTAAGCAGTTGCGTGCCATCGACCATGTGGAGATAATCCGCATTGGCAGTCGTATTCCGGTAGTTCTTCCTCAACGTATAACCGCCGAACTCAGCAGCATGGTGGCCAAATATCACCCCGTTTACCTGAACATACAGTTTAACCACCCCAAAGAGATCACCGAAGCTTCAGCAGCCGCATGTGCCCGCCTGGCCGATGCCGGTATTCCCCTGGGCAACCAGTCGGTTCTTCTGGCAGGAATAAACGATTGCCCGAAGCTTATAAAGAAACTGAGCCACGAGCTGTTAAAAATCAGGGTTCGCCCTTACTATCTCTACCAGTGCGACCTTTCCCGGGGTATCGAGCATTTTCGCACACCGGTGGCAACTGGCATTGAAATAATTGAGAATCTTCGAGGCCACACCAGCGGCCTCGGGGTGCCGACTTTCTGTATTGATGCCCCTGGCGGAGGCGGCAAAATACCGGTGATGCCGCAGTACCTGATCAGCCATTCACCTGCCAAGGTCGTTTTGCGAAACTTTGAGGGCAAGACCTATACTTATACAGAACCGCACCGTCATGTTGATCCCGACAAACCGTGTCCCATCTGTGGCGAAAGACATAATCTACATAGTCCCGGTGCACATCATTCCGAAAATGGGCATTAATGGAGTCAAGATTCCCGTAACTGGTGTTGGAATGTTAAGCCCCCTGGGGAGGGGTGAAAAGGCAGTTGCGACGGCAAGAGGCAATCACTCATCATCTATAAATAACTTCTGCCCCTTATCGCCAGAAGACCATGGAGCTACGGGAGAACTCAGCGAAAAGGGCTGGCGGGCAACCCTCCTCGCACTTGCCGCTTCCCGCATGGCCCTGGAGCAGGCTTTCCCCTTTGAGTCTGAGCCAGATCGACGGACTGGCGCCATTTTCGGGACATCCCTTATAGATCTGAGCGCCCTCGAACGTTACCTTGCCGCTTTCAGACAGGAGGGTCCTCAGGCAATACCCGCATGGGCTCTTCATTACGCACTTCCCCTTGCCCATGCATCGCATGCAGCAGTGTCTCTTCGCTTAACAGGAATGTGTGAAACCTTGAATGACCCAATTACCGCTGGAATTAGCGCTGTAGGAATGGGGTACAGGGCGGTGGCACTTGGAGAGGAACGTTCTCTCCTGGCAGGAGGAGTCGATTCGCCTTCGGATAGCATCTTTCTTGACTCTTTAGCGGAAGCGCTTTCCGTTCGCGCTTCTTCAGGACCTGCCGAAGGCTGTGCGGTATTCCATCTCCAGTCCCAAGAACCCAATTCAACATCGCATCCTTCAAAGGCTGTAGCATACATCTGCGGTTACGCAACAGCCTTTACAGAAGGTAAACGTGAGAGAAAAGAGGCCTTGATCGACCGGTTGGCGAAAGAGTCATTTCCCGACGGCGAGGGGGTAGACCTTGTGCTGGACACAGCCACTCTTCCCCATCCGATCCCCCAGGCCCTTGCGGGCGGTTCCGCCCTTGCGTGTGGGCTGGCGATTTCCTCGATGGGTAAACCTGTTCCCGAGTTTGCACAAAAACTGGGACCGCGCTCATCGTTCCCGCGCGGCAGGGACAATGTTCGGAGAGTCATCGTCACAGCTGAGGGGCCTGCAGGCGACTGCGCGGCAATAGCTTTTTCATCGTGCCAGGAAAGCAGTAAGACAGCGATAAGCAGAAGGTATGTTTCATTTGCCGATTTGGGGAACAATTGCGAAGTCGCCCCCAAAGCGGTTATCACCGGTACAGGGATAGTGTCTACTATTGGAGTGGGCCGTGATGTCTTCTACGAAGCGCTCATCAGTGGAGCAAGTGGTGTGGTACATTATGTTCCCCCTGGTCTTGAGGGGGCAGGCCCCTCTACAGCGGCACTTGTTCCTGATTTCCAAACAGATGCGGAAATTCAGCGCAGTAGCCAGCTCGCCTTCGCTGCAACGGAGGAAGCTCTTCTTGATGCAGGCCTTGGCAAAGAACCGGCGATCGGGCTCTACCTCGGCGAGACACTCCCCTCTGTGGAGGCGCTGGAGCACCTTGAAGAAGTCTTGCGGGAGGAAAACAATACTTCAGAAAACGGGGCACTTGCAGATGATGCCCTGAAGGATATTCGTGAGAGCACGGTATCCCGGGTAGCGAAGCGCTTCGGACTCTCAGGCGAGGTCCTTACTTTCGGTTCAGGGTGTACGGGTGGCCTGTTTGCCCTGGGGAGGGCGGCAAGAGATGTGCTGGAAGGGACCACCCCCCTGATTCTCGCGGGTAGCTCGGAGTCCAATCTCTTTCCATTTGCCTTCGGTGTCCTTTCTCGCGCAAAACTTCTCACATCCTGCCCGGACCCAAACGAGGCAGGGAGGCCTTTTGATGAGGATCGGGACGGGGAAGTGACTGCAGAGGGAAGCGCCATGTTCGTTGTGGAACACCCGGACAGTGCTATTGAACGCGGAGTAAAACCATATGCGATTGTATCGGGTTTTGGCACAGCGGGCGAGGCCTATCATTTCAAATACAACAAAATGGACGGGGAGGCTCTTACAGATGCTTCAAAGATGGCTTTAAATATGGCAGGCCTTGATGCCTCGGAGATCGATCTGGTTATCGCCCATGCGTCAGGGTTTAAGAGAAGTGACGCCATAGAGGTAAGAGCGCTTGCCAATCTTTTCAACGGATGCAAGGATTTTCCACCTGTCATATCGATCAAAGGGGCCACGGGGCAAGCCTTTTCCGCAGGAGGCATGTTCCAGGTTGCTGCTGCTCTTTGCGCTTTTGAAAAGGGTATCATTCCGCCGACCGTGCACTTTAAACAGGCTGATAAAGACGATCCCTTCGATCACGTACCAACCGCCAGAAAAGCAGAGGGGCCCATACGTCATATTCTCATCACTTCGTACGGTTATGGCGGCGGCAAAGCGGCTCTCGTGCTGTCGGCTCATGAAGGAGCAAGATGAAGGTTCGTCCGGCAAGACAGGATGACAACCAGCGTTTGTGCCAGATCGACCTCCTTTGCACGCAGGGGAAGGGACTAGTCTTTCACTATGAGCGCGAAGACTTTTTTCTCCGCCCCAGGCTCTATGATAAATGGGCGGTCTACGTGGCCGAAATAGGGGGGGTAGTAGCAGGTAGTATCTCGGCCTGCGTGAAAGACGTGCGTCTTGATGGATCAATTGTGAGGATCGGTTATGTTTTCGATTGGAGGGTCCATCCCGATTACAGGCTTACACGGGCGGCTGCCGCTTTACTCCAAGCGGCAAGGGAGTATCTCCTGCAAGAGGGAGCACAATATGCGTATACGTATGTGTTGGGCTCCAACATTGTGACCATGAGAATGGTTCAGAAGATGGATATGTTTGTCGCAGCTGCTTTCAAGGTCTTCTTACTTTCCGCCCTACCAACGGGAGGGGACGTAATCCGCATCTCCGATGAGGAAGGGCTTACTGATGCGCGGGAAAGGATTGAGAAGCATCAAAGCCAGTACGATTTATCTGAACAGACAAGCCTTGCCCGCCGGTACGGCTCCCCGTTCTCCGGTGCACCCTTTCGCGGCATTTTCACACTCCCTGGCAGTTCTGATGTACAGGGCTGTCTGTGGGACAGTTCAGTGCTGTCGACAAAGGTAGTGGACAACATTCCCTTATTATACAGGGCTATGGCGATAATGCCGTTCCCGGTAAGGAGACTGCTCGGTTTGCCGGCACTTCCGGAAAAGGGACAGCCTCTGAGAATCCACCATATTTTCGATGTCGCGTGGGATGAAGAAGACACAGCCACAGCCCACAAGCTAATTGCAGGTCTCCGCGCCTGTGCCGGGTACGAAGGAGGACAGATTGTAATGTGCCACCTTGACGCACGGGACCCACTCTGTGCTATCGTTAAGAGACAGGCATTCTACTCTCTCGACGGTTCGCTCCTGTTGCGCACTGCAATAGACGGGGAGAAGCCACCACCGCTTTCGCGTGCCTATCTTGACGTAAGGGATTTCTAGCGATGATAAGGAAGGATAACATGGGAGAAGAACTGAATCAATCATCTCATCAATCTGCGGATTTGCCTGACCACCGCTTCAGGGTAATCGAGTTCCAGCTTCTGCAGGACTGCAACGCAAATTGTCCTTACTGTGCATACAAACAGGACCATTCCAAAACCAGCGGAACCCTGCCTCTTTCTCTTGTTGAAAGAACACTTCTCCACGATCTGGGCGACTCGCCGACGGAATGGGTCTGGTTCGAGGGAGGCGAGGTAACGATGAATGAGAGGTCACGCTCCCTTCTTCTCGATGCTCTTGCCATAGCACGCAAAGCCGGTGTAAAGAGCAGAATCAATACGAATGCCCAGAAATGTAGTCCGGAGTACAGCCGCGAATTGTCGCGATCCGGGTTGTCCTTTGCCTGCGTCTCCTGCGACAGTGTTGACCCGACCCTGTTCTGCCACATGCGCGGGTTCAATACACAGAAAAGCAAGGAGGTATTCGATGAGTTCGCGGAAAACGTACAGGGGCTGATCGACGCGGGAATAACCGTCGACCTCGAGGTGACTCTCACGCGGGACAACATCGGTGAACTGGAAGCAGTCTACGACTATGCGGAGAGTTTTGGTTCGCAAAACGTAATAATGGGCGTGCAGTGCCTTGTTGCCACCACTGACCAGATTTTTGACCTCTACCCTGACTTCGCCTCGCAATACCAGGCTCTTACCAGACTAATCAACCGAGCTGAAAAAGGGTCTATTCCAATAAGAATATGCTGTTGCCCCCTGGTGCCCTGCAGGTATCCCGACCTGTATTACCCCCGGGAGAACGTTATATGGGTTGGCTGTTCCTGCGGTTATGACTATGTTCACATCCATGCCACAGGCGATGTATTCCTTTGTGGTTTCTGGGACCACAGCAATCCCCTTGGCAATTTGCAGGACACACCATTGTCTCAAATCTGGCAAGAGAGCACATTGCGCCGGGATTCCCAGGTCATTGTGCCGCCACAGTGCAGGGGCTGTCCCTATTGGGAAGGAACCCCGCGTTGCCACAACATTTGCTTTGCAGTGGTGCACAGGAAGACGCACGGGTTTAATCGCGACGCTTATTCACTTACACAGGAGATTCTCAATGGAAGATAGCAGTTACATCTATCAATACAATCCGTGGGAATATACGCCTCCTGGCGAGAAAGGAGAACTCCTCTACCTCTCGATCGCCGTGACAACAACCTGCAATTTCCATTGCTCCTTCTGCTCCAAGGCGGGCCAGGAGCCCGTACATCTCGATTCGAAGCTTCTCCATTTCGTACTTCAAGAAGCAATAGATCTGGGCCTGAAGAAAGTGGAGTTTACCGGAGGCGAGCCTCTTCTGTATCCCGGCATTCTCGACCTGATTGAAGAACTCAGTGGAAAAGGGGTGACTCCATTGCTCGTCACCAATGGCAGCACCATTTCCCAGAGCACTGCCGGGAGACTGGCTCGCGCTGGAGCCATGGTTGCTGTTAGCCTGTCAACGCTCAATGAGCAAAAGTTCGATGATCTGACGGGAACGAAGAACCAGTTTCCTCGCGTTCTCAATGCAGTTCATTTATTGAGAGAGGCCGGGTTTGGAAACAAACAAGTTCCGCTTCTTTCTGTGCAGAGCGTTGCCTCGCGTGAGACAGTGGACGAGATCCCGGCTCTGCAAGAATGGGCCGAGGCCAGGGGATGCCTCTTCATCCTGAACCGACCCATACCTGTCGGTGCTATGGACATGAGTTCACTCATCTCTCCCGAGATTTTGAAGGAATTATTGGGTCCCCAGGCAAGAGTACCCTTTTCCCTGGATTCGCCTTGCAACAGGCTAACAGTAGGCTGCTACATTGGCAGCGATGCCATAGTTAGACCATGTTCGTGTATAGACATCCATGCAGGCTCTCTGTATGAACAAACGCTTACTTCCATCTGGGAGAATTCGCCCGCGATGGAAGAAAACAGAGATATCTACGCGCGTCTGCAGGGGAGCTGTAAGCTATGCGAAGAGAATACGTGGTGCTATGGTTGTAGAGGGCTGGCTTACGCTGTTTTTGGTGATATAACAGCGCCCGATCCGGGATGCTTTCGATTCAAAGGCGACCGGAAATTTAGAGGGTATGCAGTATGAAAATTGCGCTTTCAGCCGTGCCTGTGCCCCCGGCACCACTGAGCATGATTCAGCGTGACTACTACTTCTACCTCTTCGCGTCACGTATTAATACCGTTTTAAGCCACCTCGATGAGACAGACTTTTCTCGATTCAGGTATTTGGAACCGATTCACCTGGGACTTCTATCCCTAATTGCTTACCTCGAACAGGAAGGGCATGTTTGCTCCTATTTTGCTCCGATTACAACCGACACAGGCGCCGATACCCGCGAAGAGAAGCTGCTTGAGAAGATACTTGACCGGGTTAACGAATTCGACCTTATTGGCTTCTCTCCCATCACTGTCTCATGGCCGACTGCATTACGAATGGCAAAGGCCGTAAGGAAAGCTCGCCCGGATGTATTGCTCGCGATAGGCGGACCCCACGCTTGGGCTCGGGACAGGGAAATCCTGGAGACTTCCCCTTTCGATGTGGTTGTACGAAAGGAAGGAGAGTTGACCACAGCAGAGCTACTTTCAGCGCTTGAAAACGGCCGTTCCCTGGAAACAGTTGACGGCCTTACCTTTAAGCAGGGCAACGACATTGTTAGAAATCCGGATCGCCCCCGGATGGATCGCTCAGTTCTTCCCATCCCGGCATACAATCACCTCGAAGATAACTTTACGGCGGAAGAGCTTCATCCCGAGAAGAAACTGATGATCCCGATCTCCAGAGTCACACCCTCTGTAGGATGTGCGAATAACTGCGTTTGGTGCGCCGATTTCTGGAAAAAGGGAGTTTCTTTTCTTCATATCCCGCGCTTTCAGGAAGAAGTAGACTACTTAATGAGCGAGAGGGAAAGTCGCTTCTTCTATCTAGGCACCCACGATTTCTTCCACGATATCGAAGCTGCACTGCGTATGAGCAACGCTATGGGAGAACTCCGTCCGGAAATGCACTGGGAGGCGCAAACGAGAGCGAATCCTCTCGTTACTCGGAATGACCTCGCAGAACTTGCTCAGGCGGGTTGCCGCTGTCTTCACGTGGGTATTGAAAGCGGAAGCCAGGAGCTTCTCAACGCCATGGGTAAAAACATTGTCCTGGAGGAAGCCAGGAAGATGTGCGAATTGGCGCGAGAGGTCGGCATGTATACACACACTTACTGGATTATCGGGGCTCCGTATGAAACCAGGCAAACTGCCCTGCAAACTATCAATACAATGCGTTCTTGGCTTGAAGAAGATATTTCATCCGGCAGCGAAATCAACCTCCTTGTGGGATATCCCGGAACCCGCTTCTATGAGAATCCAGAGAAGTACGGTATTACCTGGCAGGACGAAGACTTCTCCCACTACGATGGTAGAAGCATTCCCACTTTTGCAACGAAGTCCCTCACTGTCCGGGACACGGAGTACCTTTTTCATCGTGCTCTGGATGAATATTGTACTACCATGGCGAAGAAAATCGGAAGCAAAGACGACATTATGCAAGAGCTAGGCAGAAGGTTGCCAAACTTCGACCCGGCAGTTATGGAGGCGGCTTTTTGATTGATTTCTAATCCTCAAATCCCATGATACTCTTTCTGAATTGCTTCCACCTCCCCAAGAGCCGACTCAAATTCCTCTTTAGAGTGTAGTTCGCGGAAGGCTGAAGTCTCGACTACTACTATAGTCCCTGCAATCAGGTCATGCAAACCCCGCTTTTGCACATGAAAAGCTATCATCAGAAAGCCAATACATAGGATGAGACAGGAAATAATATAGCCAATAAAACGGAGAATAGCTGTCCCAAGATTGATAGGAGTCCCATCCAGTCGGACAATCTTGACGCCAAGAGCCGCCTTGCCCGGCGTTTGCCCTATCCAGGCCCAGAATCCAATAAAATAGACAACCGCGATAATAGAAGGTAGCACAAATCCGAAAACCCCAAATGGATTCAATATCCCGACCATGACGCCAATTATCGTGCAATCGACAAGGTATGCTGCTAACCTTCTCCAGAAGCCTGCATATCTGATTTGCGCGGTTTCCGCTTCTATAGTGCTCATATCACATCCATCCTTTATGGAGCTACCATATCAAACCTGGCAACCACAGGGCTATTTGGGGGAAGACGGCCAGCAAGCCCAGTACAATAACCATCAAAACGGCGAAGGGAGCTATCCCGGCCATCATTTCTTTGCGCAAAGTTCCCGGGCTAAAGGCCTGAGCCAGACGAAGGTTCGCGTGATAAGGGGATAACAGCAAGCCTATTCCCGTTAGCACCATAAGAATCACCCCGAACCATAGCGGATCAAAACCTAACCCCGTTACTAGAGGGAATAGAACAGGCAGACTGAATACCATCAAGGTAAGCGGCTCAATAAAGTAGACAAGAACGATATAAACCAGAGAAATGATGATCATGATAGCCAAAGGGGATAGTGCAAGATCAACTACGGCACCGGTAAGAGCAGATGGTAGTTTGGCCAACGTCAGGAAATGTTCGAAGATAGCAGCGCCTATCAAGATTAGCCCAATCATGCACGTTGTATTTACCGCCTGCAGCACCGACTTATACAGCACGGAAAAGATAGGTCGTCCCCAAACGGGGGCCCAGATTATAGCCGTAATTGAGGCGATTAGAGCAGCGACTGCGGCTGCCTCAGTGGGGGTAAACATACCCATGTACATCCCCATAAAAGGTGTAATCCAGATTCCCAGCGGGACCAGCATGCAAAAACCAATGACCAATTGTTTCTTAGACGGTATGTACGATCTGGGGGCTGCGTTCGGCTTAAAGACACCCACAAGGAGAACATACAGCAAAAATAACACACTTATCATGATGCCGGGAAGGAGGCTGGCCAGGAAAGTCCTGGTAATTGATATCTCCGCCAAAATGGCATAAACGATAAGTCCAATGCTGGGTGGTATCAGAAGGGTAATAGCACTCCCGGCGAAAATACTACC
Organism: Dehalococcoidia bacterium; assembly: GCA_046545575.1. Lineage (GTDB taxonomy): Bacteria > Chloroflexota > Dehalococcoidia > SZUA-161 > SpSt-899 > JAGXOF01. Next base: position 10,002 of record JBKGZM010000051.1, read on the forward strand.
AGTGGCAAGACCGGGATTATGGTCATACTTCTTCATTTGCGGCAAGGCCACCGCACCCACGGCTGTTGTATTAGACGGGCTGGAGGCGCTGGCGGTCGAATTCAGGGTGCAGGCAACCACACTGCTAAAAGCCATTCTGCCTGGAAATCTCCCAAACCAGCTGGTAGCTGCAAGATACACCGCCTGTGCTATACCCGATTGCTGAACCAGGGTACTCATGAGCAGAAAGAGAGGAATTATGACGAAGACATAAGAAGCAATAGTATTGTATGGGACATCCTTTAACACTCCTAGCCCCGAATCAGCTCCGCCCAAATAGACAATGCCCAGTAAGCCCGCTAAGGCCATCGCAATAGCAACGGGCATTCCAGAAAACAAAAGTACAACCAGGAGGCAGATACCAAGAACCCCGATGGTTACCGGGCTTAACTCGGGTAACCAGTTCTGTCCCCAAAAAGGCATTGAAAACAGCACCAGGACTAGAATGATCAGAAATAGTGACCCTGTACAGAGTAGCCAGTGAGCCCCCTCTATCACCTTTGCCAAATGTTCAAATAAGTTGCGGATAAATACCAGGCATAGGATAGCGCCGCCGAAAGCTAATACATACGGGAAAGGATAGACAGGGATTGACAGCATTTGGGAAGTGCCCGCTTCCAGTTTCAGACTTCCGGCATGCAGGACAGCCTGCCATGTAATTGTTGCAAATACTCCCAGACAGAAAAAGCTGGTAATGCTGTTGACCACTGCCTGAACCCGCGATGGGAATCGGGAAATCACCAGGCCAATGCTGATATGCCCCTTGCGTACAGCTGTGTAAGCCAGACCAAGGGCGACGAGGATGGCCATCATGAATTCAAGGATTTCCAAGGAGCTGGTTATGGGACGATAGAAATAATAGCGGCCGATTACACCCGCTACAATGAGGAGAGTCATCAAGACCAAAACGACCAACCCGGCTATATTAATTGTCCGGCTTAGTTGAAAAATCGCCTCGCTTAAGAACTGAGTTGCCTTGTTACCCTGTGCACGCATTATAAATATCTCTACTGGATACTTAACATTACAACTCGTCGAGGTAGTCTCTCAGGGTGTCGGACAGATCGGGGTCCCGCAATCGGCGCAGGGCTTGACCCTCGATTTGTCGAATCCGTTCGCGGGTTACGTGAAACTCATCACCGATTTCCTTAAGGGAACGGTTGTGCCCGTCTTCCAGCCCAAAGCGCAGTGTCAGTATTCTGCGTTCTTTCTCAGTGAGGTGTCCAAGGGCCTCTCTGACCTGGTCCTTGAGCAACAGGTAAGAAGCTGCCTCCGTGGGCTCTGCCCTGGTGTCCCTGATGAAATCGCTGAAATACGATTCTTGATCCTCCATGACGGGGGCATCGAGGGAGACCACATCCTTGGTCATCTGGGAGATTTCCTCAACTTTCTCAGTTGGCATATTCATTTCACGGGCTATCTGGTCGGGGGTTGGTTCATAGCCGTACTCATGAGTGAGAGTGTGACTCTTGCTCATAAGCTTGTTAATAGTCTCTACTACGTGGACGGGGACCCTGATGGTCCGGGCGTGGTCAGCAATGGTCCTGGTCACTGCCTGTCGTATCCACCACGTGGCATAAGTACTGAACTTGTGACCCCTTCTGTGATCGAACTTGTCGACTGCTCGCATAAGCCCCATGCTGCCCTCCTGAACCAGGTCCAGAAGGGGCATACCCCTTCCGACATACTTCTTGGCGATATTTACCACAAGGCGCAGGTTTGCTTCTACAAGGTGCTGCCTTGCACTTGCACCCTCTTTTTTCGCCTGTTTCAGACGGGAAAGCATCTGCCCCTCGTAAGATCCAAGCACTTTGTACAGTTGGGTTTGCTCTCTGGACTTGTCTAACTTGCTAACAAGACCTTCCCGTTCAATATCCTGAAGCATCTCTCGAGGCAAAAGGTGCAGGCCGAGGGAAAGGTTCACCGGCAGGCTTTCCACCGTCTCCGGGGCTACCTTCATCCTGCTGGATAGGGTCATTACCAGGTGCCGATTGGCGTCCCCGTTGATGGCATCGGCCAATCTCTGATCGTAAAGCACCTGGGAAACAGTAGCCTCAGCCGGCAGATCTAGTTTTTCCCTGAGAACATCCGCAAATGGCAGGGCTTCCCAAACTCCCTGGAGCATGGTCGTCATGATATCAGTAGCGGAAGGAATTGTTCCATGGCTCTCCTGCCATGATTTATCAAGGTTCTCAATATGCCTCTTTAATTCAACTCTTTCTGCCAGAGCCTTTTCTTCTCGAGCGTTCAGAAGCGGAACCCGCGCTGCCTCGCGCAGGTACATACGAACAAGGTCGTCCGGTACCTCATAACATAGATCTGATCGATAGGGGTCGGACACAACTTCAGGGGAAGCATGCTCATTGGCCTCCACTTCTGTGAAGGGAGAGGCCGTATCTTCGTCACCGGCTTCAATCTCCAGTGCCTTCCCTGATTCTTGTTCATCGGGAGATGTGATAGTATCACCAGCATACCTGTTAAAGCCCTCAGGGCCTGGATCATAGACCTCTCTCTGTTGCTGTAGGGACTCCCTCTTCATCATATGCCCTCTTTCTTTGTTTCCTACTCTACCATGCCAAGATGAACGCAGCATGAAAACGAGCCTGCAAACCTCCCGCAGCACAGGCCACGGAAGTGATCTCTCCTTATTCGATAGAGTGCTAAACCAAGATATTTGCAATACAAGAAGCGCTTATTACGCAGCAGGATTCGGCACACGCCCGACAAAAAGAATAGCACCCGTATCAATGTCACGGATCAAGAAGATGAAGGGACGGTCAATAGTAACATCAACTTGCTGTGCTGGCATTCCGCACTGCATAGCTACTGCCGTGGCTGCTGCTGCTTCGGTTCCTGCCTCATCTACCGAGACAAACGCCTTGTGCAGCACTTCGTCTATGAATAGATCCGGGCTACCAATCATCCCTGAGAAATCCGCCCCACCGGAAAAGGCAACTGGCATGCCCATCTCAGAGAGGGTATCTTTCAAGCTGAACTTCGACTCAAATTCGAACTTGGGCATCTTCAGAGTAACCTGGGCATTGTACAGCTCATCTATAATATCGTCAATTCCCTGCGCTTGCAGACTTTCTTCAAAATCCTCGAAGTTCCCATCTTCAGGCAGGAGGATAACCATGGAGAGTTTGCCTCCATCATAGCGTAACTCAACTGCCTGGTACCCTTCCCCTTCAGTATAGCCGAAGGACTCTGTCTGCTGCATCATCGGCACGGTGACTTGCTCTCCATCAAGCAGGTAGAATGGGCCGTCTTTGGTCAAGTCTTCACTAAAGGGGTACTGCCATGCGGCATTGAAGTATATGGCATTGGTAAGCACCAAACGAGTCGCTGCATCAATTGCGCCCTGTGGAATCAGGTCTTCAATGCGCTCTTCCGTCTCGT
>JBKGZM010000052.1:0-13370 GCA_046545575.1 Dehalococcoidia bacterium
TGGGATAATTAGGTTAATGTGGAAGAGGGAGACCCGCTGCAGCGGGTCTCCCCACCTAAAGAACAGCAGCTTTTAAAGCGTTGTAAAAGAAAATCGATACACACACTTGAGAGCGACTTTCGACTGTTAAACCGTTATTATACGAGAGATTCGGACTTTGCCGCATGGGTATGACTTATGACGAGAGATTTAAACCAAGCAAAGGAGGGATGAATGTCGAAACTTAGAGTTTTTATTGCCGCCCTAGTGGCGGTGGTGCTGATACTTGTGCCGGCCACCGCCCTTGCTCAGCCGCAGAAGCCATGTGTTCTCGTCGGGACAGCTTACCTTGATGGCGAGGCTGTTTCAGCGGGCACGACCGTAGCGGCGTATGTGACAGGAGAGGAAGAGGCGGTGGCGGAGTGCTCTACCGGAGCAGGGGGCCTTGCTGACAGCGACTTCTATCTACAGGTCCCCGGCGAATACGCGGGCGAGGAAATTGTCTTCAAGGTGAACGACTTTGATGCACAGCAAACCTTTGAGTGGGATTCTGCGGGAGGCACATTGGAGGAGGACCTGCACGCCTTCAGGGGCCCAGGCGAGATGCCGGCGGAAGTCGGTATCTTCCTCTCACCTGAAAAAGGCGTAATGACCACCATTACGGGGCAGGGGTTTACCGCCAACTCCAATATAAGCATTACGTGCGATGGGAGTGCCTTGAATACCCTTCCGGCAAGTGTGAAGGCCGGAGCCAATGGCAAGTTCACGGCGTTCGCCGTTGCGCCAACCCAGCAGCCGGGCGCGTACACAATCAAGGCCACTGGCAAATACAGGTCGGCAACAGCTACCCTTACCGTCCCTGACCTGACAGGTCCACAGGGGCCCAAAGGTGAGAAAGGTGAGCAAGGCCCGCAGGGACCGCAAGGACCTGAAGGACCACAGGGACCTGAAGGGCCGCAAGGACCTGCCGGCCCCGGCGCACCTGGCGGAATGGCACTACCCATCGTGGCAATCATCATTTCCGTGATTGCCGTGATACTGGTATTCGTGTTCCGCAGCAGGGCCCAGCAGACTCCTGAAGAGTAATGTAGCCGTCCGCCGAGGCGGATCTTCGACCTGCCTTGGCGCTAACGGGAGAATATAGAATAGAAAGCGCCCGCCAGAGGCGGGCGCTTTCTTATTTCAGACCCCCTTTACTAAAGGGGGATTCAGGGGGATTACAGAAGAGTGCGGAGCGCCTTTGGCGGGGAGTAAATCCCCGCCCTACAGTGAATGACATTGGCAAAGCCCCCGACCGTGTCATTGCGAGTCCGCCTCTGGTCCGCCTTCGGCGGATGGCAATCTCAGATCCTTCGCTTCGCTCAGAACAAGGATTGCTTCGTCGAGTTCCCTCGCTAATGCTCGGGACAAGCCTCGCAATGACATGTTGGGATGTGGGATACACAGGCGAGAGCGATGAGCCCTCAGCTATTCGCTTGTGTGGTGCTCGAATATCTTAACCTGTGGTACCTCGGTGCCGCCTATCTTAGCTTTGGCATCGGACTCGTGGATAAGCTGGTAGCTCTCAAGCGGTTGAAGGGGTATCGGGCTGACCAGAGGATTGCCACTTACTATGCGAAGGTTCTCTGCCCCGTTTTCGGAGATGTACTCTTCGGCTTCGTCGTAGCTCGTGAATTCCTCTGCTGAGGTGATGAGCTTATACCGTTGTCCCCCACTGGATATCTTCTCCTCGTAGGAAATCACCGTGGTTTTTTCAGGGGTGACTGCCTTGCCGTCGAAATTGAATAACCTCGCAACCATGGAGCGGTAGTAATCCGGATAGAACAGCCGTATGGACTCGAGCCTCCCTTCCTCCGTTCTCCGGTAGTAGGTCTCATAGAAGTTATTTGCATCCACGCTCGCCCAGGTGGGCATGGCGTAGAATTTGGAGGTGGGCATAAGCCAGTCAATCATTATATATTTTGATTTTGCACCCATCTCTTTCAATACCTTCTCAGCTGCTTCCTCGTCCTGTGAGATGAAGAATTGCCCCAACAGGGGGCGGACACCTCCTCCCCCAGGGTTAGCGTAGGGTACACGGTGGGCGAGATACGTTATCCAGTAGCCGTAGTCCCACCATGACATGACGCTGTAGACAGTATCGGGATATTCGAATTCATCTTTAGATGGATACCTATCATAGTAGAAGTCTGGTGTACCAAAGGGTTCAGGGCTGTTGTTTTTGAGTACCTGAAGAGAGTTGTACCAGCCCACGGTGATCTGTGGCTTATTGTTTGCCAGGCTTTCGGCTTTACCGATATTTGGGAAAAAGGCGAGAAAGAAGACAGCTATGATAGCGAAGGCCGCGCCTACCCAGAGCCATGCGCGCTGCAGGACATCCGATGACCTTTCCTTGCTCCTCTTTCGTTTTTTCGTTTTTTTTGTTTGCTCCTGAACCGGTTCCACGGGCTTTGTAAAGAGCTTTGTAAGGAGTCTTTTCGCACCCGCAAGTTCCAGCATCCCCCAGCAGAGATATCCCGTCATCAGTGCAGCATTTACGGTGAAGTAATAGCTGTAACGGCGGTGTGCAAGCAGCCCGACGAGCATTATGATGCCCCACACGAGGAACAGGGTTCTGTCGGCTTTCTCGTCCTTGATGGACCTGTATACCAGCCATGCGATGACGACAAATGATATGAAGAAGGAGGTGGTGAAGTTGTTCCAGGCTACGCTGAAGGAAAAATCACCTCTCGGGAAGAGAAGCGGTTGCCACTCGATGACTGTGAGCATCCCTGCGCTCCCCGGCGTGAAGAAACTGAGCCTGTGGAGCATTGAGTTGAATAGAGAGGGGCTGACGAGGTATAGAAGTCCCGCGCCGATCCCTGCCAGGACAAGCAATGTGGGCACGTAGTACAGAGGGACGATGCCCCTGTGGTTCATCGCCCTCGACATAGCACTCAGCACAATAGCCGCTACTATAACAATTAGCAACGCAACACTTACCATGACCGATCCGCTTCCTGGTCCGGCGAGAAACAGTATTAGAGCTACCAGGAATGAGATGGCACCAATGATGCATAGATAATCAGTTGATCTGTTCCTCAAGTGATCCATAATGAATTGAATCACCATCCACACAGCGATGATGAAAGCGAAAAGCAAGGCTCCGGCCCATGCAAGGAGATACAAGGCCAGGAAAAAGCCGGCGAGCAAGGCATATATAACTGGTTTGCGGATGGTAGGCCAGTCTCTCTGCCGTAATCCCTCAAACGATAGCTTGTTTTCTCTGGCTCGCTTGACTGCCAGTATGAAAAACAATATGACCGTCGTGCTGAGCAGCGTCTCCAAGGCGTGGTGATCCGCGAACCCGAGAAGAGTGCGATTCATAAACTCTCCAGGCAGTACTGCAACCAGTGCAGCCCCGATTACACCTACCCAGCGATTGAACAATTCCTTGCCGATGAAATAGGTGGGTATAATCGTGAGCATGCCCAGAATAGGCGGTATGAACGCGCCTACAAGCTCCACTGTGTGATGAGAAGGGCTGCCAAGCCCGAGGGCCCAGGCGATGCCAGCGACAAGATAATCGAACAGGGGCGCGCCTGGCCAGCTAACGCCGCCAGGGTAGGCCAGGTATGGCTCCCAGGAACTTGCGAACGGGAAGTGCTGGGCTAGGTTCTGAATAAACCGCATGTGGTAATAGGGATCGGTGCCTCTGAACAGGATATTGCCCTGGACGAAGATGTTGTCGTAGGGGAGTACTACACGGAAGAGAAGCGAAATTCCGGCTATACAAATCAGGAGAGCCGCAACTATCACGGGCCATCGTACACGGCTGCTGCCCTCCTGGGCTTGCTCTACTTCTCCCTTCATGTACTAGATTAAAACATCTCCCGACGTCAGATTTCAAGTCCCGGGGATTACACGAGACGGCAAAGCGCCCGAGCAGGCAGTAAGTTCCCCACCCCGCAACCCCCATCCACCACGAGCCATCAACCATCCTTCTATTGCCTTTGGTGATTATTCTGGTATAATCTCTCCAGCCTGCAATTGGGGTAACAAAGTTCGAGAAGCAGTAGGGTGATAGAATGGAACACGATAACTCTATGTTTGATGGCAAGGTGGCTGTTGTGACCGGCGGTGGCAGGGGGATCGGAAGGGCTATAGCCCTGGCTTTTGCCAGGTGTGGTGCGGATGTGGCAGTGGCCAGCAGAACCCTTGATGAGCTGGAGGGAGTGGCCGATGAGGTCCGTGCCACAGGTCAGCGCTCTCTGGGGGTCCAGACCGATATAACAGTTAAGGCTGACGTTGACAATCTGGCATCGAAGGTCAAAGATGAACTGGGCAGCATTGATATCCTGGTTAACAATGCAGCGACGAACGTTATGCGCAATCTCCTGGAGTTGCGGGAGGACAAGTGGGATCAGATAATCGATACCGACCTCAAGGGATACTGGCTTTGCAGTCAGGCTATGGGCAAGGTCATGGTGGAGCAAGGGGGTGGCTGCATAATCAACATATCCTCTACAGCCGCCCAGAAGGCGGCAAAGGGCATGGGGGTATACTGTATCGCCAAGGCCGGTGTAGGTATGCTGACGCGGGCTTTGGCCCTTGAACTGGGGCCTTCCAATATCCGGGTAAATGCCGTAGCCCCCAGCGTTGTGAGAACCGGGTTCAGCAAGCCGATATGGAGCGATCCCGAGATGCTGGCAAAGGTGGCCCCGGACATTCCCCTGGGTCGCATTGCTGAACCCGAAGACGTGGCGGAAATGGCCCTTTTCCTTGCCTCCGATGCATCAAGCTATCTGACGGGGCAGACTGTTTGTCTGGACGGGGGAATATCCGCGTAGGCATAGTCCGGACTTGATCCAGAATCACCGCCAAAGGTGGATGGTAATCCCCCTTAGTCCCCCTTTAGTAAAGGGGGATTCAAGAGATTACTTCGTCGTACGCCCCAGGCGTACTTCCTCGTAATGACGCATTGGGGCTGGTGTGATAAGGTAGGGAAGAGTACTACGAGGAGAGCATAGTGACAACGGGCAAATTGCGGCGTACCATCGACGGTTCATATCTCCCATTAGCATTGAGGCTCGTTCTGGGAGGCATTTTTATTATGGCGGCTGTGGGGAAGCTGGCCTACCCGGCTCCGATGGCTGCCGAGGCTGAGGTTGTCGAGATATATGCCGGTCTCTTCCTCTGGCTTCCCTACAAGCTCGTTACCGCCTACATGGAGGTCCTCCCGTGGCTGGAGGCCGTTCTGGGCGCTTTCCTGGTGTTGGGGTTGTTCCCAAGAGTCTGTAGCGCTATTTTTATCCCGATAGTCCTCAGTTTTATCGGTGCCAACGCGGTGTTGTTCCGGGGCGCTCTCGGTGCACATGAGGAATGCCCTGATTGCTTTGGAATGCTGTATGTACTCTCGCATGAGCTGGCGTTAGCGATAGATGTACTGATGCTGGTGGTAGCTGTTCTGATCGTGCTCAGCCGTTCTAGATTTTTGAGACTGGATATGTGGTTTTCCCAGCGCTATCTCAAGCGGTAGGGACAGGTCTTCGATAAGGGTAGGAGGGCCGACGTCGGCCCGCCTACCCTTATCGCACCCTGAAGGGTGCGGCTACACTCAAATGGTGATCTCCATCCCGTCGTGGGCGAAGCGAATTCTCCCGTCTTCTGATTCAATGGCACGATAATCATCGTAGCTCCGATTCCAGTATTCCTCCAGGTGGACGAAGAGCACACTTTTGGCCTCAAGGCGCTCTGCCAGTTGCAGGGTATCCCCGAACGTGTAGAGCGTCGTTCTGGAAATGTGGTCGGGCGGATACTCGAAGTCGTGTTTTAGTCCCGTCTCGAAAATCCCCGGCTGGATAATGAGCAGGTCCGGATTCCGGACCTCACGTCGATGCTCAGGGAAGGGCTTTATATCACAGGGGGCATAGACTACCCTGCGCCCGTTCTGCTCGAAGACGTGGACAAAGGAGATCTGGGAACCATGGTCGACGGGGATGGCCGTGATATGCACGTCTCCGACCTGGATTTCGCTTTTGAAGAGCTCAAGTTTGACGAATCCGCTCTCCCTGTAGAAATCGATCACTGGTCCGTATTGAGACTGTATTGACTTTATCCGTTCGGCCAGTTCTTCCTGGAGCAGCAGGCGGACTTGCTTTTCCGGATAGGCTTGCCATGTGCGGAAGTCGAGGGCTATCTGCTCTACCACCCGAAACCCCTCCACGTGGTCAGGGTCAAGGTGACTAAAAAGGAGGTTATCGACACGTTGGATGGCTTCCCGATTCAAAAGCTCTGCGATCTCCGCCGGCGTGTCTATCAGCAGGTTGATATCATGGAGAAAAGCAGAAGGACCTGCCCTGGAATAAGGGAGGTCCTTCTGTCTCGCTTCCTGACATACTCTGCATTGACAAAGCGGCTTGGGGATGGGCGAACAACCCCCGGAACCCAGGATGGTCCACTTCATAGTGCTATCTATTTGAAGGGGTCCCAGCGAATCGTCTGTTTCTCATAGGCTGCCGGGAATTGCCTCAGGAACTCATCGTAGTAGTAAAGTTCCTTGAACGTGGCAAACGGCATGCCGTAGTAGGATTTGGGAGTCTCTTTGATTCCTTCAGGATCCACTACCGTGGATACTATCCTGTCCATGACATCGTCAATGCCTGTTCCCATGGCAAACCTTAGTTTCTCCCGCTTGTAAATGCGTTCTGGCAGCATGTCCTTAAAGGCTTCTCTCAGGATATGCTTTTCCGTCTGGTTTTCACCGTAGATTTTCCATTCCATGGGGATTTTACGGCTAAAGGCCAGCACTTTCGGGTCCAGGAACGGGGTCTGATAGACGACGCCGTTGGCCATCCATCCTCTATCCAGACGCCTGAGTGCCGTATTATACGCTATGGCCAGCAATTTCTTGGCGAGTTCCTCTCTGTGCTCATCGCTGGTCACGTGTTCACTTTTCAGTACCATGCGATATCCGCCGAATAGCTCGTCAGCGCCTTCACCGACCATGATGGTGTCACAGTATTGCTTGGCCATTTTAGAGACGTAGTAGTTGGCGATCACGCCCGATATGCAGTCTTCGTCGAAGCTTTCCAGGTACCATACTGCCTGTGGGATAAACCCGGCTATATCCTGGTCTGTAATATAGTAGATATTGTGTTCCGCTCCCAGGAAGTCGGCCATGAGTTTTGCGTTCTCAAGGTCCGGGGCATCAGCGCTTTCGATAGCGCCAGTGAAGAGATGCAGGTCCTTATTGTACTGCTTGGCTACTGCGGCGATGATGGAGCTGTCCAGTCCGCCGCTAAGCGAAACGGTATTTACGCCCCTCATCCTTTTCCGGATCGCCTCTATCATGAGGTCTCTTAACACCTTCGTTGCATGCTCCAGGTTTTCAGGCTCAGGGACATCAGCAAAGTATGGTTCAAATGGCTTCAGGCCTTCCTTTGTGCTGTAGATATGCCCTGGTTCGAGTTCATGCATATCGAAACGGATGCTGCCTATAAGCCCTTTCATCTCTGTGCTGAAGCAGAAAAGGTCATTTTCAGTTCCGTAGAACAGCGGCCTGGCTCCCACTGCGTCGCGGGCTATAATCGTCTCTCCGTTATCCACCACGGCGCAGGAGTAACTTCCCTCCAGATGCGTGAAGCAGCCCTTGCCGTACTTCTGATAGTACTCTTTGAAGAGTTCTATATCCGTCTGCCCCTCGGGTCTATCATTGAACAGTTCCCCATCAAAGACTATGTAAGGGGAATTGGCAACTGCCGCACACTGCGTCCTTTCGGGTGTCAGGTTTACTTCGGCGGCCCCAAGTGCTCCTGTGCGGTCCGGCAGGGTCTTAATGGTCTTGTTGTCCGGTCCCCGGTGGTGCATCAGGTTAACCGCTTTCTGCACCTTTTCTGTCGCTTCTGTAAGCTTTTCTCCCTTTGTCGATATTATTCCGGCTATCGCTGCCATTGGCACTCTCCTTTCGTGGCGATTTATTTGTAAACGTTCAGCCGGGGAAGTATCCCGGGTATTTCCTCGAATATCCGTTTGGTGGTGGCTTCATCTATATGCTCTACAGGTTGAGAAAGAAGTTCGTTCATCTTATCGCAGGCCAGCTCCAATGCCTGGTCTCTTGCTTGCTCTCGATCCCCTTCGAAGGGATAGGGTTGTGTAATCTGCCCGCTTTTCAGCATGGGGCGGATTAACCGGATATAAAGCTTCTGCTCCGTGTTCATTACATCTCTTATCTGTTTGAGAACTATGTTGGACTCATCCTGGTTGATTTGTGGCTCTCTCAAGAAGAACTTCAACACCTGAAAGTGTGCGTCATCCAGCACTGCCTGAGGCAGACAAAACGTAGAATTGCAATCCAACAGCCCGTATGCGAGATGGAGGTATTGTGGCCCGCTCAGTGTTACCAGTATGTCCGAGAAAAGTCTTTCCACGGATGACTGTGTGCCGGGTACTTTTGCGTCACACACGCCTGAACTCCCATAGATGGGTAATTCATAGAACCTGGCCAGCTGAGTGCAGTCTACGTTATATTGGCTGGTCTCAGGTGCGCCGTAGGAATCACTCAGGTCGTCAAGCCTGGCTCTTACAGGCACTGTGCCGTAAATGACCGGCGTTCCGGGATTCACCAGCTGGCTCAGCGTGATGCCTGCCAGAACCTCGGCATTTATCTGGGCCAGGATTCCCATTTCCTTCACTGGGGCAGTGGTCCCAGCCTGAGGTGAGGATGAGACGACTACAGGTAATCCTCTCTTGCAGACCTCCATCATGGTCTGTGTCGTATCATTGACGAACTGCAGAGGGCTTTTTACAAGGCAGGTGATAAAGGAGATAATCGGGTTCTCTTTTAATTTCTCCTTTCCACCCACGATTAATTCAGCCATGTGAACAACGTTCTCTAGCTGCTCCACGTTTGTCAGGCCCGTCATAAAATGTTTGGTTGTATTATTTATTGAGGCGAAGAATTTGTTAACATCCTTGTTATCATCTGTTATGTCATCGTCCTGGATATTCACTGTGCGGATAAAACCATCCACTGTGTCAAGATGCTCACACACGTGAGCTGCTTTGGCCAGGTCTTCGACCGTACCACGCCGTGCGTGAAATTCAGGAACTTTAGCCTCTGTGCTTGAGTCGGACTTCTTTACATACGTTTGAAAGTCAACGTCCAGCCAGACATTACACTCTGAGCCAGTGATGAAGTTTACCCTTGGTTCATCCCCGTGCATTATCAAGCTGTTATCCTCGTTCCTGGCTCCTAGCTTGACTGTCTTCGGTGCGCTCTCAAGGGCTTTGGAGACGAGGTTCTCGGGTATTTTGACCAACCAGGTCGGGTGCTCACCGCCGGAGACAAATGTAACCTCTGCACCGTTGCTGCTAAAGATATCCGCAGCTTCCTTGTTAAAGCAAAGCAAACCGGGGTCCATCAGAATATCCAAAGAACTCTGGTGGATCTGTTCAAGCTGCTCCTTGCTCACCCTTTCATAGGGATTAGTGATTAAAGTCCCTTCCCTTGGCATTTCATATTCCTCCTCTGATTTCTATCGTGGACAGCTTACTCGGCTCTGTCTGTTGGCTCCTGGCTTGCGGAGCTGGTTCGACGCGGGGGTGGTCTGTCAGTGTTTCCTTAACTGGCCAAACTGTCGACTGCCCTTACTGCGTCGAAGCCATCGGCGCCGTAGCCGTCAGCGCCGATACTCTTGGCGAATTCGTCGGTGATGGGAGCTCCGCCGATAACTACCTTGACCTGATCTCTGGTTCCGTCTTGCTTCAATGCTTCGATCACGTCTTTCATATTCCCCATTGTGCTGGTGAGAAGTGCTGATAGTCCGAGGACCATAGGTTTCTCTTCCTTGACGGCGTTTGCTATGGTTTCAGCCGAAATATCATTACCTAAATCATTAACGATGTAGCCATTCCCCCGCAGTAATATGGACACGATGTTCTTTCCAATATCGTGGAGATCCCCTTTTACTGTGGCCAAAAGCACTTTACCCTTGGGCTTAATTCCGCTCTGGGCAAGCAGAGGCTCCAGCATTTCCATGGCTACCCCGACTGTTTCAGCGGCAGCTAACATGTCCGGAATGAAGAACTCTTTGGATTCGAATTTATCCCCCACTATGCTCATAGCGTCGGTTATGGTATCTATTATCGTGCGTGGCTCGTAATTATTATCCAGAGCTTCCTGGACGAGCTCCTTCACACCTGGTTGCCCTGTCATCTCATCTTCGAGCCCCTCGTCGTCCTTCGTGATTCGTCCCTGTATCACATTTTCCTTCATTGCGCCAAGTAAGTCTTCTGTCATGTCTCCTCCCTTTATTCGAGTTTTTTTGCTTGATCAATCCGCCCACGTAGGGGTGGATTCTTACTCCACGAGCAGGCCTTTTCTATTAGCCTTTATGAACGCCTTGCAGTTAGGGTCATTGCCGGTGAGTAAATCAGCCAACTTGATGAACGTTGTCATCCTTGAGTCCCGCGGGTCGAGAATCGCTGCATCGAGCCCGGCATAAGCTGCCATAAGCAGAGTAGCTCTGTTAACCACCTTTCTCGCTGGCAAGCCGAATGAGACATTGCTCAGTCCCACGATGGTCTTGGCTTCCGGATAGCGGCTTTTGATTCCCTCTATCGTCTTCATTGTAACCATGCCCTGTGTGGAATCCACGGAAATGGGGAGCACCAGCGGGTCGAAGAAGATGTTCTCAAGTTTTATCCCTAAGGATTGTGCCTTCTCTACGATTTGACCGCAGGCAGTCACCCTATCCTCAACATTATCCGGTATGCCCTCTGCTCCATGAGCCAGCGCTACGAGCATAGCTTGTCGCTCGGCGGCCAGGGGAAGAATGGCCTCCATCCTCTCCGGCTCGGCGCTCACCGAGTTGATCATTACCTTATCGCCCTTGTACTTTTCGAGGCCGGCTTTGATGACCTCTGGGCTATCGCTGTCGATTACCAGGGGTTTATCCGTCACCTCTTGGACGATTCCTATCAGCCACTGCATAGCCGTCGCCGCTTCTTCGCCGGATTCTCCTCCCCTTGTTGCGTTTACGTCAAGAAAGTCTGCCCCTGCAGCATCTTCCTCCTTGGCCAGGTTTTGCAGAAATTCCTTATCCCTGTCAGCAATTGCTTGCCCGACCTTCTTATTTGTAGCGTTTATCACTTCCCCGACTACTAACATATTCCTCCCTCTTGATTAAACCTTGAAATGAAAAAACTACCCTGCTGAGCTCCTGGGCTAGCCTCTGATGTTCTGTATTTGTGAGAGTATTTTCCCTCTTACCTCAGCGGGCAGGTTTCGTGCGGGGCTTGCCAGAATCTCGTCCACTCTCTCCGCGGCCCTCTGGAACGTGTCCTTTGATCCTTTGGCTTCCCAGTCTTCACGGAACTCCCTGTCGCTCAAAGTGGGCGTATAATGTTCCTTGCGCATATGGCGCCGGGTATGATTGGCAGTCACAAAATTACCGCCCGGCCCCATATCCTTGATAACATCCAACCCGATAGATTCGTCATCCACTCTTATACCTTCCACGGCTCGCATAACCATACCCAGTATCTCATTGTCTATGACGAGCTTCTCCTCGGACATGCTCATGGCAAATTCCATGAGCCCTGCCGCATCATGGATGAAATTGGACCCCGCTAGTGCACACAGCGTGCTTGTTATGGCGGACTCGTATCCGCTTTGCGAGTCTAATATCTTTGAATCGGTCATGCCGCCTGTTGCATAGTAGGGTATCTTATAGAATTGGGCCATCTGGGCGGCACCAGCGTTGATGAGGCCCGATTCCACGGTGCCTGCCAGATACTTGAGGTCCGAAAGGTCGGTTGACGTAGCCACTGAACCGTAGATAACCGGTGCCCCTTCTTTTATTAGCTGAGAAAGCATAACCCCCATAAGTGAGTCCACTACCTGGATTACTAGATTCCCTGCGAGCGTGACCGGCGATGTGGCCCCTGTCAGCGGTTCAGAGGGGACCACAAGAGGTATGCCTGCCTCAACTATGGGTCTTGCCAGGTCCCCGTAGCTTTTGTCGAGTATCATGGGGCTTATCGCGCATGTAATCATGGATATGATGGGACGCTTTCGGAGCTCTTCGGGGGAGCCGGCAATCATTTCCGCCATCTTGATCACTTGCTGGACGCCCTCCGGGGTATAGACACCACCCATAATGTGTTTGGTGGTGTTATCCAGCCCGGCGAAGAAACGGTTTATGTCTACTTCCTCGACCGGTAAGTCATTAGGGTAGGTGCAGAGCATGAATAGGTGAATATTCTCGAGGGCGTCAGCCAGTCTGGCAAGGCGTTTAAGGTCCTCAAGCTTGGCGTGGCGTTTTTCCCCTTTGCGTTGGTCCCATATGTAAAGGGCGGTGCCACCGGTGCCAGCGTGCACGCGCGGACCTCCCAGCAGAAGATCGTGGTTTTCATCTTGCCCGCACAGTTTGACCTCGGCGGGGGCCATGTTGATGAGCTCCATGGCCTTACTCTGGGGAACGCGGGCGATTCTGTTCTCTCTATCTACCTTTGCTCCGCCCTTCTCGAAAAGGTCCATGGCCGCTTCAGAGTTGGCCTGGAAGCCCACTTCCTCAATGATTTGCATTGCAGATTGATGGATTTTGTTTACAGACTCATCCGTAAGAGGCTTATAGCTGCCTCCTTCTATTCCTTTCCTGCTCATAGTATCCTTTCAGGACAATCAATTTTGTCACATTTTTTGCAAGGGTTGTAAGTGTCCGCTCCGCTATCGGGTGTACCAAGTCCTATAATGCCGGAGACTGATTTCTGTGGAATCATCAGGCAGCCGTCGGTCAGGCGGACCCCTATGGAACTGCCATCGACAGCCTGAAAGATCGCCCTTTGTTGTTCGGTGTCCCAGTCGCACCAGCCAGGGCTCAAATGCCGGCTTAGAACGAGGTTTCCCCTGCTGGCTATCCTCTCTATCTGTTCTCGAGCAGCGTCGGCTACGCTTTGCACAGCAACTGAGCCTATAGCATCCAGACATGATGCCTGGAGCATGAGCCCATTTTTAATCAGCCATTTTGACATGTTTTCCAGATGATCGTCAATTGTCGCTATAAATACTGCCACCTTCTCACAGTGTTCCAGTAGACCCGCGAGGGTTTTGCTCTGTAATACAGCCATATCCTCCACTACTACAAGTGAACCATACACTAACTCGATATCTTTAACGGTATATGAATATGATGGCTGGATGAGGGATGGGGCATTCTCCGTGTACTCGTCGATTAACGACGCGATTCGTCCTGTGGGCCTGGAACCGTTGTCATAGCCCATGTACTTACAGATTTCGCTTTTATCTATATCAATTTCTATGTCTTGAGTTGCGCTTGTCATAACCTTTCACCTCCCTTCTATGAGGGGCCTCCTTGTCAAGCCCCTTGGTTTATTTTCGTTCTTCGCTG
>JBKGZM010000053.1:0-13336 GCA_046545575.1 Dehalococcoidia bacterium
GCATTAACGAAAATCTGAAGCTAATCGAGCGTAATTGCGTCTGGAAGATCCGTTGTAGAAAATCAGTGTTTCATAGATATTGAGGATCTTTTCACCGCTTGCTGAATCGTATGCCCAGGCGGGGTCCAGGCTGTTGACGGTTTGGATGGAGGCTGCAATGTATGTGTTCGGATTCTTTACTTCAGTGGGAGGGGTAGTAGTCTGTGGGGCGATGCAAGAGGCAACCATGCATAATATCGCCAAAAGGAATACCAAGGTCCAGCCCGGGTTCTTCAGCCGTTTCACTCTTCACATCCTCTTTTGTTGCCTCTGAGCAAACCCCAATTTGGTTTAAGCATAGCTTTTTGCCTCCACCCTTGTCAACAGTGCATACTACCATTTATGATACCATTTTCTTTCTTGCGGGCATAGCTGTTGCCGTTCATAAGAGGCTGACTTTTGCCGGTGGGTGTTCATTAGCCAGTAATGCTGATATCTGGGGCTAGCTTTGGCAGGAATTGAGAGCGAGGGATATAATATACCAGCAATATAATGTTCAGATTCGCGTGGGTATCCCCAGTAGCGACCAGCACTTTGTGCAACCGAACGTCCACCGCATACCAGCCATGAGCGGTCAACGATATCAAATAGCCTGCGAGCCATTACCGGCAAGCAGTTAATCAAGTTGCTAAAGAAGGACGGCTGGGTTGTTAGGAGATGGGCCAACTGGGGTGGCCCCCATCATCAGGAGACAGCACAGGAATCATGGTTGTGTTGCACACCATGGTAGCGTTCCTGATAGTGCCAAGCCTCTTACTTTACTTTTCCTCGATGATTTTCTCCAGTTCTGCGATCAGTTCCGGCAGGTCGATTGCCACTGTGTCCCATAGTATATTGAGGTCCACCGCATCATAGCCGTGGGTAAGGCGATTGCGCATGCCCACAATATCGGGCCACGGAATCTCCTGGTATCTTTCCCTTGTGGGTACGGAGACTCGCGATGCTGCCTCGCCTACGATCTCAGCGAGGCGAGTGAGAGCTAACTGGAACATGTAGTCCGACTCTAAATCAGGACGCTCTCGGCCACGGGCCATTGCTACCGCCTGCCGGGCATAGTCCAACATTTGCTGCATACTAACGCGATCATCATGTTTGCTCATAGGCGATCTCCGCTTCCTGCAGCACTTCATCCCGGAAGTGGGGGCTGAGAAATCCGGCTGTATGCAGATCAACTTTTTGCCCAATCAGGCGGCTCAATTCATTCTCTATTCTCGCAAAACCGATCAATCCTACCCGCACGCCGGGCTCGAATTCTACCAGCACATCTACATCGCTTTCATGCATGAAGTCCTCGCGCAGTACCGATCCGAAGAAGGCCAGCTTGCGAATATGATTACGCTGGCAAAATGCCGCGATCTCTTCTTTTGGGACTTCGATTTTCACACTCATTTTATGCCTCCACCGCCGCGAACTATGCCCTTTGAAGATGGGACCCTGCTTATCCCAACCCTTACTAATCAAGTACTACCCCTGTTCTCTCTTTAGTAGCATTATACAACGCATGGGAAGAATCGTAAACAAACAAAACACATGCAGCTGGGAATAGCTTCAAAATAGCCCTTTCTCAGGCACAAAAAAGGAGTCATTGAAAATGATTTGTAGCAAAACGACTTTCTGTCAATGGACAAAACGGGAAATTAGCTTCGGAAATGGGGATAAAAACCGAAATGGTAGCGCATGGGGGATTCGAACCCCCGATCTCCGCCTTGAGAGGGCGGTGTCCTAAACCCCTAGACGAATGCGCCTTGTTGCATAAAGTGATCTAAGCGGTAACCTTGTACCAGTTTCGCAGACACCGACTGCAGATATCAACCCGTTTCTTCTTACCATTGACTATTATAGTTGCTTTGTGTATATTAGGTTTGAATTGCCGCTTAGTATGTCGATTGGAATGGCTTACATTGTGACCAAAAGTTACGCTTTTCCCGCAAATGCTACATTTCATAGTTCTCAGTTCTCACTTTCCTCTGCAATCCACTTAACAAGAATACCACAGTTGTGGTACCTTAGTAAACAGGGGGTCCCACTGGAATGATGCAGGAGAATGTCTGCACTGGTAAGCAGCTCCGTGAGATGTTCCGCACGGGGACACGGGTTCTTGATAAACATGCGGCCTCTGTGAACGCATTGAACGTGTTCCCTGTCCCAGATGGCGATACCGGCACCAACATGCTGCTGACCATGCAAGCTGCCATTACAGAGGCCAATACCTGCCCCGATAACGATGCATCCGCCGTCGCCAAGGCAATGGCACAAGGGGCACTGATTGGCGCTCGTGGCAACGGTGGGGTGATACTCTCGCAGATGCTGCGCGGCCTGGCGCAAGCACTCGAAGGCAAAGACTCCTTTGCGGTTTCGGATCTTGTAAACGCTTTCACTCATGCATCGCTCTCGGCTTACAAGGCATTGAGCCATCCTGAGGAGGGAACGATTCTTACGGTGATGAGGGAGGCTTCCGAGGCGGCGAAAAGCCTGTTATCCAATGATGGTACATGTGATTTACTCTCTCTCATGGAGGCTGTGGTAAAGGAAGCTAAAGGCTCGGTGTCCAGAACCCCGGATCTGCTGCCGGTGTTATGGGAATCGGGTGTGGTTGATGCCGGCGGACAGGGACTGTGTTTCATTTTGGAAGGGATACTATTGTACCTCCGTGGTGATGAGTTGGGAGATCATGAGTTTACTGCGGAAATCCAGCCTGTGTCAATGGATGACCAGTCACTAAGTGGGGAAGCCGAGTATGGATACTGTACAAATTTCATGGTCTATGGATACGGACTGGACGTGAATGAGATACGTCAACGGCTCAGCGAGATGGGGGAATCGGTTGTAGTGGTTGGCGATGAAAAGACGGTGCGAGTCCATGTGCACACCTTTGATCCCGGGGCCATCCTGAGCTACGGGACGTCGTTGGGCACTTTGAGGCAGATCAAGATCGACAATATGGAGGACCAGCACAGAGACTTTGTGGCGGCTCATGGTGGACGGTCTTCTTCAGCGGATCTAGGTAATGTCTCCACTGTGGTCGTAGCCTCGGGAGAAGGGTTTTTGGATGTATTTGACAGTATCGGAGCTACCCAGGTTGTCTCCGGGGGGGAGACCATGAACCCCAGCGTTCAGGACTTGCTTCATGCTGTTGAGTCTATGCCCACGGATCAGGTGATCATTTTACCCAATAATCCTGATATCCTTCCTGCAGCATTGCAGGTTAATGATTTGACTAAGAAGTCGGTGGCGGTGGTTTCAAGCCGGACTATGCCCCAGGGGGTCACAGCTTTGTTGACATTCAACTACGAGGCCGATCTTGAGACCAACGTTCAGGCTATGACGAGTAGCCTTTCCTCGGTTCGAACAGGAAAGATCGCCACCGCTGTTCGTTCCATGCGGTACAAGAGCCTGGGGGTGCGGAAGGGACAAGTCGTCGGATTTGTGAATGAGGAGCTGGTTGTAGCCGCGTATACCATGGAAGAGGCGTTTAAGGAACTTCTGAACAAGATGAATGCCCGTGATGGTGAGATAATGACGGTTTACTACGGCAGCAATGTCGATCAGGCTGATGTTGAGAGATTGCTAGATCCTGTGCGCGATCAGTACCCCAACCTCGAAATCGAAGTGGTCTTCGGTGGCCAGCCACACTACGATTACCTCATCTCTGTGGAATGAAATCAGGTTTACCTTTTGAGCAGCTAAGAAAAGTCCTGGAACTGGAGCAGTCGAAGGGATACGAGGACAAGGCGGTAATCGGGGGGTTGGACAGTTTCCTCTCGCAGCTTGGCCCCGCTGTGAATGAGTTGCCAGGCCTTCCTTCACCGGGCTACAAATCTCTTGACAAACAGCGCCGCCAGAAATGGGTTGAGGATGCTCTCCGCTCTGTTCGGGGAGAAAAGCCTCAGCGCGAAAAACCCCGACAGCGAAAACCTCAGCAACAGAGGCCCGTCAGGCTGCCCCCGACTTCGAAGTCTGGTTTCCTTGATTCCCCTATTACTGCGGTAAAAGGGGTTAACTCCAGAGTATCTCCCAGGCTCCACAGATTGGGGCTTGCCACGGTCAGGGATTTGCTCTATTTCTTTCCCCGTCGCCATATAGACTACAGTTCCAGTGTCAGCATTTCGGAACTGGTCCCCGAAACCGAACAGACCGTCCTCGCCCAGATATGGGGGGCTTCTTCCAAAAAGTCGAGCCGGGGGATGTGGATTACCGAGGCTTTGGTCGGCGATGATACGGGGATGATGCAGGTGACTTGGTTCAATCAACCTTATCTGGAGCGAAAGCTTGCCCCCAACTCCAGGATAGCGATGATCGGAAAAGCGAAGATCTGGAAAGGTAACAAGGTCTTTCAGCCGAGTTCCTTTGAGGTACTTGACCAGGACAGTTCTCTGGAGGGGGCGCTCGTTCCTGTTTATCCTCTTACGGAAGGGGTATATCCCCGGCAGTTACGCCGCATCGTGAGACGGGCTCTTGATGTGGGGCTCTCGCACCTGAAGGAATTTTTGCCTGAGGAGGTCAGGAGCCGTGCTGGACTCATGGGACTGGCTGAGGCGATATGGCAGGCACACTATCCCGATAACGAGACATCCAGGGATGCAGCCAGGCACCGTCTGGCATTTGACGAACTCCTTCTGGTACAGGTCGGCTTGCTCACGAAGAAGCACCAGCGCCGGGAGGCGAATGTCGGGGTCAAGCTGGACTCTGATCCGGGATACGTCGAGAGGTTTTTATCGTCGCTTTCCTTTGAGCTCACGCAAGCGCAGAGGCGCACGCTGCAGGAAATACAGCAGGACCTCGCACGGGAGCGGCCGATGAGCCGGCTCCTTCAAGGGGATGTGGGGAGCGGGAAGACGATCGTGGCTGTGGCGGGTATGCTTCAGGCGGTGGCAAGCGGGTGTCAGGCGGCGTTGATGGCGCCGACGGAGGTGGTTGCCGAGCAGCACTTCCGGAATGTGTGCGGGATGCTGGGGGGTGGGGAGGGGGCGCTTGTCCGCTCCTGCTCCTTTGCCCTGCCAAGGCCCATCACAGTGGGACTGCTTATGGGAAGCAGCGCTGAAAAGGATAAGAAAGAGCTCTATCATCGCGCTGCTGAGGGTGACATCGACATCCTTATCGGCACTCACGCTTTGATTCAGAAGAAGCTCAAGTTTCATGAGCTGGGTCTGGCGGTGGTGGATGAGCAGCACCGTTTTGGGGTCATGCAGCGTTTGGAACTGCGCCAAAAGGGCAGGAGCCCGCATGTACTGGTGATGAGCGCTACGCCTATTCCTCGTACTCTGGCCCTGACTCTGTATGGTGACCTGGATGTCTCTTTGATCGATGAACTTCCGCCGGGCAGGCAGGAGATCAAGACCCGCTGG
The DNA here is from genome assembly GCA_046545575.1 of Dehalococcoidia bacterium. Taxonomy (GTDB): domain Bacteria; phylum Chloroflexota; class Dehalococcoidia; order SZUA-161; family SpSt-899; genus JAGXOF01. Next base: position 5,385 of record JBKGZM010000053.1, read on the forward strand.
CTGGGTCCGGAGCAGAGGCAAAGCGGATATGAGTTTGTGCGCAAGCAGGTTGGCCTAGGACATCAAGCATTTATCATTTGTCCCCTCATCGAGGAGTCTGAGAGCATCGAGTCCCGCGCCGCTACACAGGAGTACGAACGGCTCTCCAAGGAAGTATTCCCCGATCTCAAGTTAGGGCTCCTACACGGTCGCATGTCCGCCTCGGAGAAGACTGAGGTGATGGACCGATTTCGCAGTGGAGAGCTCGACATACTGGTATCCACCACGGTGCTTGAAGTAGGTGTGGATGTCCCCAACGCCACGGTAATGGTAGTTGAGGGCGCTGACAGATTTGGCCTGTCGCAGTTGCACCAGCTTCGCGGTCGGGTGTGGCGCAGCAGTTACCAGAGCTATTGCATACTCCTCTCCGACCAGCCTTCGGATGCTGCCAGGGAGCGGTTGTCGATTATGGAAAATACTCATAATGGGTTCCGCCTGGCTGAGGAAGACCTCAAGATCAGGGGGCCCGGGGAGTTTTTCGGGACGCGGCAGAGTGGATTACCGGAATTGAAGATGGCTCAACTTACCGATATGGAGCTCCTGGCCGTTACTCAAAAAGAGGCGGGAAGCATTGTCGAGTCCGATCCCCAGCTTGAGAAAGTGGAACACCGGGCGCTGGCCGATGAAGTGGCCCGGCTCTGGCAGCGAGCTGACGGCTAAGCGCTTACATGTTACAATAGATACGTTGGAGCGGTCCGCCTTCGGCGGACCGCGATTATCGCGGTCTGGAGACCGCTCCTACACTTCAGGGAGATGTTGAAACAAAATGATCAGGAAGAGAATCGCTGATGTTTTAGAAAGGGCTGCTTTACAGGCTCAGGAGGAAGGCCTCATACCGAAGGTCTCCTTGCCGGATGTTTTTATCGAGCGGCCGCAGAATCCCGACCACGGAGATTATGCCGCGACCATTGCCCTGAAGCTGGCCCGGGCTGCAAAGATGAATCCCCTGGAAATTGCCAACTCCATTGCGAAGTTCTTGCCGGACATCGAGGGAGTGGAGAGTTTTTCTGTCGTGAAGCCTGGATTCATCAATTTTGTCCTGAGCAGGGATTGGATGATTCAGCAGGTGGACGAGATTATAAAGCAGGGAGAAGCCTATGGTGATTCCTCCCTCGGCGAGGGCACAAGTGTGCAGCTGGAGTTCGTGAGCGTCAATCCTACAGGTCCACTCCACGTAGGGCATGGCCGGGGGGCGGTGCTCGGCAGTACTCTGGCGAATGTGTTGAGCATATCGGGTTATAGCGCCGAGAGGGAATATTATGTCAACAATGCTGGAAGCCAGATGCGGAACTTCTACGCCTCTTTGTATGCACGGTATCGAGAGGTACTGGGGCTTCCTTCTGAAATGCCAGAAGATGGTTATTACGGCGATTACGTAATCGACCTTGCCCGTGAAATTATAAATGAAAGGGACGAGATCTTTATCGGGTTGCCTGATGAGGAGGCAATCGCGGAGATAGGGGGGATAGGGCTCAAGAAGGTGCTTTCCTCGATAAAAGAGGAGTTAGAGCAACTCGGGGTGGAATTCGATGTCTGGTTTAGTGAGCAAAGCCTGTATGATGCAGGTGTATTCAACAGGATTATGGAATTGATGCGGCAGAACGGGTATGTTGATGAGAGGGAGGGGGCGCAGTGGTTTGTCTCCACGGAATTGGGCGAAGACAAGGATAACGTGCTGATCCGGTCCGATGGCATGCCCACGTATTTTGCTGCCGACATCGCCTATCACTACAATAAGTTCTTGGAACGTGGATTCGATAGAGTAATCGACATTTGGGGCGCTGACCATCAGGGCCATGTATCGCGGATGAAGACCGCCGTCCGGGCGCTGGGCATCTCGCCGGAAAGGCTTCAGATATTGATATCCCAGATGGTGAGTCTGCGCCGCGGCGAGGAACTGCTCAAGGCGTCGAAACGCGCCGGGGATATCATCACATTGCGGGAACTCATGGATGAGGTAGGTACCGACGTTTGCCGTTTCTTCTTTCTCTCGCGCTCGGCCGATAGCCAGATGGATTTCGACCTGGAGCTGGCGAAGAAGGAGTCGATGGATAACCCGGTCTATTACGTGCAGTACGGTCACGCGCGTATTGCTGGCATTCTGAGGCTTGCTCAGGAGAAGGGGTTTGATTACACACAGGGAGATGTCTCGCTTCTCACGGAGGAAGCTGAACTGGCCCTGATAAAGAAGCTGCTCCTGTTTCCGGAGATACTGGAAATGGTAGCAACCACACTGGAACCTCAGCACTTGCCCTATTATGCCCAGGACCTGGCGACTACTTTTCACAATTTCTACGAGCGGTGCAGGGTTATCTCCGATGATACAGCGTTGACCCCTGCACGTCTCAAGCTCGTCGAGGCGACCCGTATTGTCATGGCCAAAACGTTGAATGTGATGGGGATGAGAGCCCCGGAGAGGATGTGACGAGGGTAGAAATGTAGGGCGGCATTTGATATGCCGCCAAGGAGGGCGGGGTATGAAACCCTGCCCTACACTGGATTCCGGCTTTCGCCGGAATGACAGCGGGCAAATTTTGAAATAGAGGGGAGATTCTGGAAAAATGAAAGGACGTGTGTTTTCCGGTGCCAGGCCGACAGGTAAACAGCATATCGGCAATTACCTGGGAGCCATTCAGAACTATGTGAAACTCCAGGAAGAGTACGAGTGCATTTACTGCATCGTTGATATCCATGCCCTGACCACGATGGATGATGTCAGCAACATGCAGAGCAATATTCACGAGATGATGGTCGACTGGCTGGCTGCCGGACTCGACCCGGAGAGAAGCGTCCTCTTTGTTCAATCCCATGTGTCGGAGGTTATGGAGCTTCATACCTTGCTCAGCATGGTAACCCCGCTGGGCTGGCTTCTCCGCGTTCCCACATTTAAGGAGAAGGCAAGGATGCAGCCCCAGAATGTGAATTATGGACTGGTGGGCTACCCGGTCCTCATGACCGCGGACATTGTGCTCTACAAGGCGGATACCGTCCCCGTGGGAGAGGACCAGTTGCCCCATCTGGAACTGGCCCGTGAGATCGTGCGGCGCTTCAACTACATGTTCAGCCCGGTTTTCCCCGAACCACAGGCCAAGCTTACCTCTTCGCCGCTGATTCTGGGACTGGACGGGTCTAACAAGATGAGCAAGAGCCTGGATAACCAGGTGGATATGGCCGCAAACCCTGAGGAGACGGAAAAGCGCTTGAAGGCCGCATATACTGACCCCCAGCGCCGCTATAAGAAAGACCCCGGCCGTCCCGAGATGTGTAACATCTACAAGCTTCATGGATTCTTTGATCCCGAGAACATGGCGGATATAGCGGAGCGGTGCCGTTCGGCGACTATTGGCTGTGTGGAGTGCAAGAAGCTGCTGGCTCAAGCTATCAATACTAACCTGCAACCTTTCCGCGATAAACGGGCGGAGATCGCTGCCAGGCCGGACTATGTAAAAGAAGTCCTCGATGACGGGGCAAGGCGAGCCAGGATCATGGCAGGGGAGACGCTCGGGGAAGTCAAGGAAGCTATGCATCTCTTGTAGGTGGCCTCCTTTATTTTTGGTATAATAAAGAGCACTGATTTAAATCAGATGCCAGAGGAGCTGGTGGCAATTAATCCCGATGAAGTTTTTGAGGCTGTGGAAAATGCAAGAGTACGCAATTATCAACAAGGCCAGAGAAGATCCTGAAATAGTGGCTGTCATTCTCTTTGGCAGTCAAGCTCGAGGTGAGTCCAGCCCTACCTCGGATGTGGATGTATGCCTTGTACTCCGCCCTGGGAGCTACACTCCATCAAGTTTACTCGAGAAAAGGCTGACCTATCTCAAGGAAGGAGAAGCAGACGTGCACATCTTCTCGCAGTTGCCTCTGTATATCCGCCACAGGGTTTTGAAAGAGGGTAAGATACTCCTCTGCCGGGATGAGGAGCTTTTATACGAAATAGCCTTCAGGACGGCACAGGCATTTGAGGATTACAAATACACTTACTATGGATATCTGGAGGAAGTTGCTCGTGATGGATTGTGAAAGGCTCCTTGTCAAGATCGATCAACTTGAAGGATATATTAAAGAACTTCGCCAGATTGTGCCCGAGGACTTTGAGGGCTATCAGCAGATTGAGAAGAGGAGATCCTGCGAGCGATTGCTCCAGGTATCTATAGAGGCTGTCATAGACATATGTCGCCTCCTGGTAACAGGACTCCGTTTAGGGCTGCCTTCTGAAGAAGATGAGGTTTTTGAGAAATTGAAAGAAGCTGCCATTCTATCTCCGCAAACCCTGGAAGTTGTAAGGGAGATGAAGGCGTTCAGGAATATCATTGTTCATGAATATACGCGTATAGACGACAGGATCGTTTATCAGATGGCAAAGACAAGACTGGATGATTTCCGCGCGTTTGAGGATGAAGTTCTTTCTTACCTGAGTAAGGAGGATTCATCCTAAGACAAACTGTTCACCCTCTTCAGCCAGTCGAGTGCCTTGTCCATGGCTTCTTCGTTGATTCGCAGTCTGTGTTCCCCGTCCGGGATCATCGCTAGTTCCTTGGGTTGCCCTGCCTTCTCGAAGAGCATACGAGCGTGGGAAGGGTCTATCAATTCGTCCTTCTCTCCGTGGATTATCAGGAGCGGTCGAGGAGCTACATTCTGGATGAAGTTTATCGGGCTCACATGGAGAAAATGGCTGACCCATTCCTCGATTGAGGGTGGGAAGTCGTCATCCTTTATCGAACCTACATCGCGGCACTGTTTCAGGAATTCGTTTACGCCCTCCTCGGTGGTGAATCGGGAGAACTCAGCCGGCGCGGCACAGGTTACGAGAGCTGATATGCGTTTATCCTGTGCGGCGACGTATGCTGCTGTCGCCGCCCCGCCGCTGAATCCCATGAGCGAAAAGCGTGAGGTGTCGATTCCCTCAAGGGAGGTAAGGTGAGTGATTACCGCTTCCAGGTCGCGGGTCCAGCCGAGCAGGTCGAGGTTGCCTTCGCTTTCCCCTGCGCCGCGGAAGTTGAAGATGCAGGTAATGAATCCTTCCGCAGAGAATCTTTCGGCGAGGAGAGCATAGCCCCGGTCGGAGGGGTCAGGAGGGGCGGCGGGGATACCGTGACAGATGCAAAGGGCAGGATTTATACTCTCTGTATTCGGCGGGTAGTATACTTCGCCGACGATGGCCAAGCCATCTACTTTAAGAGAGAACTTCTGAGCCAAGTCTTCACCTCCTCCAACGTGATTGTAGCGTACCCTGGGTAAAATGTCGACCTTCAAATATCTTTCGCCTGTTTGCTTTTTGTGGTTGGCGAGCCGTATATTCCTGTGATATATTCTAATAGAATTGGGAACCTTTGGATAAAGCATTTACAGGGACTGGCATAATACGTGATACTGGTCTGGGTTAAGTTCGTAGTCTGTGCCGCGATAGTGGTGGTCGCCGGGATCAAGCTTTCCAAGTATGGCGATGCCATTGCCGAGAAGACGAGTTTGACAGGTGCCTGGGTAGGACTTCTTCTTCTGGCAGGCATTACCTCTATGCCAGAGCTGATCACGGGAGTTAGCTCTGTAGCCCTTGTTGGTCTTCCCGACCAGGCTGTTGGTGTGGTGCTGGGGAGCAATCTGTTCAACCTTTTGATCATCGCGGTTCTGGACGTTCTACACCGGCCTGGTCCCCTGCTGGCAGCAGTAAGCCGTCGACAGCTTCTCTCGGCGGGGCTGTGTGCATTTATTATAGCCATTGCCGGAGCGGGGATTTTCGTGGGGAGTGAGGTTGCTGATGTATGCATAGGTTGGTTTGGTGTCTCCAGCCTGCTTCTTATTATTTCCTATCTGGTCAGCTTGAGGTTGATATTCCGCTATGAGCAAGGATTGGTTGTGACTTTGCCAGCGGAAGCGGCGGATGAAAAATACTCGCACATCTCTCTGAATAAGACATACCGGAATTTCGCTATAGCGGCATTGTGTATCGTCGGGGCAGGGATATGGCTCTCGTATATAGGTGATGAGATTGCGGCGGTTACAGGGTGGGGGCCCGGATTTGTGGGAAGCTTCTTCCTGGCCATTATCAGCTCATTGCCGGAGTTAACGATTTGCACTGCTGCTCTCAGGCTAGGAGCAGAGGACATGGCAGTAGCCGACATACTGGGAAGCAATATGTTCAATGCAGCCATGATTATAGCTGCCTCTGATCTTTTCTACTGGGATGGGTCAATTCTCGGGTCGGCATCGCTAAGTCTGGCTTTTGTGGCGGCGATACTGGTTGTAATGACGGGTGTGTTGATGCTCGGAATTGCTCTCCCGCAAAGGCGGAAGGCTTTTCGAGTGATAAGCTGGGAAGCCCTCGTTATGATAGGTCTATATTTTACCGGAGCTTATATCCTTTATTGAGGAGGGAGATAATGGAGTACATTTGGGCACCCTGGCGAATGCAATATATTCTGGGGAAAAAGGAAGAGGGATGTATCTTCTGCAAGAAATCGGCGGAAGACAGAGACAAAGAGAACTACATTCTCTACAGAGGAGAGAAGAACTTCATCATACTCAATGCCTACCCTTATAACCCCGGGCATTTGATGATAGCTCCGTACCGGCATGTTGCCAGTGTGGAGATGCTCGAAGATGATGAGTTAACCGATCACTCGCGGCTGGTGAGTCGCTGTGTCGCTGTGCTGAGAAAAGTGATGGGTCCCGATGGATTAAATACAGGCATGAATTTGGGTAAGGTGGCGGGGGCGGGGATTGAGGACCATGTTCACACTCATGTGGTGCCACGGTGGGGAGGCGACACCAATTTCATGCCTGTGATAGGCGATACGAGGGTGCTCCCTGAAGCCCTGGATCAGACCTATGAGAAGCTGGTTGGAGAGTTCAGTTAGTCTTTCTATCCCATTTACCATCGAAAATTATCTCGGCGGGACCGCTCAGCCAGACTTCTTCCTTTCCATCCCATTCCACCACCAGTGTCCCACCGGGCAACTCCACCTCAGTCCTGTCCCCGACGACTTCCTGAAGCCGGGCGGCAACGGCGATCGCACAGGCCCCGGTTCCACATGAGAGAGTTTCGCCTGCCCCCCTCTCCCACACCCTCGCCTTCAGTTTGCCTTTTCCCACCACGTTTACGACTTCGAAATTCGTCCTGTTGGGGAAAATCGGGTGGTACTCAATATGAGGGCCGACCCCGGTCAGAGGGAAGCTATCCACTGGCCTATCAATGAAAGCGACGGCGTGAGGGTTCCCCATCGACACAAAGCTGGCCTCTATTTCACTGTCGCTCAACTCTATTGAATAATTGAGAATAGGATATGTCTCTGATTTGACTTCCACTGGTATATCCTGCGGCGCAAGCAGCGGACTACCCATTGCCACCCGTACGAATCCTGAGTTGTACTGTGCCTCTCTTATCCCTGCCATAGTTTCGATTTTCAACGCCTTCTCTCCGGTTAGTCTTTTATCCACTGCGTATCGAACGAAACATCGCAGCCCGTTGCCACAGGCTTCGGCCTCTGAACCGTCGGGATTGAGCATACGCATGCGGAAGTGGGCTTTGTCCGAGGGTAGGACCAGTATCAGTCCGTCGGCCCCGACTCCGAAGCGGCGCCTGCACATGGCATGGGCCAGCGCCGGCCAGTCCTGCTCTATCTTATGAGCGTCCACGACTATGAAATCGTTTCCCGTGGCCTGCATCTTTGTGAATTTCATTCTGTGTGAATTATAGGGGAATTAAAACCGCGCTACAAGTGGGTTGAGCGAAATCACTCTGGTGAGCGTCTATACAATTGGAACGATAAAGACCGAATGGTTTGCAAACACCGGTTTTGAGCAGAGGAGGTGACAGGAGTGAGAAACTGAGTGATTGTCACGGGAAGGTAGTATAATCAAAAAAAGATACTATGAAGGGGGCTCGGGTTAAGATATCCTATTGGTAAACAAGAAAA
>JBKGZM010000054.1:0-13016 GCA_046545575.1 Dehalococcoidia bacterium
TCCCTATCAACGGGAAGAGGGATTTTACAAGGCCGCGTTTGAGGCCCAAGATGGTCAATATCGCCAGGACGATGATGATAATTATGTCAACCCAGTTCATGGCTACCTCCTCTTGCTCCAGTCGAGCATATTCATTTTATCATGTGCGACTCAGCACTCCCAACCGTGCAACAGATTACACTGCTATATCCCGTCTTGCAAACCACCACATAGCTCCAAACGTGCACACGAGTACCACAGCGACGAACAAAAGCACATCGGTGCTGTTCAGAGTGCTCTTGAGCAACGCACTATTATAGTCGTAGTAATGGAAAAACGATACAAACTTAAGCCATTCCATGTTCTCGCTTAGCCTTGCGACGACGTTCAACACATACATCACCAGCACAATGCTACCACTCACCATGTACACCCGGCCTCTTTCAGAGAAAATCGCCGAGAACAACACAGCGATGCTAAACACCGCCCACCCGAAGAGAAACGAAATCACCGCAACCAAGGCAAAACTTTCGAGGTTGTACTCTATACCGTGTATCGCGGCAAGCGGGATAATGGCAAACACTGAGATCACAGTGAAAACAAAGAGGGAAAACAAACCAACGAGGTATCTGGCCGTGAAAATCCGCAGTCTGGACACCGGACGCGAGAGGAGCAACTCAGCTGTGCCCTGTTCAACCTCGCCAGCCAGCCCTGACCCGGCAATCGCCAGAAGCAGGATGATGACCAGGATAGGCCATATCATGCTGAAATGTTCCATAGCCAGAAACTGCTCGATCGTCGCGATGCCTAAATCTTCAATACCGAATGCTTGGAAAAAGGCAGCCGGCATTGATTCAAACGCCGTCTCGATAAGCTCGGATTGCTCCTGCATCGACGGGAACAGGGCAACATACATCCACATAAATATCAGCGCCGCGAGCGAGTACACGGCGAGGGAGATTTTCCTGTCCTTAACCGTTCTCCAAAAAACCGCGAACATAATTATTCTTCCGAGTCAGAATAGTATTCCATAAATATATCTTCAAGCGAGGGCTGCGAGATCTCTATATTGGTGAGCGTATGATTGCTCAACTTCCCGATGACAGGATTGATATCGCCTTTTACCCTGAGCATTAGCCCGTTCGTAAATTCCTTGACCAGTTCCGTATTCTCATCCACGAAGTCATCTTTATTCACCGGGTGGTCGAAATGGGCGTTAATTACGTTGATTTTCTTCTCCTTGAGGGCGGTAATGCTTTCCGTCGCTACCATTTTACCCTTCTTGATAATCCCGACCTGGCTGCATACGCGGTCAACTTCAGCGAGATTGTGGGAGGACATGAAAACCGTTGACCCACTCCGGGTCAGTTCATCGAGCAATTCGTAGACCTCGTTCTGCAGCAGCGGGTCCAGACCCAGAGTTGGCTCATCGAGCATCAGCACTTCCGGATTGGTCATAAAGGCCAGGATGAGGCCAAGTTTTTGCTTGTTTCCCGAGGAAAGGTGCTTCGTCTTTACCGTTGGGTCAAAGCCGAGCCGCCGCATCAAATCCTGAGAGATATCCTTGCCGCCGCTAAGCTGCCGCACAAAATCGATATGGGTCTGCCCAGTCCACTTACCATAGAGGTGCACATTGCCCGGGAGATACCCTATCTCTTTCTTCACCGCTACAGAGTCCTTCTGGGCATCCATCCCGAGAATGGTGATAGAACCTTCCAGGGGGCGTATAAAGTCCATCATGCAGCGAATCGCCGTGGTCTTCCCTGCCCCATTCGGGCCAAGGAACCCGAACATGTCTCCCTTTTCAACGGCAAAAGAAACCCCGTCAACGGCCTTTGTCTTACCAAAGTATTTCCTCAGGTTACTTACCTCAATGGCGGCCATGATAGTTTATGCCCCAATTCTATAGAAAGGAATTCATCTTCTCTATAATATCGTTGAAGCTGGTAAAGGGGATATATTCGACCCCCGAATTTTGACATCTGTTGCGGAGTTCCCCTGTAGCGAAAACATGATGCGCCTTACGCGAGGGTACTAAATCTGACGCCCCATTGCCGATGTAGATCACGCAGTCATAGTCCTTGAGGAATACATCAATGTAGGCTCCCTTAAGATTATCCTCCAGTGTGTTCCCGTCGGGGCCAATATACTGGACACGGAGGCCGTTATTGTTAAACTCTGTTAGTGCGGCATGCACCCGGGTATCGCCCAAACCCATTCGCCGAAGAATATCTTCGATATAGAAATCCAACCCATTACTCACTATAACAAGCGGTATCCCCTCTTTACCACACATATCCGCAAATTCCCTGAATCCCTCTCTTATTTCCACCCTGGCATGTGTGATATCCAGCAACTCCTGCTTGCTGGCGCTCACCATAGAGAATGCTTCCCGGTTAAAGTGGCCAACGGAGATCTTCCCTTGTTCATACTCTTCCAGGATTTCTCTCCAATTCCCATCGGCAAAGGCATCAAGCAGCATGAAACTGACATCCTCGGTAGTCACCGTCCCATCGAAATCACACTGTACCAGCGTTTTTTTTGTATCAGTCGAGTTCATGTATTACCTCTAATTAATGTAGTTCTCAATATTAAATTGGAGGAAAAAAGGAAGATGCCATGGACGATTATGACATCTGACTCCTCGGAAATCAAATTGCCCTTGCCTTATGCTATTGCTTATGCCACACTGTAAATAGTATAATGACATGAGTACTTGGGGAGATGCAGGTAGTTCTACTGAGTTTTACTCCTGAACCTGAACTTGTTATCGCCTCAGCAGCCAAGCTTTCCGCCTCCAAGGTTGGTGCCGGGGAGCTTCGAGAGAGGCTGAGCGCTGAGCAAGTTGCTGGTTTCTTGAATATGCTCATTTCCTCAGGCCACTTTTCCCCATTTGAGCACGCCAGCTTCACCTTTGCCATCGATGGTATCTCGCGTGCAGCCAGCCATCAGCTAGTGAGGCATCGCATGGCCAGCTACACTCAACAAAGCCAGCGTTATGTCTCATTCCAGAAAATGGAATACATCCCTCCTCCTACCGTAATAGCCAAAGGTTTCAAGTCGAAATTCGATGAAGTAGCCAATGCAACTCATGAGCTCTATCGAGAGATGATTGAGGCGGGCGTTCCTGTGGAGGACGCCCGCTATATTTTACCCAATGCGGCGGAGACGAAGATCGTCATGACCATGAATGCGCGGGAGCTTTTGCATGCCTGTTCACTCAGGTTGTGTATGAAGGCGCAATGGGAAATCAGGGAAATGTTCAATAAGGTTAAACAGGAAGTTGAGAATGTTGCCCCATACCTGGGGGGTGAACTTAAACCAAAGTGTTATAATCTGGGCTATTGCGACGAACGGGAAAGCTGCGGCTTATTCCCGACAAAAGAAGAAGTACTTAAAGATTAAAAACTAAAAATCAAATTTCCAAAAAAGAACAAGATTAATCTAACTTTCAATCCCTAATTTTTCTAATTCTTAACCTTTTACTTTTGATTTTTAATTTTTAAGGAGGTCGAGATGACAGCAAAGATAATCTCTGGCACTGAGGTTGCAAAGGAAATCAGGGAAGAACTAACAGAACGCGTGTCCAAGCTCAAAGATCAGGGCGTAACACCGGGACTCATCATGATGCGTGTAGGAGAGGATCCTGCATCCGTTTCCTATGTGTCAGGCAAGGAAAAGGCAGCCGAGGAGATTGGCGTATGGTCAAATACCATTGTACTGTCTGAGGATGCCTCAGAGGAGGAACTCCTCTCGAAAGTAGAGGAGATGAACAAAACGGATTATGTGGATGGCATACTGGTCCAATTGCCGTTGCCGAAGCACATCGATGGGGATAAAGTACTAAATCTTATAGACCCCGCGAAGGACGTGGACGGTTTCCACCCCGTCAATATGGGCAAGATGCTCATCGGAGACCCGTATTTCATGCCGTGCACACCGCACGGCGCAGTGGAGCTAATGGTACGCAGCGGCAACCCACCTGACGGCAAACATGTGGTCATATGCGGTCGAAGTAATATAGTGGGCAAGCCACTCATGGCCATGCTGGTCCAGAAGAACAAACGCGCCAATGCAACTATAAGCGTTGTCCACACAGGGACCAAAAATATGGCCGAAATCACCCGACAGGCGGATATCCTGGTTGCTGCAATGGGGTCCGCAGAGGTCATCAAACCGGACATGATCAAGGAAGGGGCAGTCGTCATTGATGTAGGAGTAAACCAGGTAGGATGGAAACCCAGCAAGAAGGACCCCAACAAGCAAGTCCGCGACCTCAGGGGTGATGTAGAGTTTGACACCGTCAAGGAAAAGGCCAGCGCCATTACGCCGGTCCCTGGCGGCGTCGGACCAATGACCATTACCATGCTCATGATGAATACGGTAGTAGCGGCTGAGCGCAGGGCCGAGCGCATGGGGAAATAGTCACCAAGAAAGGGATAACAATTTTTTAAAAACAAAAGGAGGTATTAATGCCGTACGATGCGACGAAAATGGAAGACTGGCAGATCTCCGAGGCAGCCGAGGCAAATATGCCAAGGCCCGAGGAATGGCGGGACAAGCTAGGACTGGAAAGGGATGAGTTGCTCCCCATGGGGAGGCTCTCCAAGCTCGACTTCCTGAATATCATGAACCGTATGAAGGACAAGCCTGATGGCAAGTACATCGAGATAACTGCCATCACCCCCACTCCTCTCGGAGAGGGCAAGAGCACAACAGCAGTAGGCCTTATAGAAGGCCTGGCCAAGCGGGGCAAGAACGTAGGTGGGGCTCTTCGCCAACCCTCCAGCGGACCCACGATGAATATCAAGGGGAGTGCTGCTGGCGGCGGTAATGCCCTGCTTATCCCCTTGACGGAATTCTCAATGGGCCTTACCGGCGATATCGATGCCATCACAAACGCTCACAATCTCGCCATGGTAGCCCTCACCTCCCGGATGCAGCACGAAAGGAATTATACAGACGAGCAACTGCAAAGGCTTACCGGAATGCGCCGCCTGGATGTCGACCCCACGAGAGTGAATATGGGCTGGGTCATGGACTTTTGCGCCCAGAGCCTGCGCAACATCGTTATCGGACTCGGCGGGCGGATGGATGGATACACCATGCAGTCCAGATTCGACATCACCGTGAGCTCCGAGCTGATGGCGATGCTCTCAATCGTGAGAGACCTGGCGGACCTGCGCGAGCGGATGGACAAGATCACCATAGCTTTCGATAAGACCGGCAAGCCCGTCACAACAGGGGATCTGGAAGTTGGTGGCGCCATGACTGCCTGGATGCGCAGCACAATCAATCCCACCCTTTGTTGCAGTGCCGAATATCAGCCGATAATGGTTCACGCCGGGCCATTTGCCAACATAGCCGTCGGTCAGTCCTCCATCATCGCCGACCGTATGGGTCTTAAGATGTTCGATTATCACGTGACCGAGAGTGGCTTTGCTGCCGACATCGGATTTGAAAAGTTCTGGAACGTGAAGTCCCGACTGAGCGGACTTAAGCCACATGTCTCGGTGCTAACCGCTACCATCAGGGCTTTGAAGATGCACGGCGGTGGCCCAAAGGTGGTGCCGGGCAAGGACCTTCCTGAAGAGTACACAAAGCAGAATCTGGACCTCTTGGAAAAGGGCATGCCAAATCTGTTACACCACATCAACGTGATCAAGACCTCCGGCATGAATCCGGTGGTATGCATCAACGTCTTCCCGACAGATACCGACGAGGAAATCAAACTCGTGCGCAAGAAGGTGGAGGAAGCAGGAGCACGTTGCGCCGTCTCTACCCACTGGGCTCAAGGCGGAGAAGGGGCCCTGGAACTCGCCGATGCGGTAATAGAGGCCTGCGAGCAAGAGCCGACATTTGATTTCTTGTATCCAATGAACATGAAGCTGAGGGAGAGAGCGGAGAAGATAGCCAAGGTCGTCTACGGCGCTGACGGCGTCTCCTGGACTCCCGAGGCTGAGGCCAAGGCCAAGCAGCTTGAGGCTGACCCTCAGTACGACGACTACAACACCATGATGGTGAAGACCCATCTCAGCCTGACTCATGATCCAAACCTGAAGGGAGTTCCCAAAGGCTGGACATTGCCGATCCGCGACATCCTGATCTACTCCGGGGCCAAGTTCCTCTGTCCTGTGGCTGGCAACATCAGCTTGATGCCCGGAACAAGCTCCAATCCGGCGTTCAGGCAGGTGGAAGTAGATACCGAGACAGGAAAAGTAAGCGGTCTTTTCTAAAAACGGTTGAAACCCGAGAAAAGAGATGATAGAATAAAATGGTTTTCTGGTGACAATAGCGGAGTGGAACCACCCGTTCCCATTCCGAACACGGAAGTGAAACGCTCCTGCGCAGATGATACTGCCCTGGCAGCGGGGTGGGACAATATGACGTCGCCAGAAAACCATAAACCAGCCAGGGAAGGGCTTCCCATTCCATAGGGAAGCCCTTTAGCTATTTCCTGCGATATTCGTAGATACTTGTTATCAGTTAGATTACATGCTATAATAACTCGCAAATTTCGATTAACATGTTCAAGAGGAGGGAATGCCTTTGCACAATTATGAACTGACCGCGATAATCCGACCTGATATAGACGAGGAAGACGTGCCTCAGGTAAAGGACAGGATTGCCAATCTCATCACCGAGCATGGAGGGACCGTTAATCAGGTTAACCATTGGGGAAGGCGCAAGTTAGCTTATCCTATACGCAATTTTGGGGAGGGCAACTATGTAATGGTAGAATTGCAGTCCGAGCCAGGAAATGTAGGAGAGATCAAGAGCGACTTGAACCTCAGTGAGGAAGTATTTCGTTACCTTCTGGTCAGACTCGACAATTGACCGTGAAAGGAGCTGAAAATGGCATACCTCAATAGGATAATGGTCATAGGAAACATCGGGAGTGACCCGGAAATGAGGTTTACCCCCAATGGGAGACCGCTGACAAGCTTTCGTCTGGCCACCAATCGCTTCTTTACCACCTCAGACGGCGAACGCAAGAGAGAGACAGAGTGGTTTGACGTCATCACCCAGGATCGACAGGCTGAGAGCTGCAATCAATTCTTAACAAAGGGACAGAGGGTCTATGCCGAGGGAAGGCTCAGGACTCGCACATGGGAAGGACAGGATGGCCAAAACCGTTTCAGGTTGGAGATTCGCGCCAATCGCGTTATATTCCTGGATCGAAAAGGGACAAACGCTTCAGAAGAAGAACATGGGGCGCCCACAGGAGAGGAAATGATTGACGCTGAAGAGCTGCCCTTCTCATCAGAATCAGAATAAAAATCTCTGGAATCGAGGAAAATGGCACAACAACAAAGAACTGAGGGAAAAAGGAGATTCTTCCGGAAACGCAGGGTCTGTCCGTTTTGCCGCGACAAATCTCTAAAGATAGACTACAAGGACGCTGATACCCTTTCGAGATTCATATCGGATCGCGGCAAGATAGCCTCTCGAGGAAGAACCGGCGTTTGTGCGAAGCACCAACGACAGCTCAGTACAGCTATAAAAAGGGCTCGCTACCTTGCTCTTTTGCCGTACACAGCAGACCATATTCGCTGGAGCGGTGGGGTCGGGACAAGACACAGGTCCACACAACACTAAAGCTCTCCCTTTCTATTTTTCTTGCATAATCTGCAAACACAAGGTGAGAGTTCCTGTCCCGAGACATCCCATAGCGTGATATGGTTTCATAAGTGAAATGGTATGACAGCAGGGCTTAAGTAAGTCCTATTAAACATGAAGATCCCCAGAGCATGTCTTCAAAGAAGAGAGAACGCACAGAGAAAATAGTTACCAGAGGGCGGCTTTCCCGCTGGCAGAGGGAACAGCGGTGGCGGCGTATTACTATCATCGTCGGGTGTTTGATCGTTGCAATAGTCTTGGCTGTCTTTGGCTATGGATACTACGACAGCGCAATCGCGCCCTACCACCAAACAGTGCTCAAGGTCAACGACGAAACGTTCGATACTGACTATTATATAGAGATGCTCCGTCTTAACGGCATACGCAACACAGAGGAGTCCTCTCAACAGCAATACATAGCCCAATATACACTTCAGTCCATCGAAAGAAACGAACTATGTAGACAACTCGCTCCGGATCTCGGTATAACGGTAACAGAAGAGGAAGTTGAGGAGAAGATTCAAAGTCAGTTCTCTCCTGCGGAAGGAACCGGGGGTAACTCCAGCGAAATGCAACAACCCACAATGTCCTACAGAGAATATATTGATAAACTGGCTGAAATGGGAATCTTAGAAGAATTTTACCGGGAGCAAGTACAGGTCAGCCTCTTGCAGAATAAGATACGAGAGCATATCGGGGAGAGAGAAGTGCCTAAGGAGATGCTCCAGGCACACGTTAGGGGAATTATGCTCCAGGACGAAGAGGATCTCAAGGAAGTGCAAGAACGACTGGGATCTGGGGAAGATTTCTCCACCCTGGCTGAGGAATTCTCAAAGGACGCTTCAAGCGAGGACGGCGGTGACCTGGGATGGATGCCCCGTGAGATAATGAGCACGCAATACCACACGAAAGTTGTTGACGCAGCTTTCAACCTGACCCAGGGAGAGGTGAGCGAGCCCATCGAAATAGAGACCGAGACGCAGGCTGAGGCGATCGAGGAAAGCGAAGAGACTGTGGGAAACAGTAACGATAGTGGTAATACTACCAGTAAAGAATACTGGCTTATCAAAGTCCTGGAAAGGGAAGAGAGGCCACTGGAAGACAGCGACAGGCAGACACTGCAGAGCCAGGCTTTCAACGAGTGGTTTTCCAAACAGCGCGAGCAGTTTAACATAGAGGAGAACCTGAGTCCAGACCTACAGGAATGGGCCATAGAAAAAGCAATTGAATAAGTGTAGTCGACCACCTGTAGGAGCGGTCTCCAGACCGCGATTATCTTACCGAACAAATAGGGGTTTCAGATGAGAGAGAGGGTCAACGTCGGGTTGATAGGGTTGGGAGTGATAGGCGGCGGAGTCGCCAAAATATTTAAAGAGAAACCCGATATTCTCACTAAACAGAGTGGCGCACCTCTCGTATTGAAAAGGGTCGCCGATAAGGATGAGACCAGGGCAAAATCACCACTGATCGACCCGCAGACCTTCACCTCAGATGCACAAGACATACTTCAAGACCCCGAGATCGACATTGTAATTGAGCTCATCGGCGGGGAGACCCCGGCTCATGGCTTTATCAAAGAGGCTATCCAGTGTGGCAAGCACGTCGTCACCGCCAACAAAGAGGTGATAGCCAAACACGGAGTGGAACTCCTCGCCATGGCCAACGAACACGGGGTAGGACTCCTTTACGAGGCAAGTGTTGGTGGTGGCATCCCGCTAATTTCTCCGCTCAAGAGAAACCTGCAAGCGGACAAGATATCCGCGATCCACGCTATAATCAACGGAACCACAAACTATATACTCACAAGAATGGAGGAAGGAGGACTGGAATTTTCCACCGCCCTCAAGGAGGCCCAATCACTGGGGTATGCCGAAGCCGATCCCACAAACGACATCGAGGGGATCGATGCCGAGTATAAAATCGCCATTCTGGCCACCGTGGCCTTTCATGTTAGCGTCCGCCCACAGGATGTCTACTACGAAGGCATTTCACGCACAGCACCACAAGACTTCCGGTATGCCAAGGAACTGGGATATGCCATAAAGCTTCTGGCTATGGCGAAGAAGGAGGATAACACTGTCCAGGCAAGGGTCCATCCAGCTTTTATCCACGAGGACATGCTACTGGCCAAGGTGAACGGGGTTTTTAATGCCGTACAAACCGAAGGGGAATTATCAGGAAAGGTGATGTTTTACGGCAGAGGAGCAGGGCCCGATCCCACCTCCAATGTCATCATCGCCGATGTAATTCACCTGGCACAGAATATCGCCCTGGAAGCACCTGTAACTCCTGAGCTGCCACTTGACCAGGGCACTATCAAACCCATGGACGAAATCGAGACCCGGTACTACGTGCGAATGACCATAACCGACCAGGCGGGAGTTCTAGCTCAGATTACAAAGATACTTGGCGACCACAAAATCAGCGTCGCCTCCGTAATCCAAAAAGAGGCCGATGAGCGATTCCAGACGGCCGAGATCGTGATTATGACGCACCCCGCGAGGGAGAAGGCCATGCAGCAGGCCATAAAGGATATGGAAGGGCTGGATGTCGTGAAAGAGGTCAGCAATCTAATAAGAGTTGAGGATTGAGCAAATTGTCTTGCATTATAGAGAAATATCGTGAATTCCTTCCCGTAACCCCCCAAACCCCGATCCTTACCCTGGGCGAAGCGGATACCCCGCTCGTCCGGTCACACAGGATAGAGAAGGAGATCGGGTGTGGTGAGCTCTACTTCAAGCTCGAGGGCTGTAATCCCACCGGCTCCTTCAAGGATAGAGGAATGGTTTTCGCCGTTGCAAAGGCCGTGGAGGCAGGCAATACGGCTGTCGCATGCGCTTCCACCGGCAACACCAGTGCTTCAGCAGCAGCCTTCGGTGCGCGTTTCGGACTGAACGTGTTCGTGCTGGTGCCCAAAGGGAACATCGCTCTGGGGAAACTATCTCAAGCAATGGTATTTGGCGCTAAGGTTCTCAGTGTCGATGGCAATTTCGACCAGGCCCTCAAGATCGTGCGCGAACTCACAGAGAAGCACCCCATCACTCTGGTGAATTCAGTGAATCCATATCGGATTGAGGGGCAGAAGACAGCCGCATTCGAAGTAGTGGACAGGCTGGGGACAGCGCCGGACTATCTGTTCATACCCCTTGGCAACGCTGGAAATACAACCGCATACTGGAAGGGGTTTACTGAATATCAAAGGGCAGGCAAGTCTCCTATTACCCCCCAGATGATGGCCTTTGAGGCAGAAGGCTCTGCGGCAATTGTACGCAATCAGGTGATTGAGAACCCCGAGACCATCGCTACTGCTATTCGCATCGGGAACCCCGCAAGCTGGCAAGGCGCTGTCAATGCCCGCGATGAGTCAGGGGGAGTCATCGACAGCGTTACAGATGATGAGATTCTAAGCGCCTATAGTATGCTGGCCAAAGAAGAGGGCGTATTCGGAGAACCGGCATCCGCCGCTTCAGTTGCCGGACTCATAAAGTCGGTGAAAAACGGACTCGACCTGAAGGGAAAGAGGATCGTTTGCATAATCACTGGCAACGGACTGAAGGACCCCGATACCGCAATCAAACAAGCCCCGCCGATGATCGAAGTTCCGTCAGATTATAAATCGATTGAATCGATCGTGCTATCAGAACAGGAATAAAAGCATGTCGAAACTAATTCGACATCCCGAATCGGGGGTTACACGTGATAGATCAGGAGAGAATCAAACAAGCGATTGTATCCATAATCGAGGCGATTGGGGAAGACCCGAACAGAGAGGGCCTGGTTGACACCCCGCAGCGCATCGCTGAGATGTATGCAGATGTCTTCAGCGGTATACATCAGGGTCCTGAAGAACACCTCAAGGTAGGATTCGACGAAGGGCACCAAGAGATGGTGGTCGCCAAGGACATCCCATTCTACTCCATGTGCGAGCATCACTTCCTGCCGTTCTACGGCCTGGCTCACATAGGATATATACCGAACGGCCGGGTAGTGGGGGTCAGCAAACTGGCCCGTACAGTCGATGTACTGGCTCGCCGTCCCCAGTTGCAAGAGCGTATGACCACGCAGATCGCTGACACCATAGTAGAAGCCTTACAGCCAAAAGGAGTAGCGGTCGTCCTCCAGGCAGAGCACCTTTGCATGACAATGCGAGGCGTAAAAAAGCCAGGCACCAATATCGTCACCTCCGCTATGAGAGGGCTCTTCAGGCAGCGTGTCGCCACCCGCTCCGAGTTTTTGAACCTGATAAATGGCAAGAGCGGATAGGACCCTGCCCAAGCACTATACCTAACTGTGCCTATGAAAGCAAACACTGACAAAGCAGTGATTTGGGACCTGGATGGGGTAATCGTCGACACGGCCCCATTCCACTTCGCAGCATGGCGCGAGGTGGTTGAGAGCAGGGGATGGAACTACACCGAAGAGGACTTCCAGGAGAGTTTCGGACGCCGCAACGATGATATTCTGCGCTCGCTGTTTGAGGATATCTCACCCGAGGAAATCGAGTCACTCAGCCAAAGAAAAGAGGAATTATTCCGTTCGCTTGTGAGAAACAATGTAAAACCATTGCCCGGTGTGCTGGAGCTTATGGAGAGACTATGGGAAGAGGAGTTCAGGGTCGCGCTTGCTTCATCAGCACCATATGAGAACATTGATCTCATGCTATCTGAGCTTGGCATTAAAAACCGCTTCCATTCCATTATCGGGAACGACGAGGTAAGCAGAGGAAAACTTGACCCTGAGGGATTTCTTCTAGCGGCGGAGAGAGTAGTGGTACCAGCAAACAGATGTATAGTTATCGAGGATGCTCCATCCGGAGTTGCAGCGGCCAAGGCAGGTGACATGAAATGCATCGCCGTGACCAAAACCCACCCAAGACAAGCCCTTGCTAACGCCGATTTGGTAATGGATAATCTGAAAAGAGTAAGCGGGAAGGACCTTTATCGGCTGCTGGCTGCCTACTAACAGAATCCGTGTCGCTTCACGCCGTTCATAAGCTTGCGGCGGGGAATTGAAAAATCATCCGAGGATTTACAGAGTGAAAATATCGATTATCGTGCCAACATACAACGAAAAGGGAAACCTGCCCAACCTCGCAGACAGGGTCCACAACTCTCTATGTGACATGGATTATGAGCTCATAATTGTCGACGACAACAGCCCGGACGGAACGGGAGCTCTAGCTGAGGAACTCAGTCGCGAGAAGCCGATCAAGGTAGTGCATCGGCAGGGGAAACTGGGGCTGGCATCGGCGGCAATCGAGGGATTTCGCCACGCGGATGGAGATGTTCTCGGGGTGATCGATGCCGATCTTCAGCACCCGCCTGAGAAGATACCGGACCTTCTTCAAAAGATCGGGGGTGCAGACGTCGCCATCGCCAGCAGGTATGTCGATGGGGGAGGGGTGGAGGGGTGGACAT
>JBKGZM010000055.1:0-12801 GCA_046545575.1 Dehalococcoidia bacterium
ATTATAAATGCAATTCAACGCTTTTCAATACCCTTAGATCTGGAAAATTTAGGACTTAGGTCCCAAGACAAGAGGGGGTGGAATGTGGTAGAAAATGCATAGACTGATCAATTGAGGAAAGGCTATGAGCTTCTTAACCAGGCCTGTTAGCTTCAGGTTTTTGACCAGACCTGTCAAGTTTAAAAGGGCAGCGGTCTTGGCCTGGTTCACCACTTTCCTTATTTATGCACGGCTCTCTTTTTCCCTTGACTTTGCTACCAACTTCCTTTTCTTCGCTTCCCCACTCACTGTGCTTGCAAATGTGGGAGGTCTTAAAGGTGATGCGATAGGGATGATAATTGGAATTGCACTTGCGAGCCTCGTTGTTCTCCTCCTGGCCTGTCGGCGAGGATTGCCTCGATGGAAGGTTATGGGAGCTTCAATGTTGGTTTGGGGGTTTGGGTTCATTTTTGGTTATATGTGGATCTCTTTCGGGACTATTAACCCATTTGCGCTGAGTGGAGCTTGGATTCCTTTTGTCGTCGGTGCAGCAGCGTTCCTTTTGGATTTTGTCCTGGGACTGGTCCTGGTTGTTGGGTTTGACAAGCTCTTTGCCAGGGTCTCTCGATGATGGCCTTTACTGATGGGTCACTCCACGGCCATCAAGTGCCAATGAATATCCCCCAGGCGTTTCATTTCCTTTTCTTCCGATTATAAACGCAATTCAGCGCTTTTCAATGCCTTTCTGGCCCCTTAGGCCCATGACAACTGGTAACAATTGTGCTATAACATACCTGCATCTAGCACTGCTGGGTAATTAAATGGCATATGCTATGGTACAGACTCGAAAGACATCACAAAGGTAAAATGAAGAGGTTTTCATATTTGGGGAAGCACATCTTTGCTATTACGGCAACGTTATGGGCTTTAACGTTGGTGGTAACAGGGGTGGGGTGTGGCTCAGCTGATGACCTGACATCTGGGAACAAAACATATAGTTTCCTCGACAACAAAGAGTCCTATGTAGAGAAAGGGCTTGATATTGATTGGGGTCCAGGAACCAGCTCTTTAGAAACTGCCGATGTGCTGATTCTGCAGGTAGGGACTAAGGTAAAACGAGGGAAGGTTGTACAAGCCTTGAACTCTCATAAACCTGTAGCATTCGTCGGGGAAGGATCTCAGGATTACCTTATAGCTACATTGCTGAATGTGGAAGAAACTGAAGCCAGGGATGCTGTTAGTAAGGGCATCCCAAAACCTGACGATATTGAGTATAGTTTTGGGTTGGAATACGGAGAGCCAAGCAATGATTATGTAGCTATTGCTTCTCCACATGATACCGTTCTGGATATCCACCTTTATTCTACAAATGAACCATCTCATAGTTACGTCCTTGAATGTCTGGATAAGACCTTCAACCGCTACAGCTCTGGCGGACTGAAATCAAGAGCCTCTTTGGGTGAGGAATCGAACTACTTAGGGTTCGTTCATACCGAAGGTGAGATACAGCCCTATGGCAAATACAAGAAGTTTGTGTTGGGATACGAAGCCGCGGATGGCTATGTCCCAGGTCATGATCGCATCGGTTTTGAAATTTGTCAGGTAATAGAACCTGGATGCGATATCTGGGACAGCAACAATTGGCAAAACGACTACATTTTCAGGGGATTTGATTTTGATGAAAACGCAGGTTATGAAATCGTTGACTATGGCCCTGGAGATACACAAAGCCAAAGCAAAGCCCAGGTTAGCTTATCGCCAGGCATGTCGTGGTCATATACTGTGTCCGACGTGGACATCGTTGCTTCAAGTGATGTTACTTTGGAGTGTGTAAATTGGAAACATGATGTGGACCGGGATGCCGCGTCTGCAGAGACTGGTTATATCGCGGAGCCTGGTCTCATAGTCCAAACACTACAAGGAGCCGATCCCATAGTCTATCAACACAATACTCAATGGCAATGGTTTAAAGATGTAGGATTTTGGGACCGGCATCAAACACACTCCACTCACGGTCCCGGGACTTTCTACAGATAAATGCAACGCGGGTTTCGAGGTCTAAGGCAACCCCATACTCTGAAGTACCTGCCAAAAGGGAGTGCCATCCAAAGAGGTTTCTGTAAACATTGAGCAGTCGGTTGATGCTGACGTTAAGATTCATGAGTCTTCTAAGATCATTCCGAGAAGCAGGAATTAAGAATCCAGGGGGAAAGCATATGCGTAAATCGATGCAATGGAGTGGCCTCAGGCAGTACCTGATAATAGGACTGCTATCCCTGCTGCTGGTTTCAGCCCTCGGGTGCGGAAGCGGTGGGAATTTACAGGAGACGGCATCCGAAGCCGTTAATATCACTCGCAGTGCCGAATCGCTTCGCTCGAGCCAGATAATGATCCAGACGTTCAATGGCGAGACCCGGCGATCTCTCACTCAATCGGACTCCGTTGAGCCCGACCAACTGAGAACACAGATAATAGGGCCCGAAGGCTGGAGAGAAGCCATCATAGTGGGCAATAAATGTTATGAACGAGACTCCGATAAACCATCGTGGCATGTATGTGATGGTGTCTGGAACCTAATCCCTCTCAAAGAGGAATTGGAAATCCTGCGGTATCTTGTTAACTTGAAGAAACTACCAGGTGAGGAAGTCAACGGGGTCGACTGCTTACACTACTCCGCCGAGGTTGACTTTGATGACTATGTTGAAAACCAGAAGGCCGAGATGAGCCCGGAGCAACTTTCCTCGGCTAATTTCGAGCAAATGAGTGAATGGGAAATGGAGGTTGAACTCTGGATTGCCAGGGACAGCCACTTGATACGGAAGCTAGAAAGTGAAAGTCGTCGGCCGGCAAGTATAGAGAGGCCTGAGGGGGAAGAGGAATGGGGTACGGAAAATACCGTTAAGTACTTCTACGATTTCAATCAGCCGATAGATATAGAGCCGCCCGAGATGGAGCCATAGAATCCCATGTGCAGTCTGTCATTAGCCTCTTCGACATCAAGCCTTACTCGAAGCTTGTCCTGATGGCAATCACTATGGCAAGAATTTCCTCTAGCTCCTTCTCTCCGGATGGGAGAGTCCGCCTTCGCTGGATTTGAATGATCTCTTTGCCCAACTCTCTTACCTTCCTTATGAAAACGAGATAGACACCAATAATTGCTATATCCCACCGAACCAAGCAAATCGGGGGGGGGGATCGCGAACTTTTTATTCAAAAACCGCGTATATATTAGTAGAAGCGAAAATGGGCCTTATCGAACAAATACAAAAAGGAAATAAAGAGGCTTTTGAAGCTTTCTTCTTTCAATACAAAGATATGGTCTTTAAGACTGCTTATCTAATAACGGGCAATGGCGAGGAGGCGGAGGATGTAGTACAGGAGGTTTTCACCAAAGTTTACAGGAAAGCTCATACCATTCAAGAAGGTGGGAATATCAAGGCCTGGCTTCGTCGCACAACCGTAAATGAATGTATTAACAAACACCGCAAGGGGCGTCCTGCTTCTCCGCTCGATGGGACCCTGCTGAAGGAAGACCCCGACCTGCTGCTCAGAATAATAGCCGATGAAGAGCGGAAGAAGGTTAATGAAGCTCTGAGGTCGCTGAAAGAGAAATACCGAGTAGTGCTGGTTCTGAGGCATTATCAAGAGCTTTCGTATGAGGAGATAGCTAAAACATTGGAAATTCCCTTGGGGACGGTTAAGTCCAGAATTAACAAAGCCATCAATTCGTTGCGCAAGGAGTTGAAAAAGAGAGGCGTAGACAATGAACTGTAAGCAAGCTAGGAAGCTGCTCGTGCCTTATCTGGACGGGGAACTCAGCCAGGGAGAAAGGGAAGAGCTATTAGAACACCTGTCCGGTTGTAAGCGCTGTCGTGAGGAGCTAAAAGCTGCAGGGTTCCTCCAGAGAAGGCTTAGTTATGCGCTTAAGGACACGGCTGAGGATCGAAGTTGCCCTAACTATGTATGGCTGGGAGTACAGCAGCGTCTTGTCGCTGAAGAAGAGCCGTTCCGCCGCAGGCGGGTCACATGGAGAACAGCCGTAGCCAGCGTTCTTGTGGTAGCGCTCGCAGTTAGCCTTGTAATAACAATGCTTTTAGGAGGAGAAACACCGGAAGTAATAGCCAAGGAGGCTGTGGAGAATAGCCCTCGAATTCAAGAACATTTTGGGAAGGAGATAGAAGTCAAGGTAACGGAGATAACGGGACAAACTGCAAATGTGATGTTCCTGGGAGACAATCGGCTTGGCAAAGCAGAGGTAACTCTTGACAGCAAACAGGTAACCGGGGTTGAGGTGCTCAACATGCCTGGATTAACTGAGGAGGAAAGAGAGAAGGCCATTGAGATAGCCGGGAAAGACCATCAGGTTAAGGAATTGTTGGCGAAGGGTGGAACCATAGGAGCCGTTTTCCCACACGTTATTGTCAGTGAAGATGAAGAGGTTATAAGGGGAGCGTTGGTAGAAACTATACTGAAGGACGGTAGATGGACAGTGTCTGTTAACTTGCCTGATGAGAGAGTGGAGAAAGTGGAAAAGGCACAGGAGGCAAGTCTAGCAGCAACAATCGAATATGAGACCCAGGAATTAACGGGAGAAGAGAGGAAAGAAGCCATTAGCATAGCTAAATCAAACTCGGACGTGAACGAACTGCTCAGTGAGGGAGCCAGCATATCGCGGGTTGAGCTGGTCTCCTGGCACCTCACGTGGGAGAAAGACGGGGAGGAAGAGATAAAAAAGAAAGTAATGGTGATGCTCCAGGGAGGAAATACAAGATGGGCTGTTCAAGTCAATCTTGCCGAGAAAGAAGTCGAAAAGGTAAGGGAATCCCTTCCTGTTGCGGAAGGGGTAAAACTAGGGGTAGAAGCGTTGGCAGGTTCCTCAATTGAAGACATCCATTATAAGCTCATGCCTGAAGCTAAGCCGGTGGCCACCATACATATGCCAGGAGAAGGGGAGAACGTGAGGATAATCGCTAAAGATGCGGAGGCCACCGAAGAAGAAAGGGAAAAAGCAAAGGAGATAGCATTCAGCAGTCCCAAGGTGCAGGCGAGGATAAAGGGATGGAAATACGAAATCCAGGACATCGATACCCAGATACGCATAACGGAAGAAGGGAAAGAAATAAGACAAGACAAAGTGCAGATAGGTATCCGCCTGCCTGAGATCAATAAGATATTTATCGTGGAAGTTGACCTGGGAGAAGAAAAGGTTACCTATATATCTCTGCTTATGCCGATACCGCAGGCACCAGATGAATGATCTTTCGCTTATAAGGCTTGAGCAGCGCAAATAATGTACAAGGAGGTGACTGGAATGAAATGTTGAAGAATTTCATGTGCAGACACTATGGTTTGGGCGGTTGTTTTAAAGATAGCTGTCCAACTCCCATTGAAGTACAACAAAACCGTGAACTTTTTGTCCCCAAACAGCGTATATATTAGTGAAAGCAAAAAAGCAAGGGAATAAGCAGGGTGCCTGAAAAGCTGTTGCGGGGGAAGTAGCTGATAACTGGGATGAAGGCAGGTGATACATATGAGAGCGTGAAGTTTGGGATAGATAGGGATGTTGCAAAATCCAAAAAATTCTAAGGAGGTAAATGAACAATGCTTATAAGAAGGCGTATAGTAGTGGTTTCTATGATCACGGTTCTCATCGCTGCATTGATGAGCACCACTGTTGGAGCCGCTAGCCTGGTACCTGGTGTTGGACAAGCTCAGGTTGCTCTTACTGCTGAGTCAGATGAGCCAAGGGTAGAGAACAGTATCCATGCAGACGGACAGAGGCTTGAGCAAGTCAAGGAGCTCTGGGGGAAAGATATCATATGGGGCCGGTTTATCAGGCAAGTTGCTCCGGAGATTTTCGAAGGCGTATCTCAGAGGATGATCGCCCAAGCGTCTGTAAGCACGTTATACTGGCCTGCTATCAACAACGGTCTGAAAGTGGAGAACCTTTCTGATGTGGATATATGTTGGGGTTACATCAACAATGAAGAGGTGGAGTGGTTATGGGTTTGGCTTGGGTCCGAGGAGAAGGAAATAGAGCCGACTACTCTCAGTTCCCTTCATCCTAAAGTTCGGGCAACTGATGAACACCCCTGTAAAGAAGTTACGGTCACATTCAATGAAGCGGGAAAACCCACGATTCATCCGGTGACTGATGTACCGCTTGAGGCTCTCGAAGCGGAGTGGCAGGAATGGGAAAGTAACGGAGTAACTCGAGGGGCAGAAACAGAGAAATCACCTCTACACAGTAGAAGAATTGACTCGATGAGAGATGATATCGGCACCTTTTATGCCAAAGCATGGTGGGAATCATCCGGGGGTATTCTAATCACGGGTGAGGAAGCCTGGCAAACATGTATATGGGATGGAAGTGATATCACAGGGGTGAATAGCGTAGGTGGGTCCTACTATCTGTATGAGCCGTTTTGGGAACACACTAGTGGGTACTATCAAGACCTCGGCCCTACTCCACCATGTAACAAACACACCAGTTATGCTGAAGGACATTTTAGAAGCTGCCCCTTACATAGCTATGTGCATGAAATAGACGTATGGAGCTATGCTTTTGGTGATGGGCATCCAGATGGCGCATGTAATTTCTCTGGGAGTGGACCTCCTGGGGCCAGTCAGAAACATAGATACTATAGGGTATCTTGAATTGCTAATGGTTTACTCGGTGGTTTCGGCACGATAGCGAATTTGGTGGAGATGCCCTGCTCATTAGCGACTCCAGTTAGATATGGGTATGGCTGGCAGCAGTCATAGCATATTAGGTAGCCTCTGGGCATCTCTTACAAATAATTAGAGACGCCCAGTACATTTGCGTGCACTCTGCGCAGGAAAAAGAAGGAAGCCATATTATAACGATGAGAAGGTTTGCCTTCACCGAATAATGAGCTGATAGAGCCACTCCTGGCACTGTTGGAAGAGCATCGGAAGCAAATACCTAACACTTTTTCGAGAAGCTGAAAGGCATTCATCCCCGACTAACAGTCGGGGCATTCTGCGAGATTTTCGTAAAGCTAGGGCACCGTGAAAAAGGCTGCAGCCTGAACTAGGAGGCAATTATGCGAAACGAAGTTGATAACCATCGGTCTGTCCGTGTAATTCGGTGGATAGCCCGAATTTTGGGAATACTCTATGGCATCTTGTGGATGCTCTCTCTGCAATTTATCGGATTGTCCTGGCCTTACATACTTTTGGGTTTACTGACTTTTACAATCGTAGGCATAGCTTGGAAGTGGTCAGAGCGATGGGGCGAATTGGTTGCCGGTGGAATGTTTGTGATCTTCGGAATTGGTCTCTTCATCTACGACTCCGCCATTAAGCCTCCGCTGGGGTCTGGCGACCTCTTCTGGATTTGCCCTTCTATTCTTATCGGAATCCTTTTCCTTATACCCTATGTTGCCAGGCGGGGTGCCTTTTCAATGGGTTAATGAGCAGAATGTTGCTCTCAAACGTCTATTAATAACAAACGGAAAAACACAAGGGGGCATATGGGTTCGCGAAGTAAAAAGATGCCATTCATTCTTATATTGCTTTTCACTGTTGGTATCCTGTTCAGCGCTGGCTGTAACCTTCAGCCGACATTTATTCACTATCCTGCTGCAACAGCGGACGGGTCAGGCTGTGCCATAGTTGCCTATGAAGTTCCCAAGGTAAGCGCAGGGCAGACTTCCATGTGCAGAAGCTAGGCCCCGAGGGGGAAGCTCTATGGGGAGAAAAAGGCACATACATAGGTGAGGGGGATCAATTTATGCATGTAGTTCCTCCTCCTATGCAGATGGCACGTGACGGTTCAGGCGGATGCATTGTTGTTTGGACTAGAAATATCCCTGACCCTGATAAGGAAAAGGCTGGCTTCATAGATTCCGACATCTATGCCCAGAGGATCAGTGCGCAGGGAGATCTCGTGTGGCAAGAGAGCGGCGTCCCTGTACATATCGCTGGCTCACCGATTGTTGCTCAAGTCGTGAGCGATGGCCAGGGTGGTGCGATGATAGCTTCTTCTCAGGGTTATGTTCGAAGAATTAGCTCTGAAGGCAATCTCAAGTGGCCGCAGGGCAGTGTAAAAGCCCCCGGGATATACTCGGGCTCGGAAGCATTTCAGATGGTGAGCGATGGATCGGGAGGTGTGATAACCCTCTGGGGATGCATGGATAATCGCTTAATGATTCAGAGGATAGATGGAACCGGTAAGACTATGTGGCCCGAGGACGGCGTAGCGTTGTTCCGTGTAAGTGAAGAGGAGTGTGAATATGGAATAGGATTTGCAGCACCGGTCATGGAAAGTGACGGAGAGGGAGGAGTCTTCATAGTCTGGCATGAAGGTAACCGCTCCTATATTCAGCATGTAAATGCTGATGGTAACAAAGCATGGGGAGGGGGTGGGATTCTGCTAAATGACTGAGCTGTTCCTGGTAATATCAAGATAATACCCATGTTAGTCAAGGAGGGGAAAATGACAAAGGACATATTCACGGTTTTCTTAACGCTGGGTTGCGCAGTGCTTCTTTTGGTGGTTAGCTCTTCTTGTGTCCCTGTTGCTACTAACCAAGATAAATTGGCCTCTGCTGGTGGGGATAACTGTGAAAGCGGTGTCGCTGGGCAACAGGAAGACGCTGTACCAACTGCCTATGAGGATAAAGGCCAAAGCTCAACGGCCAATAGCAGCATACCGGAGGAATTCAGACCTCTGGTGCCGGAATCCATCGATGGTCACCCGGTTCCCAAAATGGTTGATGGCTTCCCCGTAGTCTTCGTGAAAACGCATGAGAGAGTTCCCTGGATACCGCCTGGAAAAGTGACGCTCGTGCTATATGGTGGTCCAGATAAGGTTAGCCTCCCCGAGGATATGGATAAAATAACGGTAAGCAGTGCCTCACTTGAAGATCTCCCGGACCACTGGACCATCGGGGTATTTGGAGGCCCGGGAAGCTCGGTTGAAGATTACCCTAGCAATTTGGCAGAGCTTGTTGAGGAACATAAAGAATATCGCGAGAAATATGGCCCTATGCGAGGAGGTCCAAGCCCCAGTAGTGGCGTCCAAGGAACAGGACCTGTAGGCCCTCAGGGTCCCGCGGGCCCTCCAGTACCCGAACAATAGAGTTTTGATGATAACTCTAGGGCAATTTGCTCGATATGGGCTTGGTGAGCCGAGGGTGTCTGAAATCAGGAGGTAACGTGAAAAAGAAATTGTCATTCGTGCTTGTGGCATTGATTTTAGTGCTGGCGGTTCCGGGATTGAGCGGCTGCATCGAGAATAGGGACACCGAAGCGGTCATGCCGGAGAATACGGATGCTGCCTCAGGTGTGTTTGAGGGAAAAGCACGCATTGGCCCAACAAGCCTGGGAGAGGAAATCGACCAGCCTTATCCTGAAGAGGTCTACCAGCCGAGGAAAGTTATGGTCTATGATGCCGACCATGCCCAGCTTATCACGCAGGTCGACCTGGATGAAAACGGCTACTATAGAGTTGAGTTGCCGCCGGGGACATATACCATCGATATCAATTACTTCTCCGCTGACACCAGTTATACTGTACCGAGAAAGCTGAAGATAGAGCCCGGCATACACGTGATGCTGGATATAGATTTCGATACCAATGTTCCCCTCGCAAGCTGGCTGATAGGCGAGCATTTCTATTATGGCCAGGACTGTGTCTGGGGAGACACGCTGGTGGGGCTGGACTATGAGTATGAAGAGGGTAAGATAGTCGGACAATGCCTCTCTGCCTTCAATCTGACTTCGCATGAAAAGAAGCGCCTCCTGGAGATCCCCGATTTACGCATGGCTGGTACCCCATCGATTTGCCAAAACAAGATAGTCTGGGCTTCCGTTGACAGTGACGAGTTCTTTCGACATGTTACTTCTTCTGTGCTCCAACCTCCCCCGAACTATGACATTTTCCTGCTCGACCTGCATACAAACGAAGTAATGCAACTTACCACCGAGGAGCATGCGCAGATGTCGCCGCGTATTTACGGCGAGACCATCGTCTGGCTGGATGCGCGTAACCAAACACGGGACCAATATCCGTTTCCCCTCGATGTCTATGCCTATGACCTGCAAACAGGGGAGGAAGTACGCGTCACTGAGAATACGACCGTTGAAGGTTACAATCAGGTAGCCATAGATGGCAGTACTATCGTGTGGACGGATATGCGCCATGCTGATATGGATGCCGTCAGCCACGCCGGTAACGATTCTTCGTATAATAACGAGATATACGCTTATGATTTAAACACCGGCGAAGAGCGACGCATTACGATGTCGCCCAAGAATGACCAGTCTCCTGATATCAGCGGGAACAGTATAGTCTGTCTCCGACGGGAAGGATTCCGCAAAGCCAATATCTTCCTATACGACCTGGAAAGCGGAATTGAGACGCAGGTATCACATAGTGGTTACGCTGCTTTCTCTCCTTCTATCCACAACCAAAGGCTGGCATGGACAGATGCGAGGTCCAGCGATGGAAATACGACCAATGATGTCATTGTGAACGGGCATGAGCCGGGTGCCGACATTTATCTATTTGATCTGGAAACCCAGAAGGAACTCAAACTTACTTCAACCAAGGAAGGGAGGGTTTGGTGCCATCCTGTTATCCACGGCGATTACATGGTTTTTCAATGGAACCGACAGATTGGTTCTCTGGTTTATGTTATGAGTCTGCCGTGAGAGGGAGGTATTATGAAGAAGCTTATACCAATAGTGATATTAATCGGCTTGCTTATCGCCGGCTGCCAGCCACCTGAGAATGAAACCCGCACTCCTATACCGGTCAAGGACAGGCTACCGCTGTATGGGGAACAACAAGCTGCTGACGATATCGTGCCCGTGCCTGGTGGTGGTCCAGCCTATCGTGGCAATGTTCACCAGGAAGGTCAGGAAAACCCATGGTCACCAATAGAAGTGTCCGAGACGTATCTGGGCAGCGGCGCCGATGAGGCTCATGTCTATTACAGGAGTCATATAGAAACCGCACCCGGGGAGACCAGGAACAATGTAATCAAGGCAATAGTTCCCGGCAAAGAGGTCAGCAGCCTGAGACTTTATGCCAATGATATCCCTCAAGGTATCACACTCACCGACGGCATGCAGTGGAGTGGACCCAGCGCCCGGGCCTCGGTCCTAGTAATTGAAATCGCGCCTGATGTTGCTCCGGGGCAGTATCCCTTGGAAACCGGCCTGGAGATTAACGGTAAGGACTATGGCACCGTTGAATGCACCATAGAGGTGATTGAGCTTTCTATTGAGCAGTCCGTGGTAAAGGTGTTTGAAACCGGCGAATCTCAATCTCCTAAAGCTCTGGGGGTCATCGTGGGGAGTGGCAATCAGGTACTGACCGTCCTGGATTACGAGGAATATACTCCCGCTCCCGGCACCCTGGAAGTGGTTACCCCTACAGGCAATCGGTTCAGTGTCTCCGTTCAAGCCATCGACCCGCGTACCAGCGCTACCCTTCTCCTGCTTGAAGGCGCGAACCTGCAGCCAGTCAGGGTCGGGGATTCCGCAAACCTGGAGACAGGACAACAGGTATGCGTCCAGGGATGGAAGTCCGGAACGACATTTAAGAAAGCACAGGCGAGGATAACCTATCTCAGTGATTGGCCACTGGATTTCCATGTGAATATTACCGAGGAGGCGATACTCAGTGGAAACTTCAGAACTCAGGACAAAGGCACTTACTCAGGCACGAAATACTGAGAATAATTTAGTGTGCGTCGCCCCCAGCGGGGTCCAAAGATGCAATCTTGGTGCAGAAACTTTGTGAAGCTCATTGTGCCCATGTAGATGCACACCATACTTTTCAACAACAAGTCCGCAATGTCCTGAGTTCTGAACTTGATTAGGGAGCAGGGGGCTGCTATCACTGATGGATCCGGTAAGATTATCGGAATGACAGGAACGTTTTATAATAGACTGATACCGAGGTCGGGAGACATCGGTACGACACCGGACTGTGTGCCGATCAGCAGTGCCATGGAGTTGCTGTCTCCGGATGCTGCAGACCGGCCATGGGCTGGTGGTCCGGCGGTGACTGCGCTCGTTACCGATAACCGGGGTACATCGATTCTCGGCCATATACTGCCTTCTGTTTCCGCCTACGGGAAAATGACGGAGGCTGTACAGGAACTACTGGGAACACTGGGAAAACCCCTAGATGATACCGATGCTTTGGCGGAGCATTATGCAGTCTTTCGCCATCCCTGCCCTGTCGATGGCATATTGCTGACCCTGACGTATCCCAACCTGC
The DNA here is from genome assembly GCA_046545575.1 of Dehalococcoidia bacterium. Lineage (GTDB taxonomy): Bacteria > Chloroflexota > Dehalococcoidia > SZUA-161 > SpSt-899 > JAGXOF01. The sequence continues at coordinate 12,239 of JBKGZM010000055.1, forward strand.
AGGAGTTGAGAAACACGGAAGGCGAGTTGCTTGACCAGGCGAAATGGGTTGGACTTGAATGGGCTCGAAGCGAAGGAAAACCCAACCGTTTGTTTTACGGCACCAAACCTTATGACATTGAAGGTATTTACCAGCTTAACGGCGCTATGACCCATTTGGAGGAATGTCTGAACCTGGACCTGGGGATGGAATGACTACGTATTTGGTAATTACATTGCACCAAATGACATTTGTCATAACCACGCTCGGTGAGTGGAAAGGACCATGGGAATTTACTGTGCCTCTGCGATGAGTCACGTAACACACATGGGCAAGTTGTAGCGAGATTTTATGCAAGATGAGACACAGGTGGAAATAAAAGACCTCCTGGAAGAGCTGCAGGCAGAACTGAAGAATATGGAATAAGGTGCTGATTCCGTCGTCGTCATAATCGTCCGCCGGAAAAGGAATTTCAAAATCTGGGCCCTTAGGCCCATGACAAAGGGGGACAAAATGTGGTACAAGATAGGCGAATGCATCAACTGACGGAGAGATTGGTTCTTATGAAGGTGTGTCTTATGCAT
>JBKGZM010000056.1:0-12321 GCA_046545575.1 Dehalococcoidia bacterium
TGCACACTATACCCTTCAGCTCCACAGGCGCTATGTCCTGAGTTCTGAAGTTTACAAAGTTTACTTTTTTGGTTTCAATCCACGCCCTCGCGCGGAGGGCGACTGGATAATTGGTTCTTTTCACCTGTTCACCTCCTCAGTTTCAATCCACGCCCTCGCGCGGAGGGCGACGACCGAACTTTCAAAACATACCTAAGCGAGATAAAGTTTCAATCCACGCCCTCGCGCGGAGGGCGACGACCGAACTTTCAAAACATACCTAAGCGAGATAAAGTTTCAATCCACGCCCTCGCGCGGAGGGCGACTAGACGAATTCAAACGATTGCATTACTTTGCTCAAGTTTCAATCCACGCCCTCGCGCGGAGGGCGACTGCCCGTCCCACGTTTTTGCTCATAATAGTCAGGTTTCAATCCACGCCCTCGCGCGGAGGGCGACTGATTAGCTAGCACGTGAGAGCTACTCCAATCATGTTTCAATCCACGCCCTCGCGCGGAGGGCGACGGGGATAATGACGCTACTGGGAATATCTTAATCAGGTTTCAATCCACGCCCTCGCGCGGAGGGCGACGCAAGAGATGATTTCAAATGGGAAGAGGGGGAAACAGTTTCAATCCACGCCCTCGCGCGGAGGGCGACCCAAAGCGATATGCTCAATAAGCTGAATAAGCTGGTTTCAATCCACGCCCTCGCGCGGAGGGCGACCTGGATATGAGGGTATTAAGCTTAACGGTCATGGGTTTCAATCCACGCCCTCGCGCGGAGGGCGACGGGATACATCTCCCCCTGTGATCGGACCGGCTATGTTTCAATCCACGCCCTCGCGCGGAGGGCGACGGGATACATCTCCCCCTGTGATCGGACCGGCTATGTTTCAATCCACGCCCTCGCGCGGAGGGCGACGTCCTGATGGATCGCCAGGGTACATCAACCCATTGGTTTCAATCCACGCCCTCGCGCGGAGGGCGACCATCGGAGGCATTGAGTATTTAAGCTATATCATTATGTTTCAATCCACGCCCTCGCGCGGAGGGCGACGCCCCCGGTGCCGGAAATACGTGAAGCCTATCGCGTTTCAATCCACGCCCTCGCGCGGAGGGCGACACGGTTCTGGATTTAACAAGTTGATTATCCAGAATTGTTTCAATCCACGCCCTCGCGCGGAGGGCGACCGTGTCTCTAGCTACGATACGGCTCAAATATCTTGCTTTCGATGTTCGCGTGCGGTGTTATCATAGCTTCAGACTCAGGGGCCTTAAAGCTCGCCAACCTCACCTTTGCATGCCTGGGCACTAAACATCGGCGGAAGAGATCATCAAACCACCAGCGGCCCCTCCGGATCATAGGGTGCCTTGGCTCCAACATGTTCTACCCTACCTTTCCAATTCTTCCCAAGGAAGTAGAACCGGAGGCTGTCCTCTTCTTCCTTGATTTGCTCAAGTAAGCGGTGTCGCATGGTCGTCCACTGGGTCGGGTCAACCGTACACTCGAAGACCGATTTTTGCACCCTTTGTCCGTAATTCTTACACACTTTTGCTACTTTGCTGAGTCTCTTCTGTCCCTCCTTACTTTCGGTACTCACATCATAAGTAACCAGCACCATCATGCGTCGCCCTCCCAAGCAATGTTTTTCTTTATATGCTCAGCATTGCATATTTAATTGTTAATGTGCACTCATTTTTCCAAACCTTTCATATACTATTTATCTCCAAATAAACGGAGGATATCCGTCAAGATCTCCCCGCAAATAACGCGACATGAGCAATGCCTGGCAATGGGGTAAAAGTCCTATGGCCACCTTCTCCTCAAGGAATGGGTGTTGGATCTCCTCCTGCTTGCGCTTCTGATAAGCCACAAGGACCTCCTTACGCGTCTCATCATCCATCAGGATGGCGCCGGTTTCAGTTTTACGAAAACCCTTTCCCTTGATCTGCTGACGATTGATCAGTGAAACGGCAAGCCGGTCGGCCCAATAGGGGCGGAATTCCTCCATCAAGTCCAGGGCCAAGCCAGGCCTTCCAGGCCGATCTCGGTGCAGATACCCCACTGCAGGATCAAGCCCGACTGCTTCCAGAGCTGCGCTGACATCGTGCATCAGTAAGGTATACAGAAATGACAGTAGTGCATTCACTTTGTCCAGTGGCGGACGACGGCTACGATCATGGAAAGAGAAGTCCTTCTTCTGTGCCGTAATCAGATGGTCAAAAACCCCGAAATAGGTTCGTGCTGCCTCGCCCTCCTTTCCCCTTGCGGTTTCCAGGGAAACAGGGCCGTCAAGACTTTTCAGATGCTCTGCCAGCTGCTCAGATGCCTTTGCCAAAGCTGAACGAGCAGCATCTTCTGAATGCCCACGTGCACTTCGAAGTATGGCCGTGCGGCAATTGCTAATTTTAGCGGCGACAACTGAACGAGCAATAACCGAGGAGGCTTCTTTGTCGTCAGCACGGCGGTACTGTTCACGCCTAAGGAGTACATTGCCGGAGACAGGACCATCTACTCTTGCAAGGAATTTGCCGTGCTCGGTGAGGAAAGAAATGGCAACGTTTCTCTCAGCACATAGCCCCATTAGCGGAGGACTACACGAAACCTGCCCAAAGCACACAATACCTCCGAGGGTATGGATAGGAACCTGCAGTCTTGTCTCACCGTCCGAGCGGACCAGCACCGTTTCCCCCTCGCGTGCCAGGTATGAACCTTGGGTACTGACATACAGCGTGTTGAGCAAATGTTTCATGTTTCCTCTTCTTGAGCCTCCGAAATCGCCATCTCAAGGTATTGTTCTGCACTTTTCTGCTTGCCTACGGCTTTTGGTAAGCAAATATGGGATAGCGAGCAGTTCTTGCATTTCTTGCTGCGATGGGCTGGAGGAGTCTTAGCTGCAGCGGTAAGCTCATGGAGCCGGTTCGTGAGAGACTCTGTTTCCTGTCTGAGGCTGCTGTCAAGGGTGACATCATAGCGCCGGCGAGGCTTGCCATAAAAGATAGAAGCTGTCTTCGCGCTGACGTTGAGCATCTCTTCCAGACACAACGCCTGTGCGCAGATCTGCACCTCATCGCAATGGTCGATTTTCGGCTGACCGTGTTTATATTCCACGATCAGCGGTTTCCACTGTCCGTCAACCCCTTCCAGTGTCAATCCGCCTTCCTCTTTCTTCTGCAAACGGTGGAACTCCACCACATCAGCCTTTCCAACCAGTCCCAGCCTGAGGGAACGCAGACGCAGACCTCGAGCGATACGCAGGTTTCCGCGGACTTCTGTTTCTGTCTCGTCCACCCGGTCGTGCAGGTAATTGCCTTCTACTGTGAGAGGATTCTCCTGCCAAATGCCCTCAAGGTGTATCAGCGCCCACTGACGTTCACAGAAGGCCAAGTGCTGAAGTGCCGAGATGGGCAGGAGGTCTTCTTCGCTGTACATCGCCTTACCTACAGCATCTCATGTACCGTTATTCCTGCGGGTAAATCGGTTTTATCTAACGTGATCTCGTAATCGGCATACTCACGTGCCGGTTTGGAAGTATCTTTCCTTTTTATCTGCAATCTGTCAAACAGTGTATGAGCGGGCGCATTGCCCAGCGAGCTTTCATGCTCAAAAACCACCAATCTACGACTTGCCATTTCACCACGAGCGGCTGAATGGTCATGTTCGAACATGTTCTTAAGGGCTTCCCAGAACAACTCCAGGTCCTTATCACTGAACCCCGTTTGCGCTGCCAAAGGCGCAGAAATGAAACCATGGCATTGATAAAGCCCATAGGGGATGCTAAATTTGCGGCCCATTGTGCGATTGTCGCCCTGCTGCTTCTCTGCCTCAGCTTCAGTAGCAACAGCCATTCGCGTGATGCTATGCTCCAGCGGAACTACTTGGTCGACACTACGTGCGAATGTGAGTTGAACTGGCCCTCGAACTTGACCGCAATTTGGCGCTGACTTAAGAGATAGTACACCACCAAATGTCCGAATGTCGTAAAAATCCTTGCACATTTTGTCTCTACCCTGTTCCACCTCTTCCGCCTTCGGCTTTCTGGTTTTAGCGTTTTTCAGGACATTCTCGATGAAGTCCTTTACCGCTTTGGGTGCATCGGCCTCTTTCAACCACTCTTTGATATCCTTTTTGTCAGCACCAGGAGCCACTACCAGCTTGGAGGTCTCGTTTTCCTCATCAGCAAGAATACTCAGCCCGTCTGGTACTCCATTTTCATCAAGCCAGTCAAAAGCATCAGCAGGTATCGGAGCCGTGATTTCATCACCTAGTTGAATGCCAAGTTCTTTGAACGCTTCAACATGGGCCCTTCCTAGAACAGCCTTCTCTTTGACATAGATGTCAAAGCCTAGTGCGCCATCCTTTCCCAATTGAACGAAGTTGCGCACTTTACGTTTGAGACAGACATCGGTTACCAAACCATGGCCGGTCTCAGGATCAACACGTGGAAGATTTCCAGCGTCGGGGTCACCGTTGGGGTTTCCATCCTTGACATCGAAGAGTAGTACGAAGTCGTAGCGGTTATGTATGGGATTATTCACTTTTTTCCTCCTTTTCCTTTTTGGTGAACAAGTCTTGCCGCTGATGATAGTAACCAACGGCAAAGCGTCCTTGATCGGCGAGGCTCAGGTGAGAGGGGAACGAATCCCCGGCCTCCAGTTTATCGATAATCTCCCCAATCTGCTTTTCCAAGTTTGTTGCCCGGCCCCGGTTTTCCAGTTTAGCCATATGGTGATTCTTGAGCTTCATCAACTGGGGGAATGCTGTGACCGGCGTCCCGGATGCAGATCCATAGAAGCGGTCCCGTATGGTGGCGCTAATGCCGGGGTTGGCTTCCTCCTGTACTTTCTCTAGCACGGCAAACAGCCGTCCCAGGAGATAGCCTGGATTAGTATTCGTATCGTCCAGTGACATGCCGACCTCCTTTCCTTTCTTAACGACATTACGCGTATCTAGTCTCGTATCTCTTGATAGTACCGCTTTGATAAGTGCAGCACGAGTGTAATTAACATTTTGTATCGATCTACCCTTGCTATCTTTTCTTGATTGTTCTGCCTTCATTCTGCGTGCTACCGAAGCCAGGAGTGTTTGTGGATAGGGGGTACCAGACAAGATAGCTTTCATGGTATCGCCAGCCAGATTTGGAGCAACGTCAAAGAACTTACCGTGGTGATAGACAAGGTTCTTCTTACTCACATCTCTACTTTCGAGGGCTGTAGAGCACAATATACTGTTCAGGGAGAGTGTACGCCATTCCTGTTTACCTTTGACAATTTCTAGATCGTCGAAGTGCTGCCCGATGTTGTCGGCTATTTGGCCTACGGTTCCAGCCCACCAGAAGCGCACGGCGATCCGAGCCGCGTTTGGCGCCAGACCAAGGACATAGAATTTTGTATTTGGATCAAGGTCCGCTCTAGCCCCCATCTCCGGCGACCGAAACAGGGCAATGATATTCTTGTAGTCTTGTTCCAATTCGCCCTTGGCCGGTTCCCCGAAAAGGTCGGCGAAGGCGGTTTCGAATTGGTGTTGGCGCTCTGCCCAGAAGACCGTTGTGGAATCGCCGATCACTATGAATTGGCGGGAGTCCCTATGTTGCAGGTAATTAAAGGCTGAGATATACGCTTTTGATGCTGATTTCCCTATGGGAGCGTTGGCGCCTCTCTCCTTGCTGTAAGACCAGTAGGCAGGCTCGTTAAACGCGACCCAATGAGACTCAGCCTTGCCAGATCCCCTCAATCCCTTGATTGGGTTTTCGAGTCGCACGGGCAATTCGAGTCTTCCTGTTATTAGACAAGTTCTGGCCCCTCCCCCTGTGTAATTCATTTTTCGCACGATAGCTTCTTGGACCACTTCTTTGTTGCAAATCAGTTCTGTTTCCCCTTCCAGCCGAAAAGCTACGTTTGGGTCCGTCGTAGCGATCTCGTTCCAACTTGGGTGATTGAATGCAGATGCGGGGTTATCGAGGAACATGAGCACGGCACGGACATGTTTCACCGAATCGCTTTCCGGGAAGTAATCTAATATGGTTCTTCGGAAAGCCTCCTTTTGCTTGACCAATCGTTCTGGTTTCGTTTTCGGTCCAACACCAAAAACGTAGCTCACCTTGTCCCAGAGAAGGTTCGCTTTCACGTTCGATGTCCGGCTTCCTTCGAATATCTTGGGCACCATGAACGATCGTGCCTCTTTCTTCTTTGCTTCACCGATTCGCGTATCATCTATTCCCACAAAATTTCCTTCTGGATCAATAACAAAAATGAACGGAATATATACTCTCTTGAACCCCAGTGGCTCAAGATCAGCGATGCCCTCTTTCACCAGTCTATCGTAGTATCCAGCCAATGCTTGGAGAATCATGCTCGCACCTCCCCGCTATCCAGCGGCGGAACCTTCAACCTACCGTTTTCCAGTATCGCACGGAAGAAACGCGGCTGACATCGCTGGTCGCAGAAATGTGGTATACCGTTACCATTGGTGCCTTTGTGATGGCAGATATCGTGGAGCATATAACCCAGTTCGCGGCTTTCGTCAATTGGCTCTGGCAGAGAGTCATCATCCCGAACCAGCACGAAATTGGCGGCAAATTCCCGGCAGCCCAAGTAGGGCCGGTGAAAGCTTTGCCCGTTCTCGGCTCGTCGCCAGAACATCTGCTCATGCTTGACCACTGTATCCCCCGGTCCGGCCCGCGCAGTCATCTCGAAATGGGCTTGGATAATGTAATCCACGTCCCGCAGCAACAGCCCGGCCCTCTGTTGACGCTGATCCTCGATGAATAGTCTGTCCGTCCGCGATGACATGACGCTACCCACCTCGTTTCGCCGCACCGATTCCCAACGGATGGGCTTCAGCACGTCGATCCGCTCGATAACCCAGCGAATGGCGGGCTTCCAGTGGATCGCCTCCAGAATGCCGCGAGCCGCCGATGGAGTTATTACATCATAGGAGACTCGCTCTACCTTCATTTCAGGTCTGGTGAAACACGCATTTGGTCCCCAGACCCGGAGCTGCATCGTGCGGCTTCTTTTTGGAATTTCATCCATACTCCCTCCTTTCATTTTGATTACGATATCAAGTCATCGGGTTCATATATCACCGATCGGTCCGGGCAAAAACCGAGGGCGTCATCATATAGAGCCCGGTGCCCTTGTACATAAATGCCAGGGTGCAGTTCACGCAGGGCTCCTTCTGCAAGTAACTCAGCGTGTAAATACCGGGGGAGATTGACCACAAAACGTTGCAGCTTTCGCATTAGCTGATGATCTGGCTTTACCCTTTCCAAAATGTCGATCAAAGTGGCTCCCTCCCCATATGCAACGATGACTGGGGCCTGCTGCGTTTCATCGATAAGGCGAAAGTTCTGAGCCGCCGTTCGGAAACTACATCGAAAATCATTGCTCATCTGCAGATCAATCAGAATCCCATGCCGATCTAAACCTGAACCCTTTAGCCAGTATAATTCCTTGAAGAATTCTTCAAATCGATCGGGGGCGAGAATGTTGCCGGCCCCTCGTGTCGTTATCAATCTCCGCCCAATCTCCGCTGCCTGGCGTAAATGTCCGGGCGGAACTCTAGATGGCGGAGTAAATACCGTAACTATTCCTTCTTCTTGTTGTCCCTCACGATTGCATCGTCCTGCTGCTTGGGCAACGGAATCAAGTCCAGCTATCGCTCGATAAACAACAGGGAAATCTACATCCACACCTGCTTCCACAAGTTGCGTGCTGATTACTCGCGTCGGAATACCATTTTTAAGGCGCTTTCTGATTTCGGCTATTTTGGCTGAACGGTGTGCGCCGCACATTAGCGCCGAAAGATGGAAGGTTTCTTTTGGCATCTTCTCCCACAAAAGCCGACAGTCATCGCGACGATTGACGATGCAGAGGACCGTTGGGTATCGAGTCAAATCGGTGGCTAGTTCTTCCCAGTTTATAGCCTCAGCCAAACTGTATGGAACAGTAACTTCAACGCGCTTTAGCTGTTCGTACATCTCGACGGGATCAGCTACTATCTCTGTTGTGTTTGACAGGCCCTCAAAACCCCATTCCGGTTGGGGTCCAAGCGCCGGTTGAGTAGCTGTGCAGAGAAGCAATGTGACACCATAGTTTTTTTGTAGTTCTCGAAGAACATGCAAGATCGGGTTGAGAAAATCCGGCGGCAGGAGTTGGGCCTCATCAAGAATCACTACACTGTTGACGATATTGTGCAGTTTGCGGCAACGGCTGGTGCGGCTGGCGAAAAGCGATTCAAAGAATTGTACCGAGGTGGTTACGATGATCGGCGCATCCCAGTTTTCACAAGCGAGGCGACTTTGGGCATTATCTCTCGCATCGTCCGAGACATCAAGGTTGGAGTGATGCTCGATTACCGAATCACCAAATATTGCTCGGAATTGGTCAGCGGTTTGCTCGATGATACTGGTATAGGGGATCACATAGATGACGCGACGCTTATCGTACTTTGTCGCATGATGCAAGGCAAAGGCCATCGATGAAAGCGTCTTACCACCACCGGTTGGAACTGTCAAAGTGTAAATACCGGGTGGCTCGGCAGACCTGGAAATACACTGTTCAAGGACATTCGCCCTGATTCGATTCACTGAGGAATCGCGCGCTTCATCTTGCTTCTTCCTCATGTATTCGATAAATGGCGATAGCAATTCGGAAAGTCTACGGTATCTACCCCGCAGTTTAGCCTTCTCTGGTTCAAAAAATGCTTCGGTATCTAGAAAGTCGGCATCCACTACGCAGGAAAAGAGCAATCGAATCCAGAGGGCAGGGTCGCATCCTGCTTTGGGCCGGTCTTTCGGCCATGACTGATTCAAGATATCGGTTGGGATATTGCCTTTGAGGGCTACGTCAAGAAGGCCCAGATTCTTGAGCCTCTGGGAGAGCGCTGCATTGCCCGTTTTGTCGGCTTCCCAATCGGGAAGCCCGGCATGGTGTCCGGCAATTAGATAGGCTAGGAGTCGCCCAGGATCGTTGAATGTTTGTACTGCCAGTAGTCCCCCCGCCGTGGAATGGTCCACCCGTCCTGGCTTTCCCTCCAGATGAGCTTCAGTGCCATTGGCAGCCAGAATGTATTGCTGGAATTCTTGAGAAAACTTGCCTAGATCATGCCAAATCCCTGCAAGGTATCCCCACTCGGCACAGCCGAATTCCGCCGCCATCTCAGCGGCGCGTTGGGCGGTTCCCGTCAAGTGTTCATAGAGAGCATGGCAACGCCCGTCCTCAGCGATGTGTGCACAGGTCTTGTCAGAAAGCACACGCACTCTCCTTAAAATTGCTCATATCTTGTACCCATCTGAGTCTGGTAATGCCTCGTGGTATGCCGCGATATAGCTTGAGTGGTTACAAGATACTCCATCAGGCAAACGGATGTCAAGGTCTCCCGCTGAATTTACCCAGGAACGGAGTAACCACCGCCGCAAAAGGCGAGTAGTTCTCTAATTACTTGTGACAGGCAGAACTCTGTAACGCGAATAGTGCTTCAATTTGCTGTGTGACAAAAAGACAGAATGTCACATTCTGGACGAGAGCTCAGAATGGCAGGTCCCTTAATCAGGGATAATACGCCTACCAGCCTTTTCAGTTGACTACCTGTTATGGGCCTTTTGGCTGAGGTCAATTTTCTATTAACTGGGCAGCCATCTCGATCACCCGGGATGACATGGGGCTAAGCTGGGAGCACCTACCTTATCGGACAAAACAATAGATGCTCACTTGCTATCGGTCAATCAATGACCTTCGGCCTCCCTTTCCATCTTTTCAAGTCTGGTGTAGTAATCGGGAAACTCATTGAGATGAGCCAACGCGATCTTCCCGGTCATCATAGGATCGTCGTTGGTGACATTTGTATGTGGATCAACCAGGCCGTGCTCAAGCTCAACGTCGAGGCCCATCCTGTATTGCTCAACATCGAACTTGCTCCAATCAATTCCTAGGGCCTCACCAATTTGTTTGGCTTCTTCAGTAGTGAAGTGCTTTTTGCTCATCATATCTACCCCTTGATTATTAATCTTTAGCATCATCTTAAAGCTTGACAGCATGATTGTCAACGCTCGTCGCATGCAGGTTGAGAACCTCAGGGAGGCATCGCTAAGAAACAGAATAGCAATCTCAATCTGCCAGAATGCAACCAGGCAAATCATTGGCGAAGTTGAACGACATTCTTGGAGGTTGCTTACACCAATTGAAACTGCTAGGCATTGACTAAGCATAAGCGAAACAAGTAGAATCAGGTTGATTCCTCACTTAAACAAAAAGCAGGGAGGGAATCTTCTCCGGTGCCTGAATATGTACGGTGCCTATCTGCAATGGCAGCCACCACGCCAAATCGTCCACAGGCGGCAGGTTTATATTTAGCGCAGGTTTATAGTGCACAGAATTCCGAGCCAGAAGCCAGGTGATACTGTGCTGCGGCGAAGACGCCTCAGCACCCGTCTTCGCCGTGTTCTTGGCACTTCCGAACTGTTTGCCGCTGGATACGGCAATGTGGGCTCCTCCATATACTATGCTCTCGGCGTTGTAGCATTAGTAGCCGTGGGCGCGACCCCTATCGCTCTCTTTGTTGCAGGTCTCTTCTTCATCTGCACTGCCCTAACCTATGCTGAAGGCGCAGCAATGTTTCCCGAGGCAGGGGGGTCAGCAAGCTTTGCCCGTCATGGATTTAATGACCTGATAAGCTTCATCGCCGGCTGGGCGCTTATGCTGAGTTACATCGTTACCATCGCCATATCTGCTTATACTATGTCCCCATATCTCGGTTACTTCTGGGATCCGCTCAAGGACTCCCCTGTGGTGTGTACGCTCTTCGCCATGGGTATAGTGGTATTCCTGTTGATCATTAACATTTTCGGAGCAAAGGAAAGCGGCATTTTGAACGTAGCAGCTGCCATCATAAGCCTGTTGACACAGCTAAGCCTGATAATACTGGGGTTCGCGCTGATCTTCAGTTTGCCAGTCCTGATTGATAACATGTTCGGAAATGGCAATTGGCCTGGAGTAGCCAATCTGATTTTTGGCATTGCGCTGGCCTCCATTGCATACACCGGGGTAGAGACCATCTCCCAGCTGTCTGAGGAGACGCGCCTCCCTCAAGGGCGAGTACCCCAAGCGCTTATCTATATGATGATCGTTGTTGTTGTGGTCTTTTCCTGCATCCCCATAATTGCGCTTAGTGCGATGAGCCCACAAGTATTGATAGCCAACTGGGCTCGCGATCCAGTGGCGGGAATCGCCAGCAGCTTGCCCTTCCCATGGTTGCGTAATTTGTTTGAACCGATGGTGGGCATACTGGCCGCCGCCATACTACTAATTGCCACCAATGCAGGCCTCATGGGGATCTCTCGCCTCAGCTTCTCCATGGGCAAACATGATCAGCTTCCCTCAATACTTACCCGGATACATTCTCGCTTCAGAACGCCATATGTATCACTTATCCTTTTCACGGTCACCGCCGCTGTTATCCTGATACCAGGGATGTTTACTCCGGAATTCTTCCTGGACTTAGGGGCACTGTATACCTTCGGATCGCTACTGGCCTTCTTGCTGGCCCATGCTGCCATTCTCAGTCTGCGATACAAAAGGCCAGGTGACCCACGGCCATTCAGAATCAAGGGCAACATAAGGATAGTAGGCCGTGATTTTCCTGTTACTACCATCCTGGGACTGCTCGCTACCATAGGCGTGTGGACAGTCGTACTCGTACAGCAGCCTTACGCGCGCAATGTTGGGTTTGCATGGATGGCTATCGGCCTGGTAGGTTACGCTTTGTACCGGCGACGGGAAACCCTTTCTGTACTCAAGAGGCGGAGATGAGCAATTATCAGTATGGCGACGAAGTTGATGTTACAAACCGTCACTTTGTTACGCGTTGGTTTCCTGTTGAGTAGCTTCAAGCAGGGCTTTTCTACCATGTTGTGTTTAGCTGAATATTTCCCCAAGCCGATTCATTGCTTTCCCGGACCTTTCCACCTGAAATAGACAAAGACACGACCGTGGTTTTTGAAGTCCTTTTCGACACGGTGGTATTTCCGCTTCACATCACTGCGGTCGAGAAAGCGCAGGACGCGCTTTTTGAGTTGGCCGCTGCCCTTCCCGCAGATAATCTCTATCTCGGTGAGCTTCTTGTCTTCGGCTTCCTCGAGGGCGGTATCGATCTTGTCTCCCTGGTTGTAAATGGAGTGAAGGTCAACGGTCAGGCTACCCGATTAAGAAAGGCCCGATCATGCGAAGTGACCAGAACCGCACCCGGAGGTAATTCTCGAACCAGATGCAGAACTCAAGGTCAAGGTCTATTTGAGATGCTGACTGGCAAGGTAACGCCGGATTCAGGAAGCATCACTATG
>JBKGZM010000057.1:0-12304 GCA_046545575.1 Dehalococcoidia bacterium
AACTTTAGCCTAAAGGACATCTGAGACTCAAGTAAGACCAGGTTGTAGTGCCAATAGTGTTCCCTCCATAAGGCTCGGAGCAACTCGGTCTCCGCAATTTGCTTTTTGTTCCGTGCGTCGCCCCAGGCCCGCAAGTGCTCATATACGGTTTCCAGACTAAGCCCTAATTCAAAGCTCGCCTCCTCCGGCTGCCATCCCGCGCTGAACAACTCGAAGCTCTTCAGCTCGTCATTCATACTGGCCAGCTGTCGCTCGCGTTCAGCACTGACCGCTTGCTCGGCGTCTTGCTGCGCTTGCTGAATTGCCTGTTTAAACCTAGCGAGTCTCCGTTCAAGCTCACTTACCTCAGCTAACTTGCTCCTCCGCTGCTCGGACAACAAGTGAGCGCCAACCAGAACCAGGTCCGCAAAGCTCGCGCCCACTTGGCGTCTAACCTCCTCGAGCTTCTTGTAGTCCGCGTCGCTCAGGCGGAACGTAACTACCCGTGTACCTTTGTGCCTTGTCTCCATAGTTCACCTCCTGTGTATACCCACTTGTATACCCAGCCTGTATACCCAGCCCATGCACCCCCGTTTCAACCCTGATTTCACCCTCCGCCAGGGGTGACCCCTGGTGTATATGCCACGCCTGCAGCCGCCATCAGCTACCACCCTGCAGTCGAATATACGCTACCTCCATTCAGTATTGTATTCACCAAACTTCCTTCAACTGCACCCTGCACCATACCGCCATTCCGCTGCGAGGGTGTCAACTACTTACTTGTCCAGAGAACAGTAACTTTTTCTCTCGTTACTTCTGAGCCACCAATTCAAAGGGCACAGATTTTGTGGGGGCATGGTGCGTATTGCATGAGGGTGGCAAGGCTGGCCTCCCAGGTGGGGGTAGATAAGGCGATAAAACTGCTCTTGAGGTAATAGTACTTACATGCGCTCGTCTCACATTGTCTGGTATTAGCCAAATAGATTGCCACCCACCCAATATTGACAAGAAAGTGAAGCCACATTATACTGCCCATAGAAAGGAGGCAAGCGGTTGGCCTAGCAAGCGGTTAGTAGTTTGTCTCTCATAAATCTTCCAAGCAGGTTGTCGCGGGTTCGACTCCCGTCTCCCGCTCCACAAGCACAAGCCCCCATCTGCCCCTGGCCTGACAAGGCTTGCCACTTCCTCTCGGGAGTTCTATCATAATAGCTGAACTGTCGCAAGGGCAGTCCAGTATCACAGATGTTGTAGCACAGAGCATAAGGAATGGAGCGCACAGGTATCTTTTTCCACTATCAGGAGGGCGAGAGGTTACGGGATTTCCCTCAGGCATTGGGCGAAGTGCTCACACAGGACAACGTTTTCCTGTACGATGCCCTTTACCCTTCGAAACCTTCCTCCCCATTTGATCTTGAGCCAGTTCCGCTCGACCTCATGCGTGCAGTCCACTCTGAAGGAATGATAGAGCGTGTGAGAAAGGCAGGCGCTTTTGAAGGTGCTCTTTTCTCAGCTTCATCCACTGTAGCTGCCGCTACAAGAATATGGAACGATGAGGTAGACAATGCATTTGTCTTCACTGGCTATGGCGACCATCATGCCGGGAGGAATTCCTTTGGCGGAGGATGCTACTTTAACGGAGCAGCAATGGCTATCCGCATGTTGCAGAGAGAGCATCGGGCTGAGAGATTTGCCATACTGGACACCGATGCTCACCATGGCGACGGCACATGGGATATCTTTGCTCAGGATTCACAGGTTCTCTATGCCTGTCTTTGCCGTGGCAGCAACCAGGATGTAAACAACAAGGTCAACATTCATGTGGATCATGAAATAAGCGATAAAGCCTATGTGGATCTGATCAGAGAGCGCTTTATTCCCAGGGTAAAAGACTTTCAACCAGAGATCATCTTCTGGAACTGGGGTTATGACGGTACTAGAGGAGACTATGGTAGTCTAGGGCTTACTCCCGAGGTGCATGCCTCCATTGCTCATGAGTTAAAACTCCTGTCCGAGAAAGTGTGCAAAGGAAGGCTCGTCGTAGTTTTGTGTGGGGGTAGCCGGCGGGACCTGGCACGTTTCCTCATTCCTCAAATCATTCAGGTGCTGGTTTCATGAGAACAGAACTGTGTGATCTTCTCGATATCAAATACCCTATAATTCAAGGTGGAATGACCCTGCTCGGCAACTGGCAACTGGCCTCTGCGGTCTCCGAGGCCGGCGGACTGGGGTTCATCGGTGCTGGGGACGCACCGCCCGAGTATGTGTTAGAGCAAATCAGCCGCGTAAGGAGTCAAACCCAAAAGCCTGTTGGTATCAACGTTTTGCTCTCGTCACCCTATTTCGAGGAGGTCATGGCGCTGATAATAGGAGGGAAGGTACCAGTAGTGGCTACTGGATCCGGCAATCCTGAAGGGTGTATTGACAGATTCAAGGAAGCTGGCATAAAGGTTATTCCCGTGGTCTCCACGGTCGCGATGGCCAGGAGAGCGGAGCATGCCGGGGCCGATGCGATAGTGGCCGAGGGTGTGGAGTCGGGAGGCCACGTAGGCGAGACCACCACAATGGCACTACTTCCTCAAATCGTGGATGCAGTGAGTATTCCCGTAATTGCTGCCGGGGGGATCGCTGAGGGAAGGGGGATGGCCGCAGCAATGGCACTCGGGGCTCAGGGAATCCAGATGGGAACGCGATTTGTAAGCAGCACTGAGTGCATTGCACACCCTGACTTTAAGCAAAGGATTATCAGAGCTTCGGATAGAGCTACTGTTGTAGCCGGAAAATCCACAGGACATCCAGTGAGGATATTGAAAAATAAAATGGCTCGACAATTGTTGGCCATGGAGAAGGCCAGGGCATCTGAAGCTGACCTGGCACACTTCATGGAGAACACGTTGCGCCGGGGAGTACTGGAAGGGGATGTGGAGCACGGCCTGCTTATGAGCGGGCAGACTGCGGGACTGGTCAAGTCAGTGAAACCAGTTCGCGCCATCATCGAGGACACGGTATCGGAGGCAGAGGTCGTGCTGAGGCACCTCACTGCTTCCTCACCTGCGGTGGACCGGCATCTTACCTAGTACTTTCTGATATATTAATAAAGGTGATGGATTGTAACATCGAAACCAGTTAAGCACAAGTCTCGTTCCATACTGGAAGAGCTGAAGGGGTTGACAACGATATTCCATCGTGTTATTCTGTGCACAAAACATCAGTTATATCAGCAAAACTTAACGTGCAGTCATCGACAACGGCTGGCGCTATGTTGGTCGTGGGTTTAATTTCTAATAATAAGCTTCTTGTGACAGTTCGATAGTAACATTGAGAAGGGAGTATATGGACTTCACTCTGACAGAAGAACAGGTTGAGCTTCAGTCTACTGTAAGAAGTTTTACACAAAACGAAATCGAACCTATAGCCCAGAAACTTGACCAGGAAGGGAAACTTCCTGACGACCTTATCGGGAAATACGCTCAACTTGGACTGCTGGGAATGACCGTTGCCGAAGAATATGGCGGAAACGGTGGAGGCAACGTGAACTGCGCTCTGGCTATCGAGCAACTGGCCTATTCCGGCACAGGTGCGTGGTGGCTGGTTGGCTTTCACAACAGCATCCCTGAATCCATTCAGAAATTCGGATCAGAAAGAATAAAGAGAGAGTTTCTCAGACCACTGTGCGACGGGACCGCCTATGCGAGTATACAATTCACCGAAGATGACACAGGATCAGATCCCGGTGCCCTTGTCACGACCTCCAGACCTGAAGGAGATGACTACGTAATAAACGGCAGGAAACGATTCAGCACGTTTGGTGCGCGAGACGGGTATGCAGTTACCTACACCAGGGATGAGGAGGGTAGTTGCACCGCTTTTATCATTCAAAAGAACAAAGAGGGATATACTCCTACAAAAGCCTGGGACCTGATGGGCGGAGGCGGGATAGAAGCAGTAGATGTCTACTTTGACGATTACAGGGTCCCTGGAGATAATCTGCTTGGGGAGAAGGGGAAAGGGTTCGACATTCTGCTGTACTGGATAGCTGCCGAGAAGGTGGGGCAGTGTGCTGCGGCAACCGGCATAGCACAGGCTGCTCTAGATGAAGCGGTAAACTACACCAGGATGAGATCAGCAAGGGGCAAGCCGATATCGAGTATGCAGGGCATCCGCTGGACGCTAGCTGAAATGCAATCGAAAGTTGAAGCAGCGAGATGGCTTACGTACCGAACTGCTTTTCTCCAAGACCAGGGAAACGATGATTGGATGACGGAGGCAGCAACGGCCAAATTATTTGTGGTCCCGGCGGCGATGGAGGTGGTGGAGACTGCACGACGCCTCCATGGAGCCTATGGTTACACCAAAGAACTCAAGATAGAGAGGTTATACCGGGCCATTGCTGGTTTCCCATCAATTGCTGTAAGCCTGGAAATAAACAGATCCATCGTGGGGAGTTCCCTCGTAAAGTGATTTCAACAGCGTTGGGGCCTTCAAATGTCAGCCGACGTTTTATTTGTTAACGCCAATGTGATCACCATGAACCCGGGGCAACCGCGTGCCCATTTTGTGGCGACGAATGGCGATTGCATATTGATGGCAGGCGAGGATAAAGATCTGTCCTCATTTACAGGACCAAGAACCAGGACTGTTGATTGCCGGGGGAAAACGGTGGTTCCCGGCTTCATCGATGCTCATTGTCATGTTTTCTCGATGATAAGGAAGCTATTAAGTGTTGATTTAAGCTACGCATCAGTGAGCTCCATCTCCGATATAAGGGAAGCTATCAGCCATCATTCTCGAACCGTACCTGCAGGCACGTGGATAACCGGCACTGACTACCATGAGTTCTATCTTGAGGAAAGACGTCACCCGACCCGCTGGGACCTGGATGATATAGCAGGCGAGAGCCCTGTACTGCTAATCCATCAGTCCCGTCACGCCTGTGTGCTTAACAGCAAAGGTCTTGCACTGGCTGGTATTCACAGGGAAAAGGAAGAACCGCCGGGAGCACTTATCGATAGGGATTTGAGCACCGGAGAACCTAATGGTGTACTGTTTGGGATGCTTGATTATATAACGCAAGAAGTGCTTCCACGCCCTGAAGGGGAAGAGATGGACAGAGGAACATCACAGGCAAACCACTACTACCTCTCCCGGGGCATCACTTCGCTCCATGATGCATCGGTAAGCAACGACCCGGACCGCTGGAAAACCTTTCGTCGATTCAAGGAGATGGGTAGGTTGAAGAGCAGGATATCGATGATGCCCGGCATTGATTTCATCAGTGAGTTCCGGAGTGCGGGCATAACCCCGGGAAGTGGTGACAAGCACCTGCGCCTGGGCGGGACAAAAATAATATTGAGTGAAGCTACCGGAAGACTGCAGCCCTCTCAGCAGGAATTGAACGCCCTGGTAGCCATGGCCAGTGCTGCGGGGTTTCAGGTAGCCATCCATGCCATTGAGCAAAGCTGCGTGGAGGCTGCTATCACGGCGCTGGAGAACGTCCAACATTCCAATCATCGACACCGCATTGAACACTGCTCGGAGTGTGCCCCCGAGCTTCTCAACCGATTGGCCAGGGTTAACCCGGTCATCGTGACGCAACCACCCTTCATTTACTACAACGGGGACAGGTACCTGGCTACCATACCCTATAGTAAGATGCCATGGCTTTACCCACTCGCGTCTCTGTTGAAAACTGGACTGCTTGTTGCAGGAAGCTCAGATTCCCCTGTGGTTGATGCCAATCCACTTGTGGGTATTCATGCCGCTGTCAACAGGCTATCTGACAGGGGTGATCCCCTTCATCCGGAGGAGCGAGTGTCGCCGTTTGACGTGCTGGCCATGTACACGATAAACACCGCCTACGCCTCATTTGAAGAAAAAATCAAGGGCTCTCTTGCTCCGGGGAAGCTGGCCGACATGGCGGTATTGAGTTCAGACCCCCTGACCTCGCCCCCCGAACAGCTAAAGGACATCAAGGTCGAGATGACCGTTATTGGTGGGGAAATCGTATGGGAATCCTGATATGTGATACAGCGTAGGGAAATAGCAGGTATGGCTAGCTGGAAAGAGGAATACAAAAGGAAATTTACCACTGCAGAGGAAGCAGTGAGGGAGATACGCTCCGGCGACCGTGTGGCCTTCACTTACGGACGGGAGCCGCTTGCATTGGGGCTGGCCCTGGCCTCGCGGAAAGAGCAACTCACGGACGTAAAGCTATTCGCGCGTAATCCGCATAACGACTTCGGCTGGTACGACCCCGGATGGGAGGAAAATTTCAAGGTTGATGTAAGCTATGTCCTTCCGCTCATCAGAGAGAAGTCCGCCGAACGGCGCTGTGATCTCGTAATTGGCGGGCTGACTGGCATTCCGCCCGAACACCCGGTTATCAGCGATGTGGACTTCCTCTTCACTGAGGTGTCTCCACCTGATGACAACGGGGTCTGTAGCTTCGGAGCCTCTGTATGGGGAAAGAGAAAAGCGGCCAAACACGCCAGGAAAGTTATAGCTGAGGTAAATAATGAGCTTATCAGAACCTACGGGGACAACTCTATACACATCTCCGAGATCGACGCCTTCGTCGAGCACATCCATGAAGAGGCTTCAGAAAACGGTGACCTTTTGGGGAGGGAAGTCAGACAGCCAGGGCAGGTAGAAAAGCAGATTGCTCATCATGTGGGCACTCTGGTAAGGGACGGCGATACACTACAGATTGGTGTAGGTAACGCATCGGAGTGGCTGGCACCCCTGGGGGCCTTTGACAACAGGGCTGACCTGGGATGGCATTCTGAAGTTACGGCAAGAGGTATCGTTAAGCTGATCAGAGAGGGTATTATCACAGGGAAGCACAAGAGGTCTCATCAGGGCAAAGCGGTTGCCGTGGTCATAGGAGAAGGGAACAAACAGGACCTCGAATTCGTTCACAATAACCCTATGTTCGAACTCTACGATGCCGATTACGTCCTGGACCCGAGGGTAATCGCTGCCAACGATAATGTTCTGGCCATGAACAGTGCCCTGGCAATAGATTTAACGGGACAAATCGCGGCCGAGTCGATCGGGCCCACAATGCTTGGTGGTCCAGGAGGGCAGTTAGCCTTTGCCACAGGCGCTCAACTATCGAAGGGAGGCCGATTTGTGTCGGTGCTACCCTCAACCGCGAAGAAAGGAAGTGTGTCCAGAATTGTCCCAATGCTGGAGCAGGGAACCGTGGTAACCGTGTCTAGAACCCTGGCCGATATAGTCGTTACGGAATACGGGATTGCTCATCTTCGCAACAGGTCGCTGAAGGAGCGGGCACTGGAGCTTATATCTGTTACCCACCCTGACTTTCGTGATAAACTAAGAACTGAGGCGGAAAAGCTTTACTGGCCTTAGGGAGTGTGGAATTACACACATAAGGAGGAGTTAGAATGGCAAACGAGATGGGTAAAAGATACTATTGCTCCAAATGCGGAGCCGAAGTGATTGTGACGAGGGGAGGAGAGGGCACTGTTCACTGCTGCGGGCAACCGATGGAGAAAAAGAGTTAAAGGAGGTCAGCAAACCATGCCAAGCCAGCTGGGGAAAAGATATCGGTGTGAGGTATGCGGAACAGAGGTGCTGTGTACCAAGGCTAGTGAAGGGCAGTTCACCTGCTGCGGGCAGCCAATGCAGGAGCAGCAACCCAGACCCATACCCTCATCCGACTAATGTACATCAGTGGTTTTCGGGTTAAATCAGAATGAGCAGATACAAGCTTATCAGATATGAAAAATCCGGGCCAGTTGTGACGCTCACAATCGATCACCCAGCGGAAGATAACGCTGCCACGGAGCACATGGCCCACGAACTATCGGATGCCTGTGAAAGCATCTACGAAGATGATAGTGTCCTGGTTACCATACTTACCGGTGCAGGGGATAAGAGCTTTTGTACAGGGACAGAAGGAATACTTCCGCTTGTCTCAAGCTCTGTGGCACACCTTGACTGTCCTGTCGTCGCCGCCGTAAACGGCGATGCCACTGGACAGGGACTGGCACTGGCACTGGCCTGTGACATCAGGATCGCTGCCGAAACAGCTCACTTTGCATTACCCGTTTCGTCGGGTCTGTCCCCATATGATGGTGGGACCCAGAGGCTCCCTCGCCTGGTGGGTAAGGGAAAGGCCCTGGAGATGATTCTCACAGGAGAGGTCATAGATGCAACCGAGGCCTACAGGATTGGCCTGGTGGAAAGAGTGGTTCCCCCGGAAGAGCTTATGCCCGTCGTAAATGACATGGCAAGGTCAATGGCATCCAGGGCACCGTGGGCCTTACGATACGGAAAGGAAGCTGTAAATAAAGGCGTGGAACTTACCCTTGACCAGGGATTACGGCTGGAGGCCGACCTCTACTCACTTTTGCAGACAACATCGGACCGTACCGAAGGCATCAGGGCTTTTCTGGAGAAGAGGTCCGCTCAATTCAAGGGAGAATAGCCGAGATTATTATGGGCGCATTTGAAACATTAATCTATGAAAAGCAGGATAACATCGCATACGTAACCCTTAATCGGCCCAGGGCCTTGAATGTTTACAATATCCAGATGAGGGATGAGCTGTACCAGGTACTGGGAGCGATCAAGGATGACCCCGATGTGATGTGTGTCATTTTTAAAGGGGAAGGCGATAAAGCATTCTGTGCCGGGGCTGACCTGACCGAGTTCCTCACCGCTCCCTCACCCACCGTTGCCCGGCGGGTAAGATTCGAACGGGATGTGTGGAGCCTGTTCTTGAGTCTTCCTCAGCCTGTCATCGCTGCCCTTCATGGATATGTCCTGGGCGATGGCATCGAGATCGCTCTATGTTGCGATATCAGGATAGCATCCGAGGATGCAAAGATCGGCGTGCCCGAGTTAGGACTGGGTATTATCCCCGCTGCCGGAGGCACCCAAACCCTTCCCCGTGCCGTGGGCAAGGCAAGGGCCCTCGAAATGCTCTACACTGGAAGGCATGTAGGTGCGGAGGAAGCCCACAGCATGGGACTGGTAAATCGAGTGGTTCCACGGGATAAGCTCCTGGCAACAGCCGAGGAAATGGCCATGAAAATCATATCAAATGACCAGAAAGCTGTGAGGAAGGTTAAGCAGGCCGTTGTAAGGGGACTGGATATGCCCCTGAGCACAGGACTTGAACTGGAACAAAGACTTGCAAAGGAGTAGAGATTTATGAATACGACTGAATTCCTGGGGCTGAGTGCTGCTATATGTCCGGATAGAGAGGCCATAATCTATGAAGGACAAAGGTGGACCTTTGCCGGGCTGGCCCAACGGGTCAACCAGCTTGCTGATGCCTTATCGAAGCTTGGAGTTCAAAAAGGCGACCGGGTTGCCATCCTCCAGGTGAATTGCAATGAGTACGTAGAAGCCTACTTTGCCACAGCAAAACTGGGGGCGATATATGTGCCGCTTAACTTTCGGGCCAGGCAGAACGAGCTAACACACATGCTTGGCAGTGCGGAGGCGAAGGTCCTTATTGCGGGGGATCGCTATATAGACATGATCAATTCCATACGTCCCAACCTGCCTTCGGTAGAGAACTATATTGTGATAGATGGTGGCAAAGCAGAGGGTATGCTGGATTATGAAGAGCTGCTTGCTTCTGGCAGCGCGGAAGAAAAGGAATTCGCGCAGATAAACGACGATGCCCCGACCGTGCTTATGTATACCGCAGGGACCACCGGCCTGCCCAAAGGTGTAGCGCACGATCACAACAGCTACAGCGTGTACGTGATGCAGAACGTCAATCCCCCTGACCCTGAAATCGCTGAAACCAACCTTATCTCTATGCCTCTCTACCATGTCGCGGGGATGCAGGCAATGATGTCCGCGGTCTATGGCGGAAGAACGATGGCACTTCAAAGCCAGTTCGAGGTAGACGAGTGGTTTGAGATAGCACAGAGGGAGAAAGTCACACGGGTCATGCTGGTTCCTACCATGCTCAAGAGAATCGTCGAACACCCCGACTTCGACAAATATGATCTCTCCAGCCTTAGGGTAATAACCTACGGCGCTGCCGCCTGCCCTTATGAAGTGTTGGAGAAGGCAATCGAGAAATTCCCCGGGCGGGCGCTCATAAACGCCTTTGGAGGCACGGAGACCTCCTCCACAATCGCCATGCTCAGGTCAGAGGACCAGGTAATCACCGGGAAAGAGACCAAAGAGGAGAAGGAAAAGAAACTAAAGAGACTTTCCTCCTCTATTGGCATCCCCCTGGAGGATGTCGAGGTTCAGATCAGGGATGAGGAAGGCCAGCCCCTGCCAACAGGGCAAATGGGCGAGCTGGTCGTGCGGGGTCCGAGGATAATGAAAGGATACTGGAAGGACGAGGAGAAGACGAAGAACGCCTTTACCTCCGATGGCTGGTACCGCACGGGCGATCTCGGTTATATGGATGAGGAAGGATACATATATCTGGCGGGACGTGCAGACGACCTGATTGTCAGGGGAGGTGAGAACATCTCTCCTGAAGAGGTGGAGAACGCACTTTACAACCACCCCGCAATCGAGGAGGTAGCGGTTATAGGTGTTCCCGACCCTGAATGGGGGCAGGAGCCAAGGGCTGTAGTGGTATTAAAGAAGGGTCAAACAGCAACCGAGGAGGAGATCATCGATTTCTGCCGGGACAAGCTGGCCGGTTTCAAGAGGCCACGGTCTGTGGTTTTTGTTGATGAGCTTCCCAAGACCTCGGTTGGCAAGGTCGTTAGAAAGAACTTGCGGGAGCAGCATGGTTGAATATGAATGATTTTACTGAATATCCGATGTCTGAATCAGATACTAGCAGTAAGGTTTTGCCGCTTAGGGAAGCGGTCAAGCAATACATAAAACCAGGGATCAAGTTGCACCTTGCCGGTGGCATAGGAGGCCCGAGTGCCGCGATATGTGAGATCATCAGGCAGCACTGGGGTTCGACTCCTGCATTCACATTGATTCAAAGCACGGTGACAGGTCACGCGATTAATCTTCTCCACTGCAAACTTCTTCGGAAGATGATCTTCGCAGCATGCGTTGATATATCGACACATGGGCGTCCCAGCAAGGTAATGCAGAGAGTCTGGGCAAATAAGAGTCTCCCACCATGCGGAACAGCCAAGATGGCATTGCCATACTCATCCACTCCATATATCAGTGAAAGATAGTATGCATGAGAACAAGCAAACTTCTGACAGGAAATACATAGTACCTGCAGTTGAGCAAGCTGGGCGTATACTTTCCTGTCTAGCCGAGAGTGGAGATCCCCAAATGAGTCTTACGGAAATCTGCCGCCAGGTGGGTGTTCACAACAGCAAAGCATTCTCTATCCTGAATACTCTGCAGGAGTTCGGGCTTGTGAGAAGGAACCCTAACAAGGGAGGGTATTCTCTTGGCCCAGGTCTGATCAAGCTTTCCCGCAAGATGCTTGATAACCTCAATGTACCTAGACTTGCCGAGCCCATCCTTGAGGACTTGGCAAGAAAGGCAAGGGCTACGGCAGCCATGGGGCTAATTTCCGACGACAAGGCCTTTGTCGTTGCACAGTATGACGGCGCTCCGGACCTTGGTATTGCTGTTCGTATTGGACATCGTGCTCCTATGGCAGCCGGCTCTCACGGCAAAGCGATTGCATCTCATCTCTCGAAACAAGAATTGAATGATCTTCTTCGAGACCACAAGCCCTATTTCCACGGGACCCCTGACAAATTCGACAGGAAAAGGTTTGACGAAGAACTGGAACAGTGCCGACGTGATGGGGTTGCCCTTGACCTGGGAGAGATAAGACCTGGACTGAATACGGTTGCTGCTCCAGTACTTGGCCCGAACAACAAGCCTATTGGCTACGTCATAGTAGCTGGCCTCTTTACAGAAGAAGAAGCAAGGAACCTGGGACCGCTCGTTGCTGAGGCAGGCAGAACCCTGTCAGAGGAAGCAGGCGCCACAATGGACCGGAGAAGATAAGGAAAGTTGTGTCACCCGTTAACCCCGATTGAGTGTACAGCATCCTGTTCCGCTCCGGGGTGGAATAGGTGGCCTTGATGAAGTAATCAAGGATCTTTATGGCGAGGAGGCACTGAGAGAATAACGGCGATTAACTCGGTTGAAGCTAAAGGCCAAATTCTCTCCCATTTATATATTTGCATGAGCCCATAGACAAGATGAGTCCCTCGACTCACATAAAACAAGCGTAGCTAAGTGAAGAAAGCCTTTCCATTTCCCTCAACTTGCCAACCTCAGCTGCCAAAAGATGCTTGAGGCTTTGCCCACAAGGGAAGTCGAATTAGCATGGGTAGATATCCGATCCTTCGCCCCCTCAATCACCCAAGGACAGATGGTACCCTAA
>JBKGZM010000058.1:0-12249 GCA_046545575.1 Dehalococcoidia bacterium
TTTTCCGTTGGAAATCGATGCCCTCTCCAGGCTCATTTTGTATTGGAAGAGACTGAGATTTGACCCTGAATGCATGAATGAAGTATAATTTTCATGGATCATTTCCTGTAATTATAGTATGCCTCTGCACGAGTCTTGTGGCGTATTTGGGATTCATGGTCCTGGTGAGGATGTAGCAAGGCTTACCTATTTTGCCCTGTATGCTCTTCAACATCGAGGCCAGGAAAGTGCTGGTATAGCTACCACTGAGGGAGATTGCATTAATCTTTATACCAACATGGGGTTGGTCTCTCAAGTCTTCGATGAACACATCCTCGGACACCTTCCAGGCAATATCGCTATCGGTCATAATAGATACTCCACGACGGGCTCCAGCCGTCCTGCCAATGCCCAACCTATAGTTGTCTCCAGTCCGTTAGGGGAAATCGCTGTAAGCCACAACGGCAACCTTATAAACGCCGAACGTCTGCGTGAGGAGCTTGAGGACCAGGGCTTCGTTTTCAATACCTCTACTGACTCCGAGGCTATCGCTTATCTTATAGCCTCGGCTCCCGGGAAAAGCTTGGTTGAGAAGATACGATATGCTATGGGCAGGTTGCAGGGGGCTTACAGCCTGGCTATTATGACCAATACCTGCCTTATCGGTGTGCGTGATCCACTCGGCGTGCGTCCACTTTGCATTGGTTCTCTTGACGGCAGCCATGTCATAGCCTCGGAGAGTTGTGCTTTGGATCAATTGGGGATGCAGTTTGTGCGAGAGGTCGATCCGGGGGAGATCATACTCGTAGATGACTCAGGTTTACAGAGTTTCCCTGGACCAGCCGAATCAGTGAATCGGGCATTGTGTATCTTCGAGTACATTTACTTTGCCCGCCCTGATAGCATCCTGGATGGACGCCGACTCTATGCAGCGAGGTTAGCAATGGGAGCCAGGCTATCGCAGGAGCATCCGGTGGACGCTGACATTGTCATCGGAGTTCCGGATTCCGCCACAGCTGCCGGGATAGGATATTCCCAGGCTTCAGGTATCCCCTTTAGCGAAGGGTTGCTCAAGAGCAGGTATGTGGGGCGTACGTTTATTGAACCTCGTCAGCACCTTAGAGATATCGGGGTAAGGCTCAAGTTCAGTCCTCTTCCCGAAACCCTTTCAGGGAACCGGGTAGTAGTGGTGGATGACAGCATAGTGCGTGGTACAACCACCCCCAGGATTGTGTCCCTTATAAGATCTGCAGGAGCAAAGGAGGTGCATGTGAGGATATGTGCGCCACCGCTCCGGTATCCCTGTGTCTTTGGCATTGACATGGCCACACGAAGTGAGCTGATCGCAGCCCAGAAGTCAATTGAAGAGATCCGCGACCAGATAGGGGTGGACTCTCTGGGCTATCTTAGCATAGATGGTCTCCTTAATGCTGTAGGCCTTCCCAAGGAGAACTTCTGCCTTGCCTGCTTCACAGGGAATTATCCCGTACCTGTGCAACTGGAGATGGACAAGCTTGCCCTGGAGACAAGGTAACCCGCCTTTAGCTCATGTGTGTAAGAGGTAATGTGAAGTAAAAGGTAGATCCGCGTCCTGGTTCTGAGTCCACCCAGATGGTTCCACCGTGGGCTTCCACCAGCCTCCGACATGTCAGTAGTCCTAAGCCAGCTCCTTCAACACCTTCTAGTTTTGGATTCCCAAGCCGATGGAAAGGCTCAAAGAGTTTCTCTTGGTCATCTATGGATATCCCTACTCCCTGATCACTCACCCCGATGAGCAGCCTCTCTGCGCGAGGTTCCGCTTCCCCGAATATCCGGATGGTGCCTCCGTCAGGTGAATATTTGACCGCGTTTTCCAGCAGGTTGTGTATTACCCGCTGCATCCTTAACTGATCGGCCTGAACGGATGGTAAGCCGTCAGGGAAATCGATTACAAACTGATGCTCTGGTGATTGATATCTGAAATCTCTGACTGTTTCCCGTACCAGCTTCTCCATATCCGTGGGTCTGGCATCGAGGAGGAGTCGGTCGGCCTGAGCACGGGAGAGTTCCAGAAGATTGCCCACGAGATGAGACAGGGACTCAGCCTCCCAGGCTGCATCCTGGAGGAGCTGGCGTGTCTCATCCGTAGAGAGGCGATTGCCCTCGCTCAGGACGGTGCTTATGGCACCTATAATCACGGTAAGGGGACTGCGAAGCTCGTGCGAGACCAGCCCGATGAACTCGTCCTTTTTCTCCTCCAGTCTTTTGCGATCGGTGATATCACGGAATATCTCCAGCTTGGATACACTGCCGTCCCTGTTCTTTAAGGGGGTGTCAACCAGGTCATAGGTCTTTCCGTTCTTGAAGGAATACCATTCCCAGCGAACGGTTTTGCCAGCGAAAACCTCCTGGTTCTTGCACCACGGACATGGTGTGTCACGGTCGTGGAGGTACTTGTAGCACTTCCTGCCCTGCACGGGACCGAACTGCGCCTCCAGCGCCGGATTCACGTATTCGATATCATACTGCTGATTTACGATATAGACCCCGTCCTCCATGGCGTCCAGGATGTTCTTAAGTTTGTCCCGTTCATACTGGAGAGCCACTTCAGCACGTTCATGGGCAGCCTCCGATTCCTGCAGTCTTGCCATATGCTCCCGCAGCGTATCCTCCAGGCGCTTGCGTTCGGTGATGTCGCGCATTACCTTTAGCTTGGAGACCGTGCCGTCGTCATTGTGGAAGGGGGTGTCAATTACCTCATAGGTCTTGCCATTCCTCTCAAGGTACAATTCGCTGCGCACCGTTTTGCCTTCGTAGATAACCTCCTCATTCCTGCACCAGGGGCATGGGTCCTCCCGGCCGTGGATATACTGGTAGCACTTGCGCCCGTCAACTGGCCCGAATTCATTCTCCATTACAGAGTTGAGGTACTGGAGTTCACGCTGCTCACTGACGATGTACACGCCATCGTTCATGGCATCCAGGATGTCCATCGCCCTGCCGTGTTTTACCCCCTGGAATTGTTCTGCTTTGCCGGGTTTCATGCCTGCTCCTCACCAAAAACCGTTGCTACTGAATGCTGAGGGCTGTTGGCTGAAAGCTTTTTCCGTCAGCGGTGTTCACATTCTATCCCTTTGCTATGGGGACGTCAATATTTCGCGCACAATCCACTTTGACATTCATGAGGTCTGGGAGTATTATGCAGACAAAGGACATTCCTTTCGGAGTGAGATGTGAAGGGATTTCGCGTACTGGTAGTGGACGACGAGGAGAGGATACTCAATTTCCTCAAAACCAAGCTCAGGGCGTCAGGGTATGAGGTCCTTACGGCCACCAACGGCGTCGAGGCCCTGGAGCAGGCTCAGGCTCAGGAACCCGACCTGATGATCCTCGATTTAGTCATGCCGCACAAGGACGGTTTCGATACGCTCCAGGAGTTGCGCAGCTTCTCCACCATGCCAGTTATCGTCCTCACCGCCAAAGGAGCCGACGCTGACAAGATAAAGGGACTCTCACTGGGGGCCGATGACTACCTTCAGAAGCCGTTCAACCCCGATGAGCTGGTAGCCAGAATCGAGGCGGTAAGGCGCCGGACGGGGCAGGGAGAAACACGCAGGACTGTGGAGAAACTCTCCTTCGGGGAAATCACCATCAATTTCAACAAGCGAACAGCGATTGTCGGGGACCAGGAGAAGCACCTGGCGAGGATTGAATGGCTCCTTCTCAGCGAGCTTGTCCAGAACGCCGGGCGCGTTTTAACGTATGAGGAGCTTCTCACCCGGGTGTGGGGGCCCGAGTACCGGCATGATGTGCAAATCTTGAGGACGTGGATGAGCCGCCTGCGCCAGCATATTGAGAAGGACCCTGATCACCCTCAGTTTATTCGCACCATCCCCAAGACAGGCTATATCATCGACCAGTCCTCAACCCCAACCGCCTGATCGGCCCGATGTTACAACTTTGTAATATTTTTTGCTCCCCGTGTTATGACTTTGTAACCTCCGGACTTGTATAGTAGTCCCATGTAAGTTGATGGAGGTTGCTATGCCAAGTGTAATAGCCAACAAAATGCAGTCCAGTATGGCTCAAGAGGAGACTGAGAACACGATAGGACAAGTCCACGAATTCATAGCGCTTTGTCCGAAGTGCAAAACAATGGAAACACTCCGTTTCACGGGAGACAGGTTGGTGCAAACCCGCAAATTCAGCCATCAGGAGAGAGGGGTGTTTCATGACTGTGGCTCGGAGGAGCCATGCCGCCTGTTACCTACAATTGTAGGTCCGGACAGTCATCCGGACGTTGTCTGAATTTACTTGCACGTGCGATTGGAAAGAGAAATGACAGGAGGTAAAGACGACATATCATGCTTACGGGAAAGCATATCGCTATTCTGGCTGAAGAGGACTTTGAGGATTCTGAGCTTGTTGAACCGCTCCAGGCCATGAAAGGAGCTGGGGGGAGGGTGACGATCGTGGGCAGTGGCTCAAAAGATTCTTATAGTGGCAAAAGGGGCTCAACCACAGTGGATGTGGATACTACCGCTGATACAGTCAAGCCAGAGGACTTCGATGCCGTCATCATACCCGGTGGCTATGCCCCGGACAAGATGCGCCTGCACTCCTCTATGATCGACCTGGTCAAACGGGCTCATGATGCAGGTAAGGTGGTAGCGGCCATCTGTCATGGACCGCAACTACTCATTTCAGCTGATCTGGTCAGGGGACGGCGTGTTACTTCCTGGCCTTCGGTGGCGATAGACCTGAAAAACGCGGGGGCGGAGTGGGTGGATGAGCCTGTGGTTCGAGATGGCAATCTCATTACCTCACGCAAGCCTGCTGACCTGCCAAGGTTCAACAAAGCGATAATCGAGGCGATAATGAGCTAGCACTTTTGGAAAATCAATAAATCAGGAGGTGAAGAATGGCTGAAAAGGAAAAACTGGATATGTTCTGCTACCAGTGTGCCCAGACCGCTAAGGGAACGGGGTGCACGGTAAAGGGGGTCTGCGGGAAGGAGCCCACGGTTGCTCGCCTGCAGGATAACCTGATCTACACCATCAAAGGCATAACTGCATATCTGTATCATGCCAGGGAACTGGGGTACACCGACCCTGAGATAGACGGGTTCTTGCAAAAAGCGTTTTATGCCACATTCACCAATGTGGATTTCGACCCCGAGAACCTGGTGAGGCTGGCTACTGAGGCTGGCGAGATGAACGTAAGGACAATGAGCCTTCTGAAGAAGGCCCATATCGAAAGCTACGGAGAGCCGGAGCCGACGGAGGTGCAGACCGGCACGGTTAAAGGGCGGGGGATAGTCGCAACAGGGCACAGCCTGAAGGCGCTTGAAGAGCTGCTCAAGCAAACCGAGGGGACGGGGGTAAACGTCTATACCCATTCCGAGCTTCTGCCGGCGCACGGATATCCGGGGTTGAAGAAATACAAACATCTGGCCGGCAATCTCGGCAAGGCCTGGTGGGATCAGAAGACGCTGTTCTCCCAGTATCCCGTGGCTATTCTCGGAACGTCAAACTGTGTGTTGCTTCCCAAGGATGACTACAGGGACAGGATGTTCACAACCGGTCCGGCCAAGCTCCCGGGAGTGCAGCACATCCCGGGATACGATTACACCCCGGTTATCAATAAGGCCAAATCCCTGCCGGAACTGGAGGAAAAGCCGGGTGACGTTGTGCTCACGACGGGATTCTCCAAATCCACGGTCCTTTCCCTGGCGGACAAGATTAAACAGCTTGTCCAGAGCGGTAAGATCCGGCACTTCTTCCTTGTCGCAGGTTGTGATTCCCCCAGCAAGAAGGAAGAGTACTACAGGGAGTTTGTCGAGAAACTTCCGGAAGACACGGTGGTCCTGACGCTTGCCTGTGGGAAGTTCAGGATAAACGACCTTGATCTGGGCGATATAGAGGGAGTTCCGCGGTTGATCGACCTTGGGCAATGCAACGACGCCATCGTCGCTGTCGAGATCGCGCAGGCACTGGCCGATGCGTTTGGGGTACAGATCAACGAGCTTCCGCTTACCCTTGTTTTAACCTGGATGGAACAGAAGGCCGTGGCCATCCTGTGGAGTCTGCTGGCTCTGGGGATAAAGGGCATTTACCTGGGGCCGATAATCCCTGCCTGGGTCAATGAGGATATACTCAAGGTCCTGACGGAAAATTATGATCTGAGGCCGATAAGCGATCCTCAGGAGGACATACGCAACATTCTGGGTACCGCGTAGAGTTGTGCCCGTAGTTGAGACTGAGGAGCAGCCGCAGCGAAATCTCGGATTTCGCTGCGGCTGAGCTATTATAAAATCCTAAGCGCCTATAATCCTTCTCGCGAATTCACGCCCCGCTTCATACTCCGGGCTTATCAGGTCTGTAACTCCAAGTCTTCCAAGGTCCTGGGCGTCTTGCTCCCTGCGCACACGTGCCATCACATGGATGTCAGGATTGATGCATAAAGCCACTTTCACACTTTGATACACCGCCAGGGGGTCAGGATAGGTGACTACGATTGTCCTGGCTTTAGCTATGTCTGCTTGGGCCAGTACCCGGATATTACCGGCGTCCCCATAGATGCAGTTAATTCCATCACATCTAAGGCTAAATGCGAGTTCGGGGTCTATCTCAATCACTGTATAGGGTATACCAGCATCATCCAGGCTTTTCGCAACCATCTGTCCTACTCTACCGAATCCGGCGATGAGCACAGGCTTCTTGGCGTCTTGGCCACTCCCGGGATCAGGCCAATAGGCCTCTGCGACTTTGTCCATCGATGTTGGAGTCAACTTGGTGTAGAGGCGGGAAGCCAGGCTCATTCCCAGCGGTGTCAGTAACATAGTGATTATGGCGCTCCCGATAATCATTGAGTAGTTTTGGTCAGAAATGATGCCCATGTTAAGTCCGCTCTGGGCTAATATAAAGCTGAACTCCCCTATTTGCGAGAGGCCCGCAGCAGTCAACAATGTGATCCCCCATCCGTAGCGAAAACTTCGAACAATGGTAAAAATGCTGAGAAATTTTATGGACAAAACCAGTGCTACAGTAGTGAGCGCGATCCACCAGTACTGGGCTATCAGGGACGGATCGAGCAACATCCCCATGGAGACGAAGAACAAAGCGGCGAAGCTGTCTCTTATGGGGCTTATCTCTGCCAGAGCCCGGCGGGCAAATCGTGTCTCGCGCAGCACCAATCCTACCAGGAATGCCCCGAATACCGCCGAAAGACCGATGATCTGAGTGCTCAACGCCGCTCCTAGCGAGAGGACCAGAATAGTGAGAAGGAACAACTCCCGGGTCCGCACTCCGCCAATCCTCCCCATCAGCCACGGAAGCACCCACACGCCCAGCACAATCGCCGCACCTACGAAGAGAACAGCTTTCCCCAACGCCATTCCTAAAGCGAGAAGGAGATTCTGCTCCTCGCCAGCGATCATCGGTAGGATCACGAGCATTAATACCACACCGATGTCTTGAAGGATGAGCATGGCAATCATGATGCGGCCATGGATTGAATCCATCTCCCCGCGTTCCATTAGCAGTTTCAGGCATACCATGGTGCTGCTCAGGGAAATGGCCAGCCCAAAGAGCGCGGCTGCTCTTAGGGACCAGTCGAACACCAGAATAGCTGCCAGCATCCCCAATGCGAACGTCAACAAAATCTGAAGAAACCCACCCCACAGCCCTACTTTCCCCACCTGTTTCAACTGTGAAAGGGAAACCTCCAGCCCCAGCGTGAACATCAATAGGGCCACGCCGATTGTAGCGCCTGCCTCAACAACAACCATGTCGTTCACGAACCCCGCTGCGTAGGGGCCGATGATGATTCCCACGATTAGATATCCCAGTATGACCGGCTGTTTTAACCGGTGGGCTATCATGCCGCCGACAAGGGCTGCTCCCAGCAGGATGGTGAATTGCAGGACAAACTCTGACTCGTGCATGGTAGTTATAATAATAGCGGATATCAGCTTGAAATATCTACCGGGGGACCATTTGAGAAATCCCATATGAAAGGTTATCATCTACATGAGGGGAGAATAGATAGGTGGATGGGTGGTTTATAGATAACGTTTTCCAAAGGATGGCTTGTTAAGTTCCCCCTCTTATCCTAAGAGGGGGAAGGGGGAGTTACCCGCCTGCGGCGGATGAGGAATATTTCATAACCCCCTTTATCCCCCTTACCTAAAGGGGGAGATGGCTGAACAACTGGACTCTTACGTTTAGATGCTTAGCGCCTAAATCCGCCAGAGGCGGAACGAAATGTTGTCGCTACGGAATGTAGAATTCTTGTGAAACTAAGCTGTTACGATGGGCGGGTATATCGAGGGGTACTGATAGAGGGGAGATTATGATTCTGGAAGCCAACTGCAAAACGACTGCGATGGGGATCATGCCCCATACGGACGTGGAAAGGGCACTGGATCTGGCCCTGAGCCTCGACATACCCTTCTGGCCACAGCTCCCGAAAGTCAGCTTCTACGAGGATATGTACGCACAGGTATCCGAGGGATTCCCCGGGGTACGCATCGATGTGGAAGGGGAGAAGGTAGACTTCAGCCATCGCGACTTTGAAGAGGACCTTGAGAGATATTCCCGGCACATAGAGGACCCTGCTACTTTCGAACTCAGCCAGGATTACTCAGTTGTGTTTCACAAATTTTTTGAGGGGGACCTGAAAAGATATCCGGCCATCAGGGGGCAGACCACAGGGCCTGTAAGCTATGGCTTCAAAATCGTTGATGAGAACCTGAAGCCGATCATTTACAATGAGGAAATTCGGGCTCTTCTCTTCGATTTCATACAACGTAAGTTGAATGCGCAGTATCAGACACTGGTCAAGAAGAACCGGAACGCCTTCGTGTGGCTGGACGAACCGGGACTGGGCTGGGTGTTCAACTCGCTTTCAGGGTATAATGACGTTGAAGCCAAAGAGGACTACCGGAGTTTCCTCTCGGGAGTCGAGAGTCCGAAAGCCCTGCACCTGTGTGCCGATGTAAATCTCCCATACCTGCTGGAATTGGGGCTGGACCTTCTGTCCTTTGATGCATATCAGATGGAAATCATGCCCAGGGCCTATACCGACGATGTAGGACGGTTCATTGAGTCGGACGGGATAGTCTCATGGGGGCTTGTGCCAACTGATTCCTCAACCCTCGGGCAGGAGACACCGGAGACCCTGACGAATCTACTGCTCAATTACTGGGGTGTGATTGCCGAAAACTCCGGGGTTCCGTTAGAAAGAATAGCCCGACAGGCACTTATTGCCCCTGCAAGGTGTTGTCTGAAGAACATCGGCGCAGTCGGTGCCGACGATGACTTCACAGGGAATGTGGCATGTAGCTGCAACATCTCCAGCGTTGAGGAGAAGGTGGTTGAAAGAGCCTTTGCATACGTGAAACAGGTCTCTGAGATTCTCAGGGAGAAATTCAACCTTTGATTGGAGAAAGTAAGATGAGTGAAAATGATAAACAGGATGCCTATGCCGAAGCTGGCGTTGATATCGATGCCGCAGGCCAGGCACTCAATTTCATCAAAGGACATGCCCTCCCCACCCACCGCCCCGAGGTTCTTACCGACCTGGGACTGTTCGGCGGGCTCTTTGAGCTCAAAGGGTACAGGAATCCCGTGCTGGTCTCCAGCGCCGATGGAGTGGGGACGAAGCTCAAGATCGCTACTGCTCTCGGCAAGCACGATACCATCGGCATGGACCTGGTGAACCATTGCGTGAACGATATTCTGACCTGCGGGGCTCACCCGCTCTTCTTCCTCGATTACCTCGGCGTGGGGAAACTTGTCCCCGAGCAGGTGGGAGATGTCGTGAAAGGCCTGGCCGCAGCTTGCCGGAATACTGGCTGTGCCCTCATCGGCGGTGAGACGGCGGAAATGCCCGGTCTCTATACCGGGGAGGACTACGACCTGGTGGGTTTCATCGTCGGCGCTGTGGAGAAGGATAGCATCATCGACGGAAAAGCGATCAAGCCGGGCGATGCCATTATAGGCCTGCCATCGAGTGGACTCCACACGAATGGGTATTCGCTTGTGCGAAAGGTGTTTGATATTGATTCCTCAACGCTTCATGAGTTCCATGCGGAGCTCGGGTGCACGCTGGGCGAAGAGCTGCTGAGGCCTCACAGGTGCTACTACCGGGAGCTAAAATCGCTGCTTCCACGACTAAAGGGGCTAGCTCACATAACGGGCGGAGGCCTCGTGGACAATATCCCCCGCATATTCCAGTCAGGGCTTTCGGCGTACATCAGGGAGGGGAGCTGGGAAGCCCCGCCTATTTTTCGGATGATCCAGCAGAAGGGCAAGATCAGCACGGGCGAGATGTATCGCGTGTTCAATATGGGGGTTGGGATGGCCCTCTTCTGCTCGCCCGATGACGTTGACGATGTGCTCGCGGCTTTGCCCGAGGGGGTGGTTATCGGGGAGGTGGGGGGAGGGGAAGGAGACGTTTTTATTTCCTGAACCTTCTTATCCGGCCAGGGTGGAAAGACGCTGGATGCGCTTCAGCATGTTGGGGTGTGTGCCCATAAGCTCCATTAGCTTGTCCGAACTGCTGATTTTTATCGATTTGGAACGAAGCTCCATTAGCTCCGCCGCGTCTATGGTCCCGTCCGTGTCAAGGTCAATCTGTGCAATATCCCTGACCTCGTTCCATGCCCGTGAGGGGTCGTTGGCGAAGAATGCCTTCACCCCTTCAACCTGCTTGAGCTCTTCCTTACCTCTAAAACGGGCGTTGCTGTATACCATTTTGTAAAGTGCTGTCGCCAGGTGATGGGGATTGTTCCCCAATTCCACACTCCCCTGGTCGGCATAGTATTCCCTGATACGAGAACCGTACATCACAAGCAGGTTGGTGATGAAGTAAAGCACAAAGGCCCCCAGTCCAATAAGGGCGGCAGCGCCGGCACCTCCTCCCTGTCTGTTTCCCCCGAACATTCCCCGGAACATGAAACTTATAGCGATCCAGTACATGATGAGCGGAATGGCGGAAAGCAGGGTGATGATCGCCATGTCGCGGTGCTTTATATGAGACATCTCATGTCCCAGAACAGCTCGGAGTTCATCCTTATTCAAAAGATTCATAATGCCGCGGGTGACGCAAATCCGGCCGTCACTTTGCGTTCGCCCGAAGGCAAATGCATTGGGGATATTGAGTTGTGAAATTCCTACCTTTGGTTTGGGGAGATTGGCTTGCCTGGCCAGCTCGTCCACTATTCTGTGCAGTTCAGGCGCTTCTTTCTCTGAAACCCATTTTATCTTCATTGACCAGCTTACCATCGCTGGCCCGATGAGGTACTGGACACCCATGAAGCCGAATGCCAGGACGATGTATATGATGGCACTTCCCTCGCCCATCCATGTGCCTACTCCTGTGATTACCCCGTACAGGATGCCAAAAAGGAGTGCCATTAACAGAAACATTCTCGTTTGAAGCCACATTGTACTGTTCTCCTAATTAAACACTACAAATACTATGAACTCTGATAACTCAAGGAACTCAACGAACTTATATCGTGGAGGCGGCGGGCGGATTCGAACCGCCGAATAGAGGTTTTGCAGACCTCCGCCTTATCCACTTGGCTACGCCGCCATTCTATCTCTCACTTGCCGGTCACCTCCGACCGCACTCTGGAGCGGAAGACGGGATTCGAACCCGCGACCTTCTCCTTGGGAGGGAGACGCTCTACCCCTGAGCTACTTCCGCCGGCTCAGTCCATTGAGTTCATTGAGTTCGTAGAGTTCCTTGTGTTTGTTTTGGTGCCGAGGAGGAGATTCGAACTCCTACGGGCGTATGCCCACCACCCCCTCAAGATGGCGTGTCTACCTATTCCACCACCTCGGCACTTCAGTGGCAGGGGTGGCAGGATTCGAACCCGCGACCTGCGGTTTTGGAGACCGCTGCTCTGGCCGTACTGAGCTACACCCCTGAGCGTGAATTTGCCGTTTTACCCGATGTTATGTCTATAATTGCCGTTGAATTGCCGTTGAATTGCCGTTATTTTGTTCAGATACCCCATTTTTACCCGCTGGCAAGACCCCATCAAGTAGCGCCATAGCCTCTTCTTGCATATCTTCAATTATATGAGAATAAACGTCCATTGTAAACCTAAATCCACCATCAAAATAAGATCGCCCCGTCGGGCCCATGATGTTATCAGCTTCAACATTCTGTTTTCCGGCTTCCATAACGAAGCTAAAAAGCAATATCTTCCTGTATAATAGTGGTAAGTACAGAACTCGGGACAAAAGGAGCAGTCAGGCACAACATATTGAATATAAT
>JBKGZM010000059.1:0-11859 GCA_046545575.1 Dehalococcoidia bacterium
CTTTCTCTTTCATGTGAGGAATGACAAACTTGGAAAATAGGAAAACCCCTTTCATATTCAGGTCAAAAATCCTATTCCACTCCTCTTCGGACATCTCTTCGATTGGTGAGTTCGGTGGCATTCCCCCCGCAGCATTTATCAGGATATCAACCTTACCGAATTCACTGAGAGTTTTATCAACCACTTCACTCACTTGTTTGCTATTCGTCACATCACATGGTAGGGCTATTCCCTTGCCCCCCTTCTTTGTCACTTCATTCAGGGTATCATTGGCCTCCTCTGTACTGATATCAGCAAGGGATACTGAACAGCCCTCCTCCACGAATTTGAGTGCTATAGCTCTTCCCATTCCTTTAGCAGCCCCGGTGATGATGGCTATTCTGTCCTCAAGTAACATTGTTCCTCCTTTTGTGAAATTTCAAATTTGCTTATTATCGCATCTCCGGATATCAATGGCGATTGATCTAATCGAAGCATCTTTTACCCTCCCATCATTAGACCGGGAAGCCAGAGGCTTAGATCAAGAAAAAGCTATTAATAGACCTGGAAAGATAAACAGAGTGATAAGAAAAGGCATGACTCCGTTGGCCTATCACCCCCTTTGCTGCTCAACTTTTGCTTTTCAGCAATGCTTGCTGATCATCCTTTGTAATCAATAATACTTGTGGGCTTCGTTAAGGTCAATATTCTTGCTCAAATTGTTTGCAGGATGTAGCATTCTGTGATATCATGGGAGCAAAATAGTATAGTGAAGATTGCTATATGAGTTATAGCCTTATGTTACTCCGTTGGCGAAGAGAGGAATATGGTTGACCAGATAGATGAACAACTAATTAGGTTACTTATGCAGGATGCAAGGCGGAGCAGCAAGGCATTCGCTGAACAACTGAAGATAAGTCCGGCTGCAGTCAGGCGCAGGATCAACAGGCTCATCGAGGAGGACGTCGTACGTATAATCGGATTCCCTGATCCTGCTAAGATGGGGTTTCCATTGAGGGTGATAATATCACTCAACGTACTGCGCGAGAAAACCAATCACGTCATCGAAGAGTTGAACAAAAGGCCTGAGATCATATTCCTTGCCCCTACCAGTGGCCGGTATGACATTGTGGCTATAGGGTGGTTCTCTTCAACTTCTACACTCTATGAGTTTATGGATACAGTGATAGGAAAAGTGGATGGGGTA
The DNA here is from genome assembly GCA_046545575.1 of Dehalococcoidia bacterium. Taxonomy (GTDB): domain Bacteria; phylum Chloroflexota; class Dehalococcoidia; order SZUA-161; family SpSt-899; genus JAGXOF01. The sequence continues at coordinate 1,187 of JBKGZM010000059.1, forward strand.
ACGAGCACTGAGACGTTCATATGCCTCCAGCAAGCAAAAACAATGCGTGATGGCTTGTGCTGATTGGGTGCCGGGCATATCCCTGATTCTGGTTGTCTTTCCCCTTTTATTTTAGTGTATGTAGTTATTGATCACACGAGGTGCTTTCATACCAAGCTCTCTCTAATATTGATTAATTGTGGACTTCCCCCAAATCAAAAGGTAATAGCGGACAGTCCAAAGTTCAGGGTATTTCCCCGGTAAAGCGGTTTTGGGGGAGGAGAAGATGAGTTGTTTACGCTCTGTGATCGTTGTGCAGAGGCATGGTCAAGTGGGACGGTTTATACTTCATATGATTTGTTGATGTGGTAGGGTAGAACGCATGGACAATTTGATGTAAACAATCTTGCATCATGTTGTTTTGCTCTTAGCAGAGCACATAATGATACTTTCTGTAAACAATTTGATCATAAACCTTGACCTTGTTTTGGGTCACAAGTATCATTCGTACAGAAATAGAATGCTTGGGAGTGTAACGTAATTTAAGTAAAAGGAGGGTAAAAGCAAGATGAAAGCGGCGATTTATTATGGACCAGGAGATATCAGAATCGAAGAGATCAAAACACCTAAACCCGGGCGTTTGGGCGCTGTAGTGAAGATCGGAGCGGCCGCGGTATGTGAGATAATGGATGGGTCGTCCTGGCAGAAGCGAGGATTCAATCCCATAGAATTCGGAAAAGCCCGTGGCCATGAGTGGAGTGGAGAGATTGTTGAGCTTGGCGAGGATGTGACCGGGTTTGAGATCGGTGACAGGATATATCAAAACGCCGTTTTCAAACCCTGCTACACCTGTGAATCGTGCCGGTTGGGGGACTACTGGAAATGCATCAACTGGAAGGATGGCCTGATACAGCGGGGTATCCACGGGGCATTTGCTGAGTATCTTTGGATCCCCTTCCTCACCACTGAGACGGCGGCGAAGATGCCAAATTCTTTGACACATCGCGACCTGGCTATGGTGGAGCCGGTAGGATTGGGTGTAGGAGCGGCAAAGAAGCCCAAAGTCGATGATGTGACCCTTGTCGTGGGCCAGGATATCGTAGGGCTCGCCACGGTGGCCAAGCTTAAGGAGCTGGGTGTCCGAAAGGTCATTACCACCGACATTTCTCAGAAGCGCCTTAAGGCGTCGGAGGAAGCGGGGGCTGATGTAGTGATTGACAGCTTGAATGATGATCCGGTCCGGGCGGTTATGAAGGAGACACAGGGGTATGGCGCCGATGTTGTGATACTGGCGGACAAAAGGCCAAATGGGCTTACTCAGGCTATTGCTTCGGCATGCCATGCAGGGATTATATGGCTGCTTACCTATTATTTCCATCCGTTTATGCTTGATCCGTCTTTGCAGGGTGGGACGTCATTCTGGATAGGTCCTGGTACGGGCTATGAGAGTCCACCTGTTAGGTTTGATCCCAAGCTGCTGACCATCCATACTGCATGGGGGACCCTGGGGCCCAGGGTACCGCGCTGGCTGGAGGCGGCTCAGCTCATGGAATCCGGAAAGATAACGGCTGAGAAGCATGTGACCCATGTTTTCCCGCTGGAAAAGACCAGGGAAGCTTTTGATACTGCTCTGGATGTCCATGAGTCGATTAAGGTCGTGGTCGAACCGTAACTTTTCCTGAGGGGCTGTACATTAGAGAGTGGACAAGGAAGTGGCGCAGAAAAGCAAGCTTTTCTGCGCCACTGGTTGACATGAACGGTCAACCAGTGGAGTTTTCTTTTTATATACCTGCAATGATTTCTCAGGGAAAATTATCATGGGTTTGACGTTGGCTGTAGATTTTGGCAGCACGTTCACCAAGGTGGCGGCTGTGGATTTGGATAAAGGGGAACTGGTTGGTGTTGCTCAGTCCTCGACCACAGTGGATAGTGACATAACCCTGGGATTGCGTGCTGCACTCGATAAGCTGCGAGGGGCGCTCGGCGTCGAGACGCTTGATGCACAGCGCATTGTGTCTTGCAGCAGTGCTGCGGGGGGATTGCGTATGGTGGTTGTCGGGCTGGTTAATGAACTGACTACCAAGGCTGCCCGAGAAGCTGCACTCGGTGCAGGAGCAAAGCTAGTGGGCACCTATTCCTACGGCCTGAGCCCCGATGATGTGAGAGACATAGAACGAATAGCCCCGGATCTGGTCCTGCTTACGGGTGGAACCGATGGTGGAAATGAAAAGGTTATTATCCATAACGCCGAGGTTCTGGCTGCCTCTCGTTTAGAGTCGCCAGTGATCATCGCAGGTAACAAAATGGCTGCTGCAAAGGTGCAGTCGTATTTGGAGGCGGGTGGCAAGTACGCTATGAGGGTTGAGAACGTCTTACCCGATCTCCACAGCTTGCATGTTGAGCCGGCCCGAGTTGCTATAAGGAATATATTTATGCAACGGATTACCCATGCCAAGGGACTGGATAGGGCGCAGGAGCTTGTCGGTGATATTATCATGCCGACTCCTATGGCTGTATTGAGGGGATCTGCCTTGCTGGCCAGTGGCGCTGGAGGTGAGAAGGGGATGGGGGAAGTAGTGGTGGTCGATGTCGGTGGAGCCACCACTGATGTATATTCGGTAGCCGAGGGTTATCCTTCTCAACAAGAAGGGATCATTGTCAAGGGTTTGTCGGAGCCGTATGAGAAGCGAACCGTGGAAGGGGATCTTGGCATAAGGTATAATGCACATTCGATACTGGAGCTGGCAGGCAGTGAAATAATGACCGAGAAGATGAACAGTGTCACGGAGGCTATCCCGCAACTGGATTTGGAAGCGGCGGTTAAGCATTTGTCGGATCATGTTGAGACGCTTCCTCAAAATGAAGAGGACTCCCTGATTGATATCGGCCTGGCTTCGACAGCGGTTGATATCGCTACGAAGAGGCATGCCGGGAGTCTTGAAGAAACCTACTTCCCATCTGGTAAGGCCAAGATTCAACGTGGGAAAGATCTGACAGGGGTCGAATGCGTGGTCGGAACGGGAGGGATATGTGTCTACTGCCGTGAACCGGGGTGCATATTGGCGTCGGCATGTTTTGATAAAAGAAGCCCCGAATCATTGCGCCCGCTTTCACCTCGTTTCTTTGTGGATGGCGCTTATATCCTTTACGCTGCAGGTCTTTTGGCTGATATCTCGGCTGAAAAAGCCGTAAAGGTGATAAAAGCGAACTTGAGAGAGGTGGAGGTTCCCTCGTCAGTTTGAGCATTTGTTTCAAGCAAGGGTCTAACCTTTGCTCTCGCGATGAAGGTCAGGAAGCGGGTTGACAAGGTGAAAACATCTAGTGTATATGTAGGGTGGTTAAGGTGAATTGAGAGATAACCCCTGGGGTGTGGAGAGAGTTAAGACGTGGTTCAATCTCCCAAGATCCAAAACGCTGATGTGGGAAATTACGGCATCAGGTCTTCTTATAGAATAACAAGACTATGAAAAAAGGAGAGGAAACGATATGCTAGCAGGGTACATGGGAAAGATGCTATGGGCTGATCTGTCCCGAGGCACATTGGAGGATGAGCCCCTCAATGAGGAGCTCTGTCGCAATTTTCTTGGCGGTTATGGTTTAGGTGCCAAAATCACCTTCGACCGTCAGAAGCCTGGAGTGGACCCATTGGGTCCTGAGAATACCTTGGGCATAGTTACAGGGCCCTTTACTGGCACTCCCGCCGTTGTGGGCTCTCGTTACACTGTGGTGGGGAAGTCACCGTTGACACATGGTTGGGGTGATGCAAATTCGGGCGGGTCCTTTGCTCCTTACCTGAAGTTTGCTGGCTACGATGCAGTATTCTTTACCGGCATTTCGGATAAGCCTGTGTATCTCTTTATCGACAACGGCAAGGCCGAGTTAAGGGATGCTGGCCATATATGGGGTAAAGATAGCTTTGAGACTGAGGATGCTCTCAAGGCTGAGTTGGGTAATGATGTGGAGCTGATTTGCATTGGCCCGGCTGGGGAGAACGTCTCTCTTATATCAGCAGTGATGAACAACAAGGGCAGGGCAGCTGCCCGTTCCGGGCTTGGGGCCGTGATGGGCTCAAAGAAGCTGAAGGCGGTGGCAGTTAAAGGAAACCTGGAGGTCCCGCTTGCCGATGCTGCAAAGACCAAGGAACTACGGAAGAAGAACCTGCGTGAGTTGACAGGGCACGTTGACATGTTGAGGCAGTATGGCACGCCGGCCATTCTTACCTTCTGTTCTGCCTCTGGTGATACACCGACGAAGAATTGGTCCGGGACATCAGTTATCGATTTTCCTGAGTACGAAGCCCTGGGAGGGGAAAAGGTGGTGGAACAGCAGGAGAAGCGATATGCCTGCTATCAATGTCCTATCGGATGCGGTGGGCACATGAAGGAAGGAACCGGGAAGTACAAATACGAGGCCGGTGCTCACAAACCTGAGTATGAGACGCTTGCCATGTTTGGGAACGATTGCCTTAACAGCGATCTTGAATCTATCATCAAAGTGAACGACATATGTAATCGGTATGGCCTTGATACGATCTCCACAGGATCAACGATAGCTATGACTATTGAATGTTTTGAAAGAGGCCTTATCACCAAGGCGGATACCGATGGGCTTGAGATGATTTGGGGAAACCATGAAGCCATCGTCGCGATGACCGAGAAACTGGCCAAGAGAGAAGGGTTCGGTGCGGTTATTGCGGATGGAACGAAGGTAGCAGCGGAGAGAATCGGCAAGGGCGCTGATGAATATGCCATGAACGTTCAGGGACAAGAAGCGGCAGCGCACGACCCGAGGTGTAACCTTCAGTGGGCGATATCATACAGGCTCGATCCCACGCCGGCCCGGCATACCCAGGGTGGGGAGGGGCATCCCCCCGGAGTGATGCCCGAGTATGATAAAGAGCCTGCCCATAACAGAGGATACCCACACAAGATAGGCAGTGACTTTACACATGTCATGGGAAGTGCCGGGCAGTGTTTCTTTGTGCACCTTGCTCTTCCTCACGTTGATTCGTTTATTGACACCCTGAACGCCATTACCGGTTGGGGTGTGACCCTGGATGAATTGCTTGTGACGGGAGAGAGAATTGCTAATATCCGCCACGCGTTTAACATTCGTGAGGGACTGAATCCGCTCCAGTTCAAGGTTCCGGGCAGGATGGTTGGCAAGCCCCCACAGGCGGAAGGTCCATTGGCAGGAGTAACAGTTGATGAAGAGACTCTGAACAGGGATTACCTGACTGCTATGGATTGGGACCTCGAAACAACCAAACCAAGCGAGAGGAAGCTATCAGAGCTGGGACTGGAAGGCGTGGCAGAACAGCTCTATACCTAGAGGGATAAATCTGCATAACAACACTTTGAAAATATTAATAAGGAGGTAAAAGTGAAGGCTGCGGTTTGTTATGAATTCGGTAAAGCGTTGGTAGTGGAGGAAGTGGATTTGGCCCCTATCAAGAGGGATGAGGTGAGAGTGAAGGTAGTCGCCACGGCTGTCTGCCATAGCGATATTCACCTTATCAGGGGAGACCTCGGCGATGTTCTTGGTGGAGTCCCTGTTGTCGCTGGGCATGAATCCGCTGGTTATGTGGAAGAGGTGGGAGAGGATGTGACCTCGGTAAAGCCCGGAGACCATGTCGTGACATCGATCCTGCGAGCTTGTGGGGAGTGTTTCTATTGCAGAACGGGGTTGCCCCATCTGTGCAGGGTGAAGCCGCCTGTGGATGAGGAGAGCCCGATCCGTAATAAGAAAGGACAGGGTATCATACGGATGGAAAAGGTTGCCGGGTTCGCTGAGTACGTCAATGCGGATGCATCGGCGATAGCAAAGCTTCCCGAGGACATGCCGTTTGATCGGGCGTCCCTTTTGGCTTGTGGTGTTATAACAGGATTTGGAGCAGTGGTTAATCGAGCTCAAGTTGAGCCGCTCAGCAGTGTTGTTGTTATCGGGACAGGAGGGGTTGGACTTAATGCCATACAGGGAGCGGCATTTGCTGGTGCTCATCCGGTCATTGCAGTGGACGTTCTGGATAACAAGTTAGAGGCTGCCCGTAAGTTTGGCGCGACACATACAGTCAACAGTAGTAAAGAGGACCCTGTTGAAGCTATAAAGGACCTGACATCCGGTGCCGGTGCTGATTACGCTTTTGTGACAGTCGGGAACACCGATGCCATTACTCAGGCTGTTTCAATGACGCGGCCACGGGGTATGACGGTTATCGTGGGGATACCACCGATGGACAAGGGAACGTTTACTCTTTCGGCATTTGATTTCTTCCAGACTGAGAGGGTTCTCACTGGTGTCTTTATGGGATCGACAAATCTGAAGGTCCAGCTTCCTAAACTAGTGAGGCTCTATCAGGATGGCCGACTTAAGCTGGATGAGCTTATTACCAAACGGTATAATTTCGAAGATATCAATGAAGCGATAGAGACAGTGGAGAGAGGTGAGGCGCTGCGCAACATCCTGATGTTCTAGATCAGACCATAGCTCAAGAAAAGTTGTTAGCCGTAGGGTGGCGATTTACTCCCCGCCCTACGGCTTTACGTTATACCCCTGGCTACTGTTCAGCGTGCAGATTCTGTTCCATAGTTGTTCCTGTACCCCATTCTGCAGTCTCCTGGGCATCTACACCGTTCACCTTGAAAGTTACCTCTTTCCCCTGAAAGTTACCCTGAATCTGCAGGTAGTATTGGCCATCTGCGTCCGTGGAAGTTTCCACTATTTTTGGGCTGCCCTCCACAAAAGCCGTTACGATTCCCTCTGCAACGGGTTCCCCATTCAGGTACGCCGTGCCCATAAATGTGCTGGGAGGTACTGGAGGGAGGGAACTGGACTCTTCAACCTTGGGTTCTTGACCCAGACCAGGCAATTCAAGGGTCATTTCGCCGTTTATCTTCATGCGTGTCATAAAAGGTTCCATCTCCATTATCTCGAGTCTGGACATTCCCTCTGTATTCAGAATGAATTCTCCCTCTGCTGAGGTGCAATCGCCTGGCTCTATACCCTGCTCGATGGTGACTTTGAGCTCTTCAGTGAGCACTTTTGGTGAAACCTCAGCGGATAGTACCGGCTCTATCCAGCTAACATATAATTGGTCGGCTCCCCGGTTGCAGAGCGAGAGAGTATATGAGAACCTTTGTTGATTTCCTTCACCGTCCACGCTGCCCAGTGCGGTGGACATATCGGGAATCCAGATGGTGCTGTTCTGGGGAGACTGGGAAGAGGATGGTGAAAGCGGTTGGACACATGCTATTGAGAACATGAGTGCTACTATCAGAGCACCGATCCCGAGGTATGTTTTCCAGTTGGACATAATGCCTCCTTCTTTTGGTTTCTCATAATTATAGACGTGTGTAATGGGGAAAACGCTCACGCTGATGCTAGCTAGGGAAGCAGACTCTGATAGAGCGGTACAGCACATATGATCAGTATCGCTAACAGTCCCACGGCCACCACTTTCCTGGCGCTGCTCAATGCGATTGAATCATCGACTGGGCCTGGGTGTTTGGCTCTTATCGCGAAAATCAGTATCAATATCCCGAACAGCCAGTATCCGAGTGCGAATGTTACCCCTGCTCCGATGAAGGAGACAATTCTGTGATATCTCCCGCCGAATAGTGCCCGTGTAATGTGCCCGCCGTCCAGCATGGATACGGGCAGCAGGTTCAGCATGGTTATTATCATCCCTACCCAGCAGGCCAGAGCCAGAGGATGGAGCAATAAGTCGCCATCTGTGGGGATGTTAGTAAGCGAAGAGGAGAGCCAGTTAAGGAGTAATGGGGAAGGTAGACTCATGGCTCCTTCGAGTTCATCCAGGGCTACTGGAAACGACCAGGCCAGCCCCAGAAGGGTCAGCGGGATCAGTACAATGAATCCTGCTATCGGGCCTGCTGCACCTACATCGAAGAGAGCATTTCTGTCGGGAGGAGTGCTCTTCATCTTGATAACCGCCCCAAATGTTCCCAGGAAGAACGGCACAGGGATAAAGTACGGGAAAGTAGCCTCTACACCTCTCCTGTCAGCCATCAGTTTGTGACCCATTTCATGGCATCCCAGGATGGCGAGAAGTCCGAAAGAGAAAGTTGCTGCTCCATGCAGAGAGCTGTCCATTAGCCCCTCATTTACCAGAGGGATCGAAAACTGATAGCCAGCTCCGAGGGTGGTCCCGATAGTTGCCAGCAGCAGGATAATATTCCAGTTTAACTTTCGTTGTTTTATCCGTTCAAACAAGCCCATGACATCTCATAAGTATAGCACGCTAAGTGAAACAGCGTAGGAGTTGAAGGTTCGAACTGGTTTATGGGTGCGGAAAGAGGGCTATTTAATCGCCGCCTCGATTTTATCGGCTATCTGCTTTAAGGCATCCATATCAGCCTCTTTCGCTCCCATATCGCTTACCACGAGTGGCGGTTCGTTCGCAGCACGAGGGATGAGGTGAACGTGATAGTGCATAATAATTTGATTTACTCCCCGGCCATTTAACTGCACTACCGCTACTCCTATCGGGTTCAGTGCATCCTGAATGGCATGGATGACTATCTGAGTTGCCCGGTGGACGGCGGTAAGATCCTCCGTTGGAATTTCAAACAGGTTTTCGGAGTGCCTTTTGGGTACTATAAGGGTGTGTCCTTCGGAAACCGGATTTATGTCAGGGAAGGCCAGGGTGTATTCGTCCTCGTAGATTTTGAAACTGGGAATCTCTCCCTTTACTATTTTGCAAAAGGTGCATTCTTCCATCTGTTTCCTCCTGTCATTTTGGGAGAGGCTGTTCTACTTCTTTGCTCCAATGATGTTGGTTGTAAACGTTTTTGACCCTTCCCAGACCGGCAGAACAAGCTTCTCCTGGCCTAACTGTTCTGCCACTTCCCCTGGTAAGTCAATTGCCAGGGAGATTTGGTAGTTGAATGTAGACTTTTCCCCATTCTGGATGTGAGATACAAACCACTCATCCATATGGCTGAAATCAGCAGTTGCGGTTGCGTTTATGTCAGTTTTGGATTTGGGAGGAACCGTGTAATCTGTCTCCGATTCACCTGAGACCATGGGGATGTCATTGATGTCAATGTTGTTGATGATCTTGGGTATGGTTAGAGGATACGGATTCTGGTTATCGACAGTCGCCGAAAGGAGCATCTCAGCGCTGTCAGATGTTATATCTCCCCATTTCCCCGATAGTGATTCGAGGCTAGCCTTGAAAATAGTTTCCTCCTGACCTGTGGGAAGCTCGATTTTCTCCTCCAGTGGAATAGGCCCCGCTTTTGACATATTCCCCAAAAGATTGGTCTGTATCGATGTTTTCTTTTGGAAAGGATACGTGAAGTCGGTCACTATCAGGTCAAATACCGTCTTTACATCCACGATCACCGTGCTCTGTTCATCCTGTCTCAGGTGCTCTGTCCAGAACTCAGGAATTTTGGAGTTGTCGATGCTGGCTGCTATCTTAAGGGAGGACTCCGTATTTTTCTTGATGCTTAAATCTTTAGTCTCAGCGCTTCCCATATGTATATCGTTCATGGTGACGTCACAGACTACTTTCTTGATGGGCAGTGATATCGGGTTGGGATTGTAGACATCGATGGTGGCTATGAGCTCTGTTGTTGAGGATGTGACCTCTCCCCATTCGAGAGAAGTCCCTTTTATCTCCGGTTTTGCGGCCTCAACCTTCTCTTTGGCGGCCTGACAGCCGGGAATGCTCAGTGCGAGGGCTACAATGAGCAGGAAAATCGCGAATATCCCAGTCCTATTCATGGTTCCCTCCTGTTATCTTGATATTCAAGTGCCCTATTTTAACATAGCAGGGTTAGTATAAGAAACTTGTGTTATCGGAGGAATGTCCGGACATTCCTCCGATAACACAGTGCGAATAAATTCAACGTGGCATATACTGCCTTCAATTTGCTCTATCGAGATTTCAGAACCCCGGTGCTCTGGATTTGCCCGGATCTTCATTTCCGCCATTGCCGTTTTCTTCCCCTTCAATCTCCTGAACCTCTATCTCCGAGGCAAGGACGGTTCCAGCCTCCTGCAGCAGCCCTTCAACTTTTGCGCTGAGACCTTGTTCGAGCTCGCCCTCGACCCTGGTGTCTTCGTCAACAAGCACTTCGTAGTCACCGATTGTCAGTGGCTCGGTGCTGTTGATGGGACCATCAAACTCTATCTCGGACTCGTTATCTACATCTCCGTCTTCTCCTACCTCGCTCTCCCCATCCGATGCAGGCGGTCCCGGTGGAGTGCCGTTTGTTGTGTTACCACCCTTACCGGACTGCCCACTCTCTCCCGGGGGACCTTCATCCCCTGATGTCTGGTTTCCACCTGGAGTACCCGGCTGCCCTGGCCCGGGTTCCTCAGGGCTGCCGGTGTCCTCGGGTGGTCCACCAGATCTCTCCTGAGCCCTTTGAATGGCCTCATGTGCACGGTCCATGCCCTGTGAAGCCTTTCCCATAGCTCTCTCGATGGTACCCTTCGCTTGTTCAGGTACACGCTCCCATACTTGCTCAAGTATTCCCATGTGGCGGTTCACATGGTTTTCCATTACGTTGCCTAACTCCTGGACTCGCTCCTGGATACGCTCCTGCGCCATGCCTGTAACATTGCCTGAACTTACTTGATCGAGGTGTTTCTGAATACGCTGCTGGATATGTTCCGCTTTCACCAGTCCGCGAGCCATCGGTGGTACGTTCTCATCTTCCTGTTCA
>JBKGZM010000060.1:0-11804 GCA_046545575.1 Dehalococcoidia bacterium
GAAGGACACAATCGCCAGCGGTGACAGGGTAGTATACTCCCCGGAGGTAGAGGATGTCATTTCGATGCGCCCTACCGTGCTGGAGGTAGCTGTGATAGGAGTGCCCGATGAGGAGTTGGGGGAGGTTGTTAAGGCGGTGGTAGTGGTCAGGGGAAGTAAGGAAATCACCAAGGAAGAGATAGCTGACTGGTGTAAGGGGAAGATCGAGGACTACAAGATGCCGAAGTTGTTTGACTTTGTTGATAGCTTGCCGAAGAATCCGGGGGGTAAGGTACTCAAGACCGTCCTGAGGGAAAGGTATTCCAAATAAATTCTTCCCTTCAAATTCTTTGAATAGAATAGGGAGGAAGGGGCAGTCTGATAAATAGCGTTCATGTAGTAGTAATGGCAGTAGTCGGTATGATGAGAAGGCTGGAGCGAGGTAACCTTCAGAGTTCTAGACATAGGTCTGGCGAAGACTTAAAAGGAGCGGATAAGTCTCGACAGGCCAACATAGTTGCCAAAGGAGAACAGACCGATGTGGCTTCAAACGAGAATGTTCCTGTTAATGGCACTTCTGTTTGGCATCCTGTACGGGGTGATTACAGGGGTAGGCACCTGGATGGGTGAGGGGAGCGCGATTATCTATATTATCCTGGCGTTCGTCTTCATCGGCATCCAGTATCTCATTGGACCAGCAATGGTAAGCTGGTCGATGAAAGTGAAATGGGTCCCTGAGAAAGAGGCTCCTGAGTTGCACAGGATGGTGGACGAGCTGGCCAGGCAAGCCAATCTCCCCAAACCAAAAGTCGGGATTTCACAGCTGAATATCCCCAATGCATTTGCTTTCGGGCGAACACACCGCGATGGCCGGATTTGTGTCACCCGCGGTATTATGAATCTCTTAAACGAGGATGAGCTTCGAGCTGTCCTGGGACATGAGATGTCTCACATAAAACACAGAGATATGGCGATCATTACCTTGCTTTCCGCAATTCCGCTTATCATGTACTGGATCGCTATCAGCTTCATGTTCCGGGGAATGTTCGGGGGGAATAGGCAGGGGGGGGGGAGGCGCTGGCGCTGCTGCCCTCATCGGGCTGGGGGCCTTTCTACTTTATTTCATCACCAACCTGCTTGTGATGTATGGCTCGCGTATCAGGGAGTACTATGCGGATCGGGGAAGTGTGGAATTGTGGAACAATCCCCACCACCTGGCAACAGCCCTGTACAAGCTTGTGTACAGCAACACCCGTTTTAGAGGCAAGGAGGAATTGAAGCAGGTTGAAGGAGTAAAGGCATTCTTCGCCAACGACCAGTCACGGGCATGGAATGAGGTCAGAGACCTTTCACAGGTCGACCTTGATATAAACGGTACAATAGATGCGGCAGAGCTTATGGAGCTTCGGCCCAAGTCAATCAAAATCGGCAGTTCGGACAAGCTAATGGAACTTATGGGCACTCATCCCAACATGCTGAAGCGCATCAAGCACCTTTCAACTCTGACCGGGTGAAAGGGGGCTCGACGTCGGATAATCAAGCAACAACCACACAGTTGGAAAGGCCTTCTGAGGTTCATCGTGTGGCCATGCCAATGATCATCACACTTAAGCTACTCGCAAATTAGGCAGTGGGTTTAAGTTGACGTCAATTGACAACTCACCTCCAGCTGGGCATAGCTATCGTGATTACTTTTTCCAGGTTGCTGAGGCCCCCATTACCAACCCTAAATGAGAAAGCAGCCTATCCTTATGCCCCAACAGAGTACAATTTGACAATGTGAGATTTACAGTTGTAAAATGCTACTGAGAGTAAGTCATGACGTCGGTAAAAATCGTTAATACCAGGGTGGCGGAGGATGTGTACGAAAAGCTAAGAGAGTGTTCCGACTATCTGGGGACGGGCTCGGTATCGGAGCTGGTGCTTCCAAGCCTCATCCAGCGAGGGGAACTGGCGAAGATCATAAAGGATAGAGGTGTAGAAAAGGAGCAAGCGGAGGAGCTATTTATAAGGGCAAGAGCATTAGCAATCCTTTTCCAGGAGGATAACCCTGAGGATATAAGAAGGCTGGGGGATCTTTTCCAAAGCATAGGGTGCGAGCTTGACCAAAGGAACAGGGCGAGTAAATGTCTGGGGGGATTGGAAGCCAAGGCCTCAGAACGCTCAGCGGTAAGAGCCAAATTCATCAATGTCAGACTGTGCTTGGATATCTACGAGGATTTGAAGGCAACTTGCCAGGTATGTGGCAATACAGTATCAAATGTTCTCTACTGCGAAATACTGCGTTGGTGTTCCGCAGCATTCGTTGCCAAAGAAAAGGGGCTTATCCCTGATCGACAGACGACCAACCTTGAAGTAGTCAGGGTAATAAATCTTGTACTTGCTATTCCAGACCCCGCAGCCCGACAAAGGTTTGGGGGAAAGGCCCGGGAGTGGGCGTATAATTTGGCCGACCTCAAAGAGCGAGCATTTGATCTCTCTGACTTAGAAGTGGGCTAAGTAGTGGTTCTCTCTGCATGAGATGGGTTTGGATTGAGTGACGTGAGGATGTAGCGTACGGAGGTTCAACAGTGACTGTGGATTACGATGAAATGTGTGGCGGCAACGGGGGACACATGGGATATGATTGAGGACCCCTGTTTACGGGGAACAGCGAATATGGTGAAGGACAATTGAAACGAATTCTGGATGAACACTGGTAGCAGGTAGGTAAACACAGACAAAATCTAGCGGGGTGAGACATGCCAGCTTCGACTCAACCACGAATAATAATTTTCACCGGGGCTACATGCCCTTGGTGTAATAAGGTTAAAGACTATCTCAAGGGAAAAGGATTTAGGTTTCGGGAAGTAAATGTTGAGAAAGACCGGGACGGAGCCCGGGAGTTAGAACGGAGGCACATAATGGGCGTGCCAGTTGTGCTAATCGGAAGCCAGACCGTGGTAGGCTTCGACAAGGCCAAGATCGATAAACTACTAGGGACCAAGAAATAAGAAAGGAGAAATCTAAAATGCAGCTGAAGCCTTTTGAGGATCGTGTTCTGGTTGAGCCAGAAGAGGCTGAAGAGAGCAAAAGCAAAGGCGGCATAATCCTCCCCGACACAGTGAAGGAAAAGCCAAGAACAGGCAAGGTAATCGAGGTTGGAACGGATGAGGAACTCGCCGAACATATACAAGTAGGGGGCAGAATAGTCTTTGCCAAGTTCACCGGTGAGGAGGTGGAATTTGAAGACAAGAAATATCTGATAGTTTCCAGAGGCGATATCCTCGCTGTAATCAAGTGAAGTACAAAATAGGGAGTATGGCTTTCTCAGAGTCCATAACCAAACAGACGTTTGGAGAGTTGAGTATTTGGGAAACTGGAATTTGCTAAGGAGGATAACATGAGTAAAATAGTAGAACTCACTGACCAGAGTTTTAAGGATGAGGTCCTGAACTCCGGTCTGCCCACAGAGGTGGACTTCTGGGCCCCGTGGTGTGGCCCTTGTAAAATGGTTATTCCTATATACGAGAAACTCTCGGAGGAATACGACGGCAGGTTTAAGTTCTGCATGATTAACGTGGATGAGAACCCTCAGACAGCGATGCAATACCAGATCATGAGTATACCGATGCAGAAGTACTTCGCCGGTGGGGAAGAGGTTGATGAAATCCTGGGCGCAGTTCCTGAGCAGACAATCCGATCAAAGGTTGAGGAGGTTATTGCAAGGTTCCCGACAGATGAAACGGGGAGGCTCCAAGTGCTCTTGAGCTCTTGGATTGAGCATAACCAACAGGATAGCGAGAAATTCAAAAGATGGGCGGAGGATGCCGAGGATATAAAGAGTGACCCGATTTATGGTGTTGCAGTGCAAGCAACAGAAGATGTCGAAAGAGCCAATGAGCGGCTTTTGCAAGTGCTGACCGATTTACAAGGGAGACAGTAAAGCAATCATATCGGGCGTACAAAAAGTATAGGCCAGTTTGCCGGGCTCTAGACGTGACTGGTAGTGACTAGCAAGGTGAAAGAGCTGTGGTCGATTTTGAAAATGCCAGGCGCATAACATTCTGGCTCTTAAGCAGGACTGGGCCGATCAAGGTTACTTGCTCGCTGTTTCCTGCTCTCATTTTACTCGATAGCGATATCACAGACGATCTTGGGTGCACCTGAGCGTGCTAAGACCGTTTTCACGGGGAAGCAATGCAGATCAAAGGGGCTGAAGCAGACATATGGTCTCCTCTCACCGATAACGATGGTGAGAAACTGGATCCCCAGGAAATTATGCCAAATCCTCCACAAGTAGACTCGGATGAGGCGCCTGATGGCCTTGTTCAGATGTACCTGCGGGAGGCGGGCCGGGTGCCTATTCTAAATGCCAAAGAGGAAAAGACCCTGGCCCAAAGGGTGGAAACAAAGGGACATATTGAGCACCTGGACAAATCGTGGCAGGAGACATATGGAACAGTTCCCTCCGCTATTGATATCATAGCAACCATGCTTCAGAGAGTTGGGCAAGCTCTGCCACTTGTGAGTGCTCTCAGGGAAGAGCTTGATCTACCCGGTGAGGCCACTGTCTCCGATACACTTTGCCATCAGAGGTTAATAGATGCTCTCAACGGGGATACGGATCGCAACGTGGTAACGGCCCTGGCGAAAAGGATGGAGGTAGCCCCAGAAGCGATGGAGAGCCTGGTAACAAACCTTTCCCTGGACCTTCACATCTTACCTCCAGACTTACTTAAAGGGCTTGAGGAGAAGCGCCTTCTTGAACAGTCAGGGAACTCCCCGACGTATCAATCCAGGCTGCATGAGGCGATAGCCCCTTACGAGGGCCAGATGCTTTCCCATCTCGAGAGGATCAAGGAAGAGGGTAAACAGGCGAGAGACCACTTGATAGAAGCAAACCTGCGACTAGTAGTGAGCATTGCTAAGGGGTATATCGGAAGAGGACTGCCCCTGCTAGATCTGGTGCAGGAGGGCAGTACAGGACTGATGCGGGCTGTGGACAAGTTTGATCACAAAAGGGGGCACAAGTTCAGCACGTATGCAACGTGGTGGGTACGACAGGCGGTGAGCAGGGCCATTGCTGACCACGCCCGCACCATCAGGATCCCTGTCCATATGGTGGAGACCGTTAACAAGATTATGAGGAGGCTTCACACCCTGACGCAGGAGTGTGGGCGGGAGCCTACCCCCGAGGAGATAGCGCATGAAATGAACATGCCGCCCGAAAGGTTGGAGCGAATCTTCCAGATGACAAGAGATGTGGTCTCCCTCGATGCTCCTGTCATAGAAGGAGAAGAAGCATATTTCAGTGATTTCGTCAAGGACACAAAGGCTAAACCCGCTGAGGCTGCCTCTTACATGTTGCTGAGGGACCAAGTCAAGGAAGCCCTTGGGCATCTCACTGAGCGCCAACGCGAGATACTGATGCTACGGTTTGGCCTGGAAGATGGACGCAATCGGTCACTTGAGGAAGTTGGCCATGAGTTCCACGTGACCCGGGAACGGATTCGCCAGGTCGAGGCAGAGGCACTCCGCCGGTTGCAGGCCCCTGACCTGTCGGAGAACCTGAGAGATTACCTTGACGAATTGTGAGGGCCGTGGAAGTTCAGTGTTAGGCAGAATAGGAGGTTTGCCCAGGCGTCGGCTGAGTTGAGCATCGGCGACCTGAGCAGGATGCTTCAGCATGAGATGGATCCTCCCTCCATTGGAGAGTGAAATAAACTGGCAGGAACTCAAAGCAATCCCCGCCGGAAAAGAGTTCTTCTTGACAAAAATAGTGCAGGTGATTAGAATCCCAACTGGCAAACCTGACGGGAATCAATCCTCATGACCACGCAACGATGGGTTTTTGGTATCTGGCTAGCGAAACGCCACCATGCATGGCTGATGCTGAGGGGTATATTTTGCCACCAATAAGATCCAGGGTAGAGGTTGGGGCAGGGCTAGCACGCTATTATGACCTTCTCCTCAGTGTGCTCTCAGCCGGGTACTACCCATATTTGATCAGACGTGTTATCAGGAAGATGAATATCCAGCCCGGTCAATCAATACTTGACCTGGGCTCAGGCACAGGCAGCAATGATTGTCTCATGGTTGCAAAAGTGGGGCGTCGAGGGAGGATTGTAGGCCTAGATATCAGTGATGAGATGTTAGCCCAAGCACGAAAGCGTTGCCATACCCACACTAACACCAGTTTTGAAAAGCAGCGGATAGAGCTACCGCTGGGGCACCTTGGCGAGCATAAGTTCGACAAGGTGTTCATATGCTTTGCGCTGCACGGGTTCGAAAACGACCAGAAGCTGGGGATTATTCATAATGCCTACGAGGCTCTAAAGCCAGGGGGGGCATTTTACATTATGGATTATAACGAGTTTGACTTTGGCAAGGTGTGGTTCCCTATTCGCTGGATATTTAGCCACCTGGAGTGTGAACTGGCTGTAGAGTTTCTTAACCTCGACATAAAGGGAATGCTCCAGAGTCGAGGATTCACCGACTTTGAAGAAGAGTTGTTGTTTATGAGGTATTTCCGATTGCTCCGGGCGGTAAAGCCATTGATTAGCAGCAGTCCATAAACAAGGCCAGGATCGCATGGGCAAGATCCAGAGTTGGTTGGCCAAGGTTTTAAATGGGAGGGACCCCAATGTGCAGAGGTTCCTCGTTCTTGAGCGCTGTTTTAAGGATCTGAGATTTTGATGGAAATTATCCCTGGGATTTATCAGTTGCGTCTTCCCCTCCCCTTTACACCATTAGGCGAAGCCCCAATAGGAGAGGTTGTAAGTCACACCGATATCTACTTAATTCGCGGAGATGCTGAGTGGCTTCAGGTTGATGCGGGCTGGGGCCCAGGAAACCCTTGAAGCCTATAAGGAGGGGATCAAGGCGATAGGGATTAACTTTGAGGATATCTCGGAGATAGTCATTACTCATGTCCATCTTGACCATTTCGGCCTAGCAGGCAAGCTAAAAGAGCTTTCAGGGGCAAAATTAGCTTTACATGAGAGTGAGAGATATTTTATTGAGCTGGGACGTAAAAATTTCGAGCAAGTAGCTCACGAAATGAAGGAATGGCTTTACCAAAATGGAACCCCGGAGGAGAATATTCCTAGGGCTCAATTGGGAATATCCCTTACTCTGTCATATACTTTTCTTGCTTAGTGTATTTTCTTCGCTCCCAGTACCCTTGGTTCCAACTCATTATCTTTTCAAGGTGCGAATACTTGGACAAAGTAGAAGGCGATGTGAGGTCCTACCTGACGCTTTTATTGAGACTTATCACTTTCTCGACCTTGACGCAAGCTTTGTTGCTTGACAGTGAGGAGATGATAGGTTATAATTCCCTCAGATTGTTAGATATGCCTAATAAATAAAGCAATCTTGGTAGGAATAAGGACATGCCGAATATACCTGCTCAACAGTCGTCTAATATGCAGGATTACCTTGAGGCAATTATCGTGCTTCGTGGCGAAAGTGAGGCAGTCAAGGTAACCCAAATCAGCAAGGCACTCGGAGTAAGGAACTCAAGCGTGACCGCGGCCATGGCGAAGCTCTCTAGAGCGGGGCTAGTTGAACATAAGAGGTATGGGCATGTAGAACTCACTGCGGAAGGAGAAGAAATAGCCCGGGACGTTTACCAGCGCCATAAGACGCTGCGTCATTTCCTGACTCGCATACTAGATGTGGAACCCCAAGTGGCAGATGGTGATGCCTGCCGAATGGAGCATGTCTTAAGTGAAAGCACCATGGAAAGGCTGGAGAAATTCCTTGAGTTTGTACTGAACTGCCCTCGCGGAGAACCGGAGTGGTTGAATGGTTTCAACTACTACCTTGAGCATGGTGAGCGAGATCAAGAGTCGCTGGCAAGGTGCCAGAGGGAAGCCTCTTAAGCCCATTAAATTTTTTTGCCCAAAAAGTTAGACGCATCTAATTAATAGGCACGATGAAAGGACAGGAGGGAAAAGCAAGGAATACCGAGGGTATTCTTGATGTTCTGCCTCATGCAGAGTATCGCAGCCTAATCTGTGTTGCTTGCCACCATCGGGTTTGCGTGCCAGTGGGGCGGAAGATGGCACAAAGGATGCTCGGTATAACGTAGAACTCAAATGTCAAGACGATGGGAGGCTTTATAATATAAAGATGAGTGGTCACAAGCTAGTCCTCAGGAATGCTGGGCTGGTCTTGGGGCTGAAGGCAAAGTAGTGTGGGAGATATTCAATTGGGGCCCGGTAACAGTTGAAGGCAATAGAAATGTTGTTGCTATTGGCCGTGGTATGGCACGGGAAATTATGGTGACTAGGCGTTCACAGAACATGTAGAAAACAGCGGAGGTGAGAAATGTAGAGGTATGAAGTACTCCAGGGACGATATAGAGAATCAGAGAAAGGGGTTGAATGGAGAAGAAACTGTCGGAAATGAAGTACGAGGAAGGGGGTATCGTAACAAAGATTAACGGACGATTGAGGGAGCAAATAGCGGGCATGGGCATCAGAGAGGGCAAGGAAATCAAGATGATGACTAAGCAGCCGATAAGGGGGCCGGTTGTAGTTGTTGTAGATAGAAGCAGCACATCGATAGGATTAGAATTGGCCGATAAAATCACGGTGGAGGCCGAAGAATGAACAAAGTGTTGTTGATAGGTCAATCCAATGTGGGGAAATCTGTGATATTCAATCGGCTGGCGGGAGCAGGCGCAACGGTATCTAATTATTCTGGAACGACTGTCGACTTTGATAGAGGACACATGATGCTTGGGGGCAGAAGAGTTGAGGTCATAGATGTCCCCGGGATTTTCTCCTTGATGCCAAAGGATACAGCCGAGGAAGTAGCGGTGAGGATGCTTGAGGATGACGGGGATGCTGTCATCGTATGTGTTATTGATTCCTCCAAGGTGGAGCGCGGTCTTTATCTGGCTGTGGAGGTTATTGAGAAGGGCTACCCGGTTGTAATAGCTTTAAACATGGCTGATGTAGCTGAAGACGCCAACATAAGGGTAGATGCTAAGAGGCTGGAGGATATCTTGGGTGTGCCGGTAGTTACTATGGTGGCGACAAGGGGAGAAGGGCTGGAGGATTTGGCGTCACGGATGAAGGAGGCAAAGCCCGTTGGGATAGAAGAGGTTATCAAAAAAGCAGGAGGTGGCTAAAGTGGAACGAGGGCTCACAGTTGATGGAAGATGGGATTTAGTAGATAGAATAGCCCAACAAGCGGTAGAGGTTGGTGCCTATAAGCCCCGTTTAAGGGATGCCCTTGCCAATATTACCATTAACCCTTGGGCAGGAATCCCTTTTGCACTCGCTATCCTCTACGGATTCTGGACATTCTTTGGCGAATTCGCTGGTCTATTCACCGATGGATTTTTCGTCAGGATCTTTGGCACTCACTGGATACCATGGCTAGGGAATGTGCTTTGGGGGTTACCGAATTGGCTTTTTACCATCATCGTTGGTGACCGAGCAGTATTTGCCCCGGGCTTTACTGGTGACCCCTCTTTTGCTGCCGGCGGGATATTGACAACTGGCCTATTTATGCCTTTGGGTGTAGTCTTGTGGGCAGTGATACCACTATTTCTGGTATTGGCAATCCTGGAGGATACCGGATACCTGCCGAGGCTTTCCATCCTTATCGATACGGTTATGCATAAGGTTGGCCTGCATGGCTTCGCTATCGTGCCCACCTTGATTTCACTGGGATGCAACGTTCCTGGGGTAGCAGCAGCTAGAACATTGGAAACAAGGAAACAGCGTTTCATGATGATTGCCCTGTTGGGGGTATTCGTCCCCTGCGGGGCGCAAATTGGGATGATGGAGGAACTGGTTCCAGGACTGATAGGTTGGGTCTTTCTAACCTTAGCCATAGGCTATCTTGCATTTGGTTGGGTTCTCAACAAGATTTGGCCCGGAGAATCACCTGAGATTCTAATGGATATACCTCCCTATCAGACGCCACAGTGGTCAAATATAGTGAGAAAGACTTGGATGAGGGCAAAGCACTTTCTCTTAGTCGCTGTCCCATTTGTTCTGCTTGGCTGCGCCATTGTTATGGTTCTGTATACCACCGGGGCTATGGAGGTAATAGCCAGTAGGCTGGAGGGATTTCTAGCCGCGGTATTTGGAATACCGGGCGGTGCGACACCCTCTTTAGTAGTCGGTTTCTTGAGAAAGGATTTAGCTATCGGTCTGCTTCCTGTAGATGCAATGAGCACCTATCAGGCGTTCAAATCTGTAATTTTGCTTACCATTTATTTCCCTTGCTTGGCAACATTTGCCATGCTGCTTAGGGAACTGAATTGGAAGGAGATTTTGGCAACCCTGGGCTTTCTGGTGGCGATGATCCTTATTTTCGGAGGCGCACTGAATCTGATCGGAATAGCAGGAGGTTGGTAGTGATGAATAATAGGTCGATATTTGGGAGTACATTTGCCTTCATTATGGGTATTGGCACCATGGGCTTTGGCATACTGGAGTTTGTGGGGGGAGAGTGGGGGCCGTTGACTGTAGAGGCAGGCACCTTCACTGGATGGAGGGCAGTTATCCTTATCTGCGCTGGTTTGATTTACCTGTCCAGCGTCACTAACTTCTTAGATATTCGTCAGCTTGGCAAAACGCTAGTGGCGAGCATTATGATATGGATTGTGGCTGCAATGGATATATGGGCAATGATAGCGGCTTCTATTCCCTCAGGAGTGCAGGATGCAGGAGAGCCCTGGTTTGCTTCTGGAGCTGAGTTCCTGGCTGCCTATGGACCGCCATATATGCCGGCGATGTATCTGCTCCTGCCCTCGCTGGTGATACTGTACTTTATCGGTAAAAGAAGAACAGCGAGCCAAGCAGCATGACGACCCGCTCTGTTACAGCCGCGACGCTTATCTTTCAATGGGTAGCCTGTAGGCTAAAACCGATGGTAGACGGAGGCTTTTTGTAATCACGCTTAAATACATTGGAAGGAACAATTTGGCACATAGCCCTCAAGCTGTCTGAGGTCAGCTATACCTTATAGTTGGGAATATGGCGAATGCAGAGTCTGTGGCAGCGATGGGGACACGCGTGTGTAGAACCGAGTAGAGAGAATGAAGGCCATGAAAGTAAGGAGATGATGTAAGGACAATTAAAGCACCAGGGCAGCAGCTATACCCCCTTTGAGGTGCGCTTGCGCTATCCTGGTGCGTTAAAAGCATAGCACAAAGAGCACCTTTTCTTAATCGCCGTCAAGCGATAATCGAGAGGACACAGGCAAGGTGCAGTTATAGATGGAGACCGAATGTGGCTTAAGGCCTATTACTGGTTGGGTTCATCTGGAGGGAGTAAAGGAGTTCGCTGACATGCTCCTTGAATTCTACCGCGGCAGAAAACAGGAGATCGAGAAAAGAAGGAGGATTTCAGATGATTTGATCTGGCAGGCCTTGAACAGGGGAGAGCCAAAGACTGAGTAGTCGGGATAAAGCCAAAGAATATTACATGAAGAAAGGGGAAAGTGGGAAATAAGTCTATGCACAGGGAAATTCCAAGAGTAGCTATGCTAATGGGGCTTATCCTGGTTATGACTGTGGGAGCGATATTTGGAGGTGGGTGTACCAAGCAGACGGCAGAAACGGAGGAAACGGCTGAGGCCCCACTAACATATACCATTGCCGATGCCACGGGTGATTGGGGATATCCCTCTCCTTACACTCACTACTCGAGGGGGCCTGGATACATCCGAATGAGCTTCATCTTCGATACCCTGGTATGGAAAGATGAGTCCAAATTCGTATCGGCTCTGGCAAAGGACTGGGAGTATCTTGAATCGGAAAACGCTTATGTCTTCAATTTGCGTGAAGATGTCACATGGCACGATGGCGAGGAGTT
>JBKGZM010000061.1:0-11571 GCA_046545575.1 Dehalococcoidia bacterium
CTATAACCCCGGCTGGAATCAAGATGTCAGATAACGAGGTGTATTGAACATTTTGAGAGAAAAGCAGGAGAACAGGATAAATCGCAAATAGAAATGGGTGGATGAGCCGCAGTTTTTTAGGGATCTTCATTGTTTCTTTTTCATGAGATAAATAATTCTCTGAGAATCTCTTACCTGGCTTGAGTCCATTATAGAGAACTGTTTCTCAAAGCTATTTTCGAATCTGTCCTGGGTGTAGTCAGAAAAGATGTCTTCCCGACCGGCCAGTAATTTCTGCGCCTGGGGATCGCTTTTGGGGATGAATTCAATGATCAGCCATTTACATATCTCAGTGAGCAAATTGGCTATCTTGGGAAATGGAGTATTGTTTGAGATGGCCAGGTGATGAACTAAAGCAAGGGCAAGAGCAGTATCAGTAGGGCCCCGGTCCAGGAGGGACGTTCTTTCCTTGTTCTCCCAACCAATACCAGGACTCGGGTTTGTTAGATCGAGCAAAAGGGGTAAGAGGTGCTTTTCCCCATTCTCCCTGCATTGGAGATAACTCCCCTCCACGCAAGCAGGATCCAAATCAAAAGAAACCGTCCTGATGCCCTTATTAGAACAGATTCGACTGAAAAGTCCGACATTGGCACCGAGATCCCACACTTCCTCCGGATTGATTTCATCCAGAAATTTTTCGATAAGCTCTTTTTTATGCTCCAGTGACTCCGAGGAGTAGTTACTGCTTCCCCCGTAGTAGCTGGTCCATACAGTTTCTTTGGGTTTCCATGAGAGGCTTTTAATCCCGGACTCGAGGCTGTCTATCAGCCCTAAGAAAGACTTGCGACCCATTTTTTTATCGGCGCCGGTAAAGCGGCCTGTACCCTGGCTTTCTCCCTCAAAACGCTTTTGGGTTCTGGCGTGAAGGTGTATATGAGTAAGGATGGCAAACCTGAATCGACTGCGGAAGGGAAGCAGTGAACTTGCCAGATCCAGAGGCACTCCATCCACGTGTATTCTAAGCAACTGATTCAATTTGACATGTGTATAGCTCATGATGGCCAGAGGGGCAAGGAAGTGCTGGCAAAACTGCCGATAGGCCACCCATGGCTCGCCCTCCCGATACCCCCCAAAAGAAAGGGTATCTATATGTACAGGATCGCTACCCCTGAACTGTATGTTATAAGCGCTCGCATCCTTTAAGCTCATTCCAAAATCAAAAGCCTTCTTCTGGATCTTAAGCGTTGTCAAAGCAGCCTCTTTAAGCTGGCTGAAACACCACTCGTACGGATAAGATATAAACGGTATTTGTTGGGGTTGGATTATTTTATAAGCGTTGGCAGGGTCAGGCGATTCAATACTTACTTCCTCGTGAGAGATGAGCAAACCCTCTTTCGTCAGTACTTCATAAAGCCCGGACCCTATCAGCTTATCGTATTCCTCTTTATATGTATTGTTAACTTGACGGTAAAGCAATCCATCCCGCCGGAAGAGAAAGCCGCTTGGATCGCGAAAAGAGCTTGGAACGATTTCAGTCTCTTTATTCATTACCCTCTACTCATCTTCTCACAATATATTTCAAGAAGAATGCTTTTATCTTATGCCAAAACAGCTTAATCAAGAAAAGAGATCCTACCAGACCTGCTATTAGCATTTGAAAGGCGAAGCTAGCAATGCCAGGGTCAATATAGGCATAAGCAGCATCAGTTGTGAATAAGAGGAGAAAACCAACCACGAGGATGAAGTCGAGCAGTTTACTAGAGTTCCACTTGATCCTCCCTTTTTGATTAATGCCATTTTGCCCTTTACGACAGATTCTGATTCTCATACTGCCCCCTTCTGATATCCGTCTTTACCTTGTTCCAGCCGTCCGCCGCAGGTATACGGAACAGCGCACATCCAACAGCATTGTAGCAGCTCAGTCTAGGAGGACTGTGCCCTGCTTTGCCTGGAAGAACATGAGGTTACCCACTAATATGTCAGAAGACCTCAAAAAACTACCATCTTTATATCACAGCGTTCCCGCTACTGTCAATCACGCGTCTCACGGACAGGCCCCTGAACCATATGTCGATTTTCCCCTGAGAAAGCTAAATGCCTCATCATTGCTGGTTAAATGCCTATGGAGATAACTCCGAATCCGTCGCTTTGAATGGAGCCACAAGCCTTTTCCCAGTAATTGGTTTCTCAAGTGTGCAGGCGAAAACGACACGATTGAACAATTGCTCAGACCAATATCGCCGATTGAATCGATAACATGCTTCAAAGAGGTACGGTTGGAGAGCCATGAGTACTCCACATATCCCTTGGCTGGCCTAGATCATAGACTCTTTATCTTGTTGTCAACCCCCAACCGATCCAGCACGCCACCGATCGCTTCTGCAGAGGCATCATTCACGACATGCGTTTCTCTATCCCATCCTTTCCCGTATAGATAGGTACCGCAATCAGAACTGTAAGGCTTATAATAACAGTCTGGTTGCACCGCGGACAGCGAAAGCCCTCTGGCCAACGGACCTTAAACAAGTACTCCAAGCACTTCTCCTCGGGATTGATCCTGAAACTCCAGCAACGACATCTCTTGGTAGACTACCCATTCTCCCCTGTAGAGGTAATCACCTACAGGGTAACAAGTTTTCGGAGTTATTTCCATAGGCACTTGCTGGTTATTAAAAAACAGAGGACTCGATGAAGGGTTGAGAGGGCTTAAGGAAAAACCCTTGACAAGTGGTAATGTCACAAAAAGACATAATTCCAACCTATTCCATGCGAGGATCAGCACCACCCGTTTGTTAGCTCAGGATCCGGCCACGGTGAAATTGGTTGTTAGCAAAGCTGTTTTTCCGGAAATAGACATTGTCGTCTCGTCGGATGGGAATGAATCGGCGAATTCATCATTCTGGGGTGGTTTGTGCCTAAAGATCATGGCTGCTGCAGCACGTTCTCGGTCCATTTCAGAGATATCACCAATGGAGAAGCACAGCTCGTTGCTGCTGCGCACATGCTTTAGCCAGTCCGGTCTTTTCTCGTGGTCTGCTATCCGGTCGTGCAGATTTTCTGCCTCACCTATGTATATGAGATTGTGAATGCTCACCGTGTTCCTTTCTACGTTGTATGTGCACTCATACACGCAGTAAATACCGGACCTTGCTCGAATGCTGGCCTTCTTTTCATCGCGGCAGTACCCATCAAACTCGATTGAGATCGTCTTTCCCATTTCGCTTTCCTCCTTTTTTGGTAGGTCAACACTATGCCTATCTCCTTGTAACGAGTGACTACAAAATGCTCCCTCAAATGAACACATGTCAAGGTGTCCCAAGGAACCTGTCCAGGGACTGAAATCGCCAATGCCCAGCTCAGCCGACGCCTCACCAAAGTTGCTATCCTGTGTGCCACTCACCTTCTACCTTACAAATCATCAATGTAGTCCCTTAGCTTATCCGAAAGTTCGGGCTCGTGCAGCCGGCGCAAGGCTTTGGCCTCAATCTGCCGAATCCGTTCGCGGGTCAAATGGAACTCCTGGCCAACCTCTTCAAGCGACCAGTTGCGTCCACCTTCGAGACCAAACCTGAGTGTCAATATCCTGCGTTCGCGCTCAGTGAGATGCCCGAGCGCTTCCTTAACCTGGTCCTTGAGCAGGAGGTAAGAGGCAACCTCAGTAGGCTGCGCCTTAGTGTCCTCGATGAAATCGCTCAAATATGACTCTTCACCCTCTATGAGGGGGGTGTCAAGGGAAATTACTTCCCGTGTCATCTGGAAGATTTCCTCTAACCTCTTGAGTGGCATGTTCATGTCATGGGCTATCTCGTTGGGGGTGGGTTCCCGCCCGTACTCCTGGGTCAAGGTACGAAGGCTACGCATTACCTTGTTGACGGTCTCCACCATATGGACGGGGATCCTGATGGTGCGGGTATGGTCCGCAATGCCTCTCGTCACGCCCTGCCGTATCCACCATGTTG
Organism: Dehalococcoidia bacterium; assembly: GCA_046545575.1. Taxonomy (GTDB): domain Bacteria; phylum Chloroflexota; class Dehalococcoidia; order SZUA-161; family SpSt-899; genus JAGXOF01. Next base: position 3,939 of record JBKGZM010000061.1, read on the forward strand.
CATACGTGCTGAACTTGTAGCCCCTTCTGTAATCGAACTTGTCCACCGCTCGCATCAACCCCATGCTGCCATCCTGAATCAGGTCCAGCATGGCCATACCCCTCCCGGCATACTTCTTGGCAATACTTACTACAAGCCGCAGGTTTGCTTGTATCAGGTGCTGCCTTGCCCTTTCACCATCTTCCTGGATCCATTTCATCCGGGAAAATAGCTCACCTTCATAAGGTGTAACTACCTCACGCAGTGTCGATTCATACATGGAGTCCGCTGACAGAAGCCCCTTCTCCTCAACACCTTGAAGTAGGCCCGAAGGGAGCATGTGAACGTCCAGGGAAAGGTTGGTTAGTACGGTTTCCATCGTTTCCTGGCCCATCTCTATCCTGTCGGCCATGGCCATTACAATATGATGATCGGTTTCCCCGTCAAGAGCATCCATTAACCTCTGATCGCAGAGCGTCTGCCAAATCGGAACCTTACTGGGTAGACCAAGTTCGCTCCTAAGATCGTTTACATACGGCAGGGCTTCCCCAATTCTGTGGAGCATGGCCATCATGATATCAGTAGCAGAGGGTACTGTTCCATATCTGTCGTGCCATGACTTATCGAGGTGCTCAATATGTCTCTTCGCCTCCACCCTTCGGGCCAGGGCTTTTTCTTCCTTCGCATCAAGAAGTGGAACATGTGCGGCATCATGGAGGAACATATGCAATGAGTCATCGCACATCTCATCCAGTTCTGCTTGAGAAAGGTCTGGCGCGATCGCCAATGGTTCAGGTTCCTCCCCGTTGATTTTGATAATGGAAGCTGCCATGTCCGCCTCGCTGGCTTCGATCTCCGGGGCTTTTCCTGAGCCCTTGTCAAAGGAAACCATGAATGTTCCATCAGGGCAAACGATGGGGTCATCCAGATCCATATTCTCCATCCCCTCTTTTCATGGTCGCCTCACAGCCCTCTCGTGCCAAGCGGGAAAGGAAGTGAGGTGGTAAAACCTTTTCTTGCTCTCACGATTTGCTTGATCCGGTCGCCGCCCTCAAATACAAGGAAAGCAAGTCTGCTCATCATGTCAAAAACCGCCGCTCCGGGGTTCTCATCCGGATTTATCCTGGCGAAATCTACTTTGCCTCGGTGGTCACAGCCAACGTTCCGGCTATCGGCGCTATCACCAATCCGATACTTGACCCGAGAGCTCACATTTGCGACTTGAAGGTAAGTGCGGCAAAAGTGGAGGAATCAAATTATGAACGGGTATTGAGCCTTCGTCTCGATACCCCGCCAGCAACCTAAGCAGACCCAGAATCGTTGTACAGGTTCTGAGTTACCTTTCTGAAATGGAACCCGTAGGCCGCCAGCGTTATGACCTCAGGGAACGCACGACGATTCTTGAAAAGGGCCTTAACCACCAGTTTCCAGTAATACCTCCTCCACTTCCCCACAATGCCAATATACCAGACCGTCTTGAGAAAACTCTTAACATCAACGAGGGTAATCCTTTGCTTCCTGCGCATAGGCTTATACTCTTCAAGGAAGGTAAGAATCCTCTCATAGTATCTCTTGGGCGAGTAGATGGTCTGCACTATCCTTTGATACCCGTTTGTAATCACCTCAGGATTCATTTTAGGAACGAAGTTAAGTGAGCCATCCGTGTTGTTCCCTGAACTGGCCCTGAGCAAACGCCCCTCTGCATCGAGGCGGTTATAGAGCTTGGTTTTGGGCAAAGCCGTGAGTGTACCCACCATAGCAGTGACAACCCCAAGCCGCTGGATAAAGTCGATTTGATTATCGAAGATAGACGGGGGATCGCTGTCAAATCCCACAATGAAGCCACCAAAGACCTGCATTCCGTAGTTCTGGATCTTTTTCACGGCAGCTTCCATGTTGCGGTTCTTGTTACGCGATTTGTTGCATTCCACAAGGCTCTCCATAGATGGTGTCTCCAGACCCACGAAGACCGTGTCAAACCCTGCCTCAACCATAAGCTCCATAAGTCTCTCGTCATCGGCAAGGTTGAGCGATGCCTCCGTAACGAAAGTAAAGGGAAAGTCCTTCTCCCTGTTCCACTGCACTACCTCCGGCAGCATCCGCTTAACCTTGTTCTTGTTGCCGATAAAGTTGTCATCGACGATAAAAACCGATCCGCGCCACCCGTGTTGATATACAGCCTCGAGTTCTCGTAGAATTTGGGCGTTATCCTTCATCCTTGGCCTGTGACCATACGTGACTGGAATGTCACAGAATTCACAGTCATATGGACATCCCCGTGAGTACTGGATAGCCATCGAGGCGTAGTGTTTGGAATTTACCAGGTCCCACTGCGGAATAGGTGTATTCCTTATGTCAGGATGCTCGTCAGAAATATACAACTGTTTAGTCTGACCATTTCTCACGTCCTCCAGGAACACAGGAAGCGTGATCTCCGCCTCACCCAGAACAAAGTGATCGACGCCCTCAAAATCCTCATGGCCGGTTGTGAAGAGAGGCCCTCCAGCAACGACTTTAGTACCATGTCGATTGCATCGCTCAATAATTCCCTTTGCCGCATCCCGCTGCACTATCATAGCGCTCACAAATACATAGTCCGCCCATTGGATATCCTCATCCTTCAGAGTAGAAACATTCATATCTACCAGTCTCTTTTCCCACTCATCCGGTAACATGGACGCGACAGTCAAGAGCCCCAGCGGAGGGTATGCCGCCTTTTTAGATATGAACTTAAGCGCGTGCTTGAAACTCCAGAAGGTATCAGGATACCGAGGATACACAAGAAGGATATTCAAATTACCCCCTTTACGGTGGCTGCTAATCCATCATTACTTGATTCTAACAACAAACAAACATCACCGCAAGACGGTGATCTTCGGGGTTACGGGGAAAAGGAAATCATGGAGCAGGGTGAGAGGGTGAATTCCAATGCTGACATCCACGCACTGAACGGCCGATCCCTCAGGTATCGGCTTTGTGTCCCTGGGTTGTGTTCAAAGGATTAAGGCAGTTTCTTATGTATATACCAGTGCTCACGCATAGGGCAACTGCGCCGAAGCTTAGGCATGGCGATGGGTACTATCATCTCTTGCGACCCTCTACTGCAAGCTCCCTACTTCTTTTCCTTTGCCTTCTCAAGGAAAGGAGTGAGCAAATCCACTGGCAACGGGAACACCACAGTGCTGGCCTTCTCTTCGGATATATCAGTCAGCGTCTGAAGATAGCGAAGCTGGAGGGCCGCTGGTTGCTGTGACATCATTTCTGCCGCGTCAACCAGTCTCTGGGCCGCCTGGTATTCACCCTCAGCGTGTATGACTTTACCTCTCCTCGTTCGCTCGGCCTCAGCCTGAGCCGCCATCGAGCGTTTGAGGTTATCGGGAAGTATGACATCCTTGATCTCCACCGCCGTCACCTTCACACCCCACGGGTCAGTGGCCTCGTCGATGATGCTTCGAATCTTCTCATTCAACTTGTCTCTTTCCGAGAGTAACTCATCGAGAGAATACTGGCCCAGGACGCTGCGTAGCGTTGTCTGGGCCATCTGGAAAGTCGTCTTCCTGAAATCAAATACCTCTATGACAGCACGCTCGGCGTTCATCACCCTGAGAAACACCACTGCATTGACGCTGGCGGTTACATTATCCTTGGTTATAACCTCTTGAGAGGGAACGTCAACAGTGATCACTCGTATATCTATTTTGTTCATCCTGTCGATGAAGGGAATGATCAGTCGGATACCCGGTTTCCTGGTGCCTGCAAATCTCCCAAGGCGAAAGACCACTCCCAACTCATACTGCTGGATGATCTTAACTGCCGCTGTTATCACTATAAGGGCAGCTATTGCTACTATGACACCAATTACGATCGCATTCATTTATCTTACCTCCTTAATTAGTTTTCAAGCCATCAGCAACTCTAGAGCTTATCGAGTTTCCTGGCAATTAGAGTATAGCATATTTGCGGTCCGCACTTTCCCTGTGCTATACTCCGAATTAGTTCAAGTTTAGGTTATAGCAATCTTCCCGAAGGCTACTTACGCAGAGTTTTCTTGGTATTGGATGACCCGAACTCTAACTAATTACGAAGAGAGGAGGTCATCCAATTATCTTTCATGGCAATCTCATCCAGCGCCCCGGTTGCTGCGGCACCTTTAGATTTTGCAGTCAATATCGGTGGTCCCGTCAATCCAAAAGCTACATCAATGTTCTCGATTGATGCCCCGAACCCCACCAGGTTGGAAACCCGGAATGTAACAGCAACATCTGTTACGCAGTGTGGCACCGGAGGTGGTCCCTGACTTGCACCAACTGTGGCAAAAACGTTGAATCCCCATCTCAAAGGTCGAATAGAAGAATACAAAGAAAATATCAAATGATTTGAGCCACCTGACCTATAAGCTTAGGCTTTTGACTCGTATTTCACCAAGGAGTTTAATGAATTTCGAAACCTTCAATCTTCATCCGAGCATCATGGCCGGTGTCCAGGCGCTTGGGTACAGCACACCTACACCGATACAATCACAGGCTATCCCGCTCATTATGCAGGGGCGTGATGTCATTGGATTGGCACAGACCGGCACCGGCAAGACGGCTGCTTTCGTCCTGCCGATTCTGCAACGTCTGCGGAAAGGTCCCCGGGGCCGTGTTCGGGCTCTGATAATCTCCCCCACACGCGAACTGGCTGAGCAGACCTGTGAGGTCATAAATGAACTGGGGAGTAAAACCGGTTTGCAAAGTGTGGTTATCTATGGCGGGGTGAGCATGGAACAGCAAACCCGTAGGCTGCGCAGCGGCGTAGACATTGCGGTGGCCTGCCCTGGGCGTTTGCTTGATCATCTCTGGAGAAGGAATATAAGTTTATCAGACCTGGAAGTCCTCGTAATTGACGAGGCTGACCGGATGTTCGACATGGGCTTTTTACCTCATATTCGCGAGATTTTGACGTATATCGTGCACACCCGGCAGACACTGCTTTTTTCGGCCACCATGCCAGCCGTTATTCGACGTCTAGTCCGTGAAATCCTGCATGACCCAGTCACGGTGCAAATTGGACACACGCTACCAGCAAGACAAGTGTCACATGCCCTTTACCCGGTACAACAGCACCTGAAAACGACTCTGCTTAAAGAGATTCTAAATAGAAGCAAAACGGACTCAGTACTTGTCTTTACACGTACGAAACGCCGCGCTGAACAAGTGGCTCGACAACTGGTGAGATCTGGCTATAGGGTGAGTTCGCTGCAGGGGGACCTGTCTCAGAACCAGAGAAGGGCAGCGCTTAAAGGCTTCCGCAACGGTTCGATTAAGATTCTGGTGGCAACAGATATCGCTGCCCGTGGTATCGATGTTTTAAGTATCTCCCACGTAATAAATTACGACATGCCCGAAAGCACGGACGCCTACATCCACCGAGTCGGCCGTACCGGCCGGGTTGATAAAACCGGTGAGGCATTAACATTTATAACAAATGCCGATGTGGGTAAGATACGCGCTCTTGAGCAGCTTCTGGACAAACCGCCGGAGCGCATAAGACTCAAAGACTTTGACTACACCAGGCCTGCGTCGGGGAAAGAACCACGACTCTCCGAGCAACGACAACGGAGCGTAGTACGAAGACAAGAGATTGGTAAGGTATAGCCAGGAATCCACGTTTAACGATCATCTCTTTGTTAAGCGTTGGTTTCCTGATGAGCAGCTTCAAGCAGGCTTTTCTACCATGCTGTGTTTAGCAGCTGTGTTGAATATTTCCCCAAGCCGATTCATTGCTTCCCTGGCCCTTTCCATCTGAAATAGACAAAGACACGACCGTGGTTTTTGAAGTCCTTTTTGACACGGTGGTATTTCTGCTTCACATCACTGCGGTCGAGAAAGCGCAGGACGCGCTTTTTGAGTTGGCCGCTTCCCTTCCCACAGATAATCTCTATCTCGGTGAGCTTCTTGTCTTCGGCCTCCTCGATGGCTTCTTCGAGGGCGGTATCGATCTTGTCTCCCTGGTTGTAAATGGGGTGAAGGTCGATGGTCAGGCTTTTCTTGGACATCTCTCCAGCCTCTTTCCTGGGACCATTATGGCTACTTGCTGGAACCATCTGTAAGGTCAGTAACACCACGATGAATAGGAACAGGTGTCCGTTCTAACTATAGCTACCCCCGGCGCACGTTGTTGTGACTTGCTGCGTAAAACTCCTGTTTCATCCTCTCGGCCTCAGCCGAAAGCGTTTCCCACTCTTCGGTAAGTGAGTTAATGGTCTCTTTAAGGCGGCGATGTCTCTCCACATTTTCGATCACGTCGGCGCTATCACTGTAATGTTCTGGATCGGAAAATAGGCTCTCACATTCCGTAACTTGCGCCTCGATTTGGGGAAGCTCAGCTTCAATCTCGTCGATCCTCTTCTTGATAGGCGCGCTGTCCCGGTAATATTTATTTCTCAGTTCACCCTCAATCTGCTTGCGTCGGCGCTGCGTGTCTTTCGCTGAAACTCCCGTTGTCTGAGGGTTTTTAGGAGTCTCATCTTCTCTCTTTGACTGAGACTCTTTCCAGCTAAGGAAGCTATCATAATCTCCCGGGAACACCAGCACCCCACCATCTCTTATCTCAATAATCTTGTTTGCAATCTGATGAATCAACGTACGGTCATGGGTAATAAAACACAGCATTCCATGGTATGCCTGCAAGGCGTCGGTTAGCATCTCGCGTGACGGAATGTCAAGATGGTTGGTAGGTTCATCCATTAGTAGAAAATTAGTTGGCTGCGTTAGCATTTTGGCTAGCGCCAGGCGACTCTTCTCACCGCCGGAGAGAACAGAAACCTTCTTGTAGACATCATCGCCGCTAAAGAGAAAGCCCCCCAGAATGGTTCTTAGCCTTTGTTCTGTCTCATCCGGCGCAACTCGCTGAAGCTCGTCAAGCAAAGTGTTTGCTGAATCAAGAAGCTCGAGCTGGTGTTGAGTGTAGTAAGCAGCCGTGACATTATAGCCCAGTTTGCGCTCACCTTTATCAACTGGAAGTACTCCCGCCATAATCCGGAGCAAAGTTGTCTTACCAGCGCCATTGGGCCCAACCAAAGCTACCTTGTCGCCGCGATAGAGACTTAGATTGAGATCACGATAAACAACATTGGCATCATAAGACTTACATACGTGCTTGAGGGTGATAACCTCCTCTCCGGTCCTTACCGGCTCAGGGAAGGAGAAGTGAATCTTCCTGGTTGCCCTTGGCACTTCCACCCTTTCCATCTTCTGAAGTCGTTTGAGCCGGCTCTGAACTTGAGCCGCTCTTTTCTTATCGGCACGAGACTGGTCAATGAAACGCAGTTCTTTCTTCACTTTTTCTTCCTGCCGTTTGGCAGTGGCTGCCTTGACTTCCAGTTCCTTCTGTCTGGCTTCAACGTAAGCATCGTACCTCCCGGGGTAGAAAATGACCTCAGTTGGCTCAATAGCCAGTATTCTACGCGCTACCCGATTAAGAAAGGCCCGATCATGCGAAGTGACCAGAACCGCACCCGGATAAGCCGCAAGGTAATTCTCAAACCAGATGCAGGACTCAAGGTCAAGGTGATTTGTCGGTTCATCGAGGAGGAGTAAATCAGGGCTGAGAAGAAGTAACTTAGCCAGGGCGGCACGCATTTGCCAACCACCGCTAAACTCGGCTAAAGGAC
>JBKGZM010000062.1:0-11540 GCA_046545575.1 Dehalococcoidia bacterium
GGCAGACGCCCTGTGTTGCCGGCTTACCGTTCTTCATGGTTATCGATTTGGCGTCTTTTATTTCCTGCTTCGCTCGGCATTTCACACAGTACGCTTGCATCAGACTACCTCCTTTTTGATAAGAGCATACAGTAATTGCCAAGTCGGCGTCAAGCACATCGCTGCAGCTCACCATCATCCGCGACACCACCCCCGGATTTCTCAGTCTCCTACTTTGCCCTCATGCCTTCGCCGAACCACGAGCTTGAGCCCCTCAACATCCTCCACTTCTATCTCCTCACCGGCTCCGATGCTCTTGTCACCCGCTCTCGCTTTCCATAGCTCGCCCCTGATCTTAACGCTTCCCTCTGGACTCAGAGAGGTGACTGTTACCCCTGTTAGGCCTATCATTCCCTCTTCCCCTATTCCTACCCCTTTGGAAGACGAAGAGACCAGAAGCTTATACCCCAGCCAATAACCAGCTCCCAGAAACGCCAGAACCCCGACCGGGGCCCAGGGAAGAAGTGGAACACCAGCCTTCCACAGGATAACGATCACGATAGCAGCAATGAACACCTCATCAAGGAGCAATACCAATGCTTTGAGAGGCGTTCGCTTTGCCATTTCCTGCTTCCCCATTCTTGATCCCTCTCAACTAGATCACTCTAAATCCCGACTTCCCATGCTGATACTTACCGGGATTAATATAGAGTATCAGATTATAGCTTTGCCCCGCATAACGTGATTTCATGACCTCTGTTTGACGCGGTTTATCTGGGCATTTATCACACTCACCGCAGTCTCCTTTAATGCTTCCAGGTCATCGACGGACAGGTTTTCCAGCTCCTCGAAGTTATTCTGGATAGCTCCGATAAGTTCCCGGGAAGGACGCCGTCGGGGAAGCATATAGTAAGAATAGAGGGTACCGATTATTACCCCGAAGAAGGCGACTGTACTGAAAATCGACCAGGCTGCACCGATTATCATTCCGATAGGGGTAATAGGGCCCGGGGCATTTGCTTCCTGTGTTTGCATAGCGGTAAAGCTCCACCATAAAGAGTAAGGGTAAGAAGATATTTGTTCATTGACGTTGTGCTCAGCCAGGTAAATACCCAGAGAGGAAAGCAGCCATAATTCGATGAGGGTAAGAAGCAACGCACCCTTCCTGAGCTAATTCCAATGTGCTACATCTCATATCCACCCAGATCCACCTCCACATAGTTCGGCTTCCACAGCTTCGCCAAGACTCTTGTTGGCTGATTCTACCTCTCTTGGAGCATGTAAGTCAATCTGCACGGCGGGAGACAGGCTGGAGAGATCTCACCCCGGGATAAAGTTGCCAAAAACTCATTGCTAGCGTGTGCTGAGTCCGGTAGTACATACCAAGATCGCCCTATACAGAACCGTCTCGGAAGGTTCACGGCATACCGTACACTGTACCACAATCACAGGTCATTCCAGGAAGGGGTTTGCTCACGAAAGGAAGATGGTAGTACTTGTCATGGACTCCATCCAGCAATTCAATAAAGAGGATTATACTTCTACCGGACGAGGGCTGCTGGAGGGGTGTTTATCTGGGTTACGAATCTGAAAAACGCTAGCTACTGAGGGCAGTGCTGGAGCTGACCATGAGCTTTTGAGGGATAGGCAGCCAAGCTGCCTATCCCTCAAAAAAGACCATTACAGCTTCTTGCCTGCCTTCAGACGTTTTACCAGCGATGGAAAGATATCAGCGTAAACACTTTGATAGGGTCCAGTGAGCATATTAGCTTCAAGCCATTCCCCCACTTCTATCCTCGCTGCCTTTTCTCCTTCTTCCCGTGCTTTCTGCGCGCTGTCCTTTTCAGCACTCATATTGCTTTCCTCCTTATTCAAATCTCTTTTTAGATACATTGATGAAGTCCCCTGTGATAAGGGAGCCACAGGCTTATATTAAACCTCAATATTCCCAGTTGTCAACCAAAGTTAGCATCCCGCTATGGCAAGGCTTCGTTAAGAGCGATCTCATATCCTTGTTCAAGTCTCATTTAATCACGTCCTGATATTTAAGGCTTCCTCGTTCTCGTTCCCGAACAAGTGAAGGAGTGCTGCTTCATTTTGATCCATTTGCCTTCATCGATACCGATCAAATTACCGCACTGACACTGAACTTCGTCTCCATCGCGGATGCTGAAATCTTTGATGATCCGCCCCTTCCAACAGTGTAGAAGCCGTCCTTTCCCAACCTTTACATATCTGAAAACCCTGCTCCCACATTTACTACACTTTACCGTTATCATTGCTAAAACTCTTTGCAGCCTTAACCCTCCCTACAGTATCACATTTTCTCCAATGATCAAAGGTTACCCTCTGCGATAATTGGTGATAGCATAACATTGAAGCTAAAGAGGGCTGGCAATGCAGGTGGAGATACTGGGGGCGGAATCACTAGGGGTTCGTGGTCTCTGCTGTGTGGTCAGGACAAAAGATCGCAAGGTGGTTATCGATCCCGGCGTTGCCCTGGGGTTCAGCCGACAAGGCTTGATGCCGCCCCCAGTATAAGTCATAGCCATGCAAATCGCTCACTTTACAAATCAGACACTCAAAGCTATATTTTAAACGGCGGGTCAATCGATGCCACAAATCACCTGCCACCGGGGGGGGCCACAACGAAATCCTGCTGATGTAACTGGTCCTGATAAAGGGAGGATGAAATCAACGGAGGATTAGATGAGTTCTACTGACGATGTAGAGATCGTAAAAACTATCTGCCCCATGTGCCTGAAGTCTTGCGGTATAGATGCCCATGTTGAAGACGGGAAGCTAACAAATGTCACTCCCATGAAAGAGCATCCCTTCAATGTCCTTTGTGTCAAATCCCGGGCACTGGCGGATTGGGTTTATTCCAGGCACAGGGTGACGCAGCCGCTCAGGAACACAGGCTCGGGCTGGAAAGAGATCTCCTGGGATGAGGCGTTCGACCATATAGCGGACAGGTTGGAATACGTGAGAGCCCACTATGGAGCGAAGTCATTTGTTGCGCATTTGGGGAATCCCTTCATCGGGAACCAGGTCCCGATGGTAGCAAAGCGATTTTGCAGTCTGTATGGCACACCGAACTATACCTCGGGAGCTTCGCTCTGTTTCGCGGCCAAAGGGATAGGACACGGGCTGTCACTGGGTAAGCGGATGGTGCCCCTTTTCCCAAGCTACTCCGGGACCAGGTGCGTCGTCGTGTGGGGCTTCAACCCTGATGAGAGCGACGCTCAGCAGGCAAGAGATGCCCGGTCTGCCAGGAGAAATGGAGCAAAGCTGATAGTAATTGACCCGAGGGCGATTCCCCTATCCAGAGATGCGGATATATATGCTCAGATTAAACCCGGGACCGATGCTGCCCTGGCACTTGGTTTGCTGAATGTCATCATCGGCGAGAAACTCTACGATAGCGACTTTGTCCAGAACTGGACTGTGGGATTCGATGAGCTAAGAGAGCATGTCAGGAGCTATCCCCCCGAAGCTGTTGAAAGACTAACCTGGATACCAGCCGATATGATAAGGGATATAGCACGAATGTATGCCGGCAGCAAGCCGGCTACCATTACGCAGGGTGTGTCTCTCGACCATAGCACTTCAGGCGTCGATACGAGCAGAGCTATTTCTATCTTGATATCCATTACGGGGAACCTCGACAAATATGGAGGCAATACATACAGCCAGCCGTTGAGGCAGGCCAGCCTGAGAGTGAAGGGGAACGTCTCCGTCGATGAGGCGATCGGTGCCGAGTACCCGATATACGGGAAGATGACCACTGAGACGACTTCGGTCCCCGTGCCCGATGCTATGGTTACTGGGAATCCTTACACGGTGAAGGCGCTCATTGTGCAGGGAAGCAACCCCCTGCTAACATGGCCCAATGCAAAGAAGGTCATAGAGGGCTTAAAGAAACTCGACCTGCTGGTCGTCTCCGATCTGTTCATAACTGAGACAGCCAGACACGCTGACATATTCCTGCCGGCAGCCAGCTTCATGGAAGAGGATATATTGAAGGATTACACGATGAATGGATTGGGCCAGGTGGTTTTGGGGAATAAAGCGATAGACCCCCCAGCAGGGTGTCTGGAGGACTGGAAAGTTTGGGCTGAATTGGGGAAGAGAATGGGGTATGGAGAGTCTTTTCCCTGGACAACAGCCAGTGAACTCTTTGAGACATTGCTTGAGCCCTCCGGCGTTACACTGGGCCAGCTAAAGGAAAACCCGGGCGGCGTGGTATTCCATCAGATCGGTCAACAGAATTATCTTAACTCAGGATTCACTACTCCTTCGGGAAAGGTAGAAATATTTTCCCAGCGAATGATTGACTCTGGTTATGACCCGCTTCCAAAGTTCGAAGATAATGTGAGTGGGACGGAGTTGGCGAATGACTACCCATTTGTGCTGATCTCTGGTCCCAGAATAAACGCTTATACGCATTCTCGTTTCCGTAATATTGATCGCCTGAGAAAGTTGTCACCTGAGCCGTTGCTCGAGATGAACCGATATTCGGCCGAAAAAGAGGGTATCTCCGACGGTGATACAGTACTCGTCGAGTCACAGATGGGGAGTATTGAATTAGAGGCCACTCTGACAGAAGACATCCATCCCAGTGTGATAAGCATGCAGCATGGGTGGGAAAGCGCCAATTGTAACCTTCTGACTGACGATCATAATCGCGATCCAGTCTCCGCATACCCAGCTTTCAAGTCGGTGATGTGTCGTGTTAAAAAGGCCTCGAAAGCCTCTGCCCGCGTATAGGCCTGTGTGAAGGAGGATAAAATGGTTTGCTGTGTTACAGGCAGTACAGGCTTTGTCGGAAGACATATAGTCAAGGACCTGTGTGCCAGAGGACTGCAAGTGAGATGCCTCACACGGCCTACATCGGATCTGAGACCTCTGGTGGGATTGGGCGTTGAAACGGTCCAGGGAGATATCACCAGTGTATCGTCACTGGAGAGGGCATTACAGGGTGTTGAAACCGTGGTGCACCTGGTAGCTATAATCAGGGAAAGCAAAGGTGCTACCTTCGAAAGTATAAATCTCACTGGGACAAAGAACCTCCTCAAGGCAGCAAAAAGTGCGGGAGTAAAAAGAATCGTTTACATGAGCAATCTCGGGGCTGGTCCGGACCAGCGTTTCCCACTTCTCTACAACAAGTGGCGAGCTGAAGAGGAGGTGAAAAACAGCGGAATGGACTTCGTCATTCTTCGCCCTTCGGTGATATTTGGCAGGGGAGACGGATTCATAACAGTCCTGGCAGACGCCATCAAGAAGTCGCCAGTGGCCCCTGTGATAGGCTCCGGCAGCACCAGATTTCAGATGATCTCCGTGGAGGATGTTGCTGCCTGCGTCGCTCAGTCTTTACAGGATGAAGGGCTCGTTAATCAGACGCTTCCACTGGGTGGGCCAGAGCAATTGACCTACGAACAGGTCCTTGACTTGATTCTGGACAGGTTCAGAATAAGACGTCCAAAAGTGCATATCCCGGTGTCTCTGATGCAGTATGTTGTAGGAGCAGGGGAACAGCTTCGGATAAAACTCCCGATAACCCCGGCACAGCTTGACCTTATTACCAGAGACAACGTTACTGACCTCGATGTGGTGCAAAGTGTGTTCGGATTTAGCCCTGTTCCGTTAAACGAGAGAATAGATAAATTAGTGCGCTAGACCGTTAAATCGCAACTCTTCCTGTGCTAGAATCTGGATGAACGATTCAGATTTCCTTTTGGTGAATCTGGAGGCCATTAATGAAGGCCGGATGTTTGGCGCTTTTGGTCGTATTCCTTTTCCCATTGTCCTCGTGTGCTTATTATGAACCTTCACCTGAGCGGACTCCCAAGCAGACTCCCGCAACCCAGGCTGCGTTAATGCTAACCATAGTATATGATAACAACGATTATGATCAGCGCCTGGAAACGAGGTGGGGATTCTCCTGCTTTATCAAGGGGCTGGAAAAGAACGTTCTGTTCGACACCGGAGCTGACAGTCCCACTTTGCTCAGCAATATGGAGAAGCTCGATATCGATCCCGCGGATGTCGATGTGGTCGTCCTCTCACACATACATGGCGACCATGTCGGTGGACTGGATGGCTTCCTCAAAGAAAACAGCGATGTCACCGTTTACCTGCCTGAGTCTTTTCCCTCGAGCTTTAAGGATAATGTCAGCTCAAGTGGCGCAGAGGTAAATGAGGTATCAAAAGCCAAAAAGGTTTTTGGAGGCGTTTATACCACTGGTGAGCTTGGCAGTGGGATAAAGGAGCAATCGCTGGTTGTAACAACTGAGAAAGGCATGGTGATAGTAACCGGCTGTGCGCATCCTGGCGTAGTGAATATCGTAGATAAAGCTAGGGACATAGTGCCGGAGGAGCCAGTGTGTCTGGTCGTTGGCGGCTTTCACATGAGCAGCGCATCCAGAGCTCAAATTCAGTCCGTGATCGAAGGCTTCCGCGACTTAGGGGTGATGAATGTGGCTCCGTGCCACTGCAGTGGCGACGAAACGCGCAGGTTATTCAAGCAGGAATACGGGGAGAACTACATCGAGAGCGGAGTGGGCAAGAGAATAGGAGTGCCATGTGAGAGGTAAGTCTTTCCAAAAGACGGCTCGTGCTCCCTCTTAGGATAAGAGGGGGCAAAGGGGAGTTACGAAAAGTTGAGGAATATTTCATAACCCCCTTCATCCCCCTGATCCCTCGGCTTCACTCAGGACAGGTCTCAAGGGGGAAATGTTTGGGGAAAAATCAGACTCCTGCGTTCAACGAGACAGAATTTTTGTGGAACTAAATTGTTACTGTACTGGATATGGAGGTCACAGTGAGCACGATAGCGGAGACCGGGGTTTTGATTATCGGCGGAGGCATCCTTGGCACAGCCGTAGCCAGGGAACTCTCCAGGTACAAAGTCGATTCGATACTGGTAGAAAAGAAGCCCGACATTGGATGGGACAGCACTAAAGCCAATCTAACCATCGTGTGCCAGGGGGCTGATTGCCTGGAGTTCAGGAAGGAGTACCAGAGGAGTAAGTACGTCTGGGAGAGCATTCCCATGATGGAGCCTCTGTGCCGCGAACTCGACGTCCCTTTTAAAAGAATCGGTGAGCTGGGGATAATGAAGAACAATGCTGACCTGGCAAAATTCCAGAAAAAGAAGAGCAGAGCTGAACAGTGGGTTCCTAACATAGCGAACCACCAGTTTATCGACCGGGACACGCTTCGCCAGTGGGAGCCCAACGTGACGAAGGAAGCCATCGGAGCCCTTTATGACCCCACAATTGCCATTACGGACCCCGTAAGGCTCGCCATGGCTTTAGCTGAGAACGCGAGCCAGAACGGGACCAGGCTGATGATGGAAACGGAGGTCCTGGATATCACCCCCAAAGTCGAGGCATTTGAAGTGCAAACGAATCAGGGTGTCATAAAGGCCAGATTCATCGTTAACGCTGCAGGGGAATACGTGGACAGGGTTGCCCGCATGGTGAACGCCGATGATTTCATCGTTTTCCCGTTCAGGGGTTACGTTGGAATCCTTGACAAGAAACTGGGAGGGCTCGTAAATCACATGGTGTACGCGCAACCGCCTGAGCCCGGCCAGATAAACGCACTTGTACAAACAGTGCACGGTAACGTGTTCTTTGGTACGCCAATGAAAATAGCCAAAAGGGCTGACCACTCAGTGGAGAGAGATTTGGCAGAGACAGCGTTTCAGAACGCTCATGATATAGTGCCTGAGATATCGCAAAGGGATATAATCAATTCTTTCGCGGGCTTTGTGATGTTCAGGAATGTGGAGGTGGGATGGCACGAGTGTGTTGTGCGCGCATCGGACACGGTTCCCGGGTTTATCAACCTGTCAATCGGATACCCTGGCGTAAGCGCATCCCCTGCTGCTGCCAAGGAAGTAATCAGATTGCTATCTCAAGAAGGACTCGCTCTAGTGGAGAAAGAGGACTTTAATCCCTATCGAAAGGCGATTGTTGACTTTAGTGAACTCCCTGACGAAGAGAAGCAGAGGCTGGTCAAGGAGAATCCTCAATATGGGCACGTAGTTTGCCGCTGCGAGACGGTAACGGAAGGGGAGATAGTTGAGGCGATTAAAAGGGGAGCAAGTACCTTGGACGGGGTGAAGTTCAGGACGAGGCCAGGGATGGGCCGCTGTCAGGGCGGGTTCTGTACACCGAGAGTGAGCAAGATCCTGTCAAGGGAACTCGGTGTCCCCGAGGAGCAGGTGACCAAGAAAGGCGACAACTCCCGCAACCTGCTTTTCAGGAGTAAGGAATTGATAAAGGAGAGAGATGGCTTCAAAGGATAAGGATATTGACGTAGCGGTGATAGGATCAGGGCCGGCAGGGCTGGCAGCTGCCATCAAGGCCCGAGAGGCAGGGGCGGAGCGGGTCGTCGTCATGGAACGCGCGGAGGAACTGGGCGGGCTCCTGCACCAGTGTATTCACAACGGATTCGGTTTGCTCTATTTCAACGAGGACTTGACGGGGCCGGAGTATGCAAAACGTTTTACCGAGAAGGCCCTCGATTCCGGGGTAGAGGCCCAGACAGAGACCATGGTGACGGGACTCTCCGCTGACAGGGAGATAAGGGCAACGAGTACCAGGCAAGGGCACATGATCCTTAATCCCAAGTCAATCGTCCTGGCAATGGGATGCCGGGAGCGGCCCAGAGGGTCAATTGGCATTCCGGGAACGAGACCTGCCGGTATCTTCACCGCGGGCACCGCACAGAGGTTTATCAATGTAGAAGGATTCATCCCGGGCGAGCGTGTCGTGATCCTGGGGTCAGGTGACATAGGAATGATCATGGCCCGCCGTTTGACCCTCGAAGGTGCCAGAGTGGAGGCGGTAGTCGAGGTACTTCCCTATGTGGGAGGACTCATCAGGAACGAGGTTCAGTGCGTCCATGATTTCGACATTCCTCTGTTTCTGGAACATACGGTCACCAAGGTTCGTGGGGAGGAACGTGTGGATGGGGTAACCATATCCAGGATAGACAAAACGTGGGTACCCATTCCCGGTACGGAAACAAATATAGACTGTGACACGCTGCTCCTGTCTGTAGGACTGATACCCGAGAACGAGCTCTCGCAGATGGCGGGAGTGAGGCTTGATCCAATCACTGGGGGACCTTTTGTCGATGAGTACAGGCAGACGAATGTCCCCGGCATATTCGCCGGCGGAAACGTAGTGCAGGTTCACGACCTTGTAGACAATGTCTCCTGGGAAGCCGAACTGGCAGGGGAAGCTGCAGCAAGGTTCGCCAGAGCTGAAAGGATGGTGGAAGGGCAGATATCCTTCAAGCCGGGACGTAACATACGATACGTAGCGCCTCAAAAGATAAGTGGGGAAAATGATGTAACGCTTTATATGAGAGTCAGGGAACCCGGGGAAAACGTCCGCATCAAAGTCGGTGATGTTGCCAGCAAGAAGTTCATGGGCGTCAAACCCAGTGAAATGATAAAACTCGATATCTCATCGGATAAGTTAGAAAAGATAAAAGGAGGCACCAGTGAAATCAGCGTCGATTGCCAGGGAAAGGAGTAACTAGGATGGCAAAAGAGGTTACCGTTACCTGTGTTGGCTGCCCGTTAGCATGTACGGTGAACTTGAAGATAGATGAGAAAGATGAGGTCATTGAGGTTTCGGGCAACGGGTGTAAACAGGGTAAAGAGTACGCTATAGAGGAGTATAAGAATCCTGTGCGGGTACTGACCGCAACCGTGCTCACACAAGGGAGCGAGCAGCCGCTCCTGCCTGTCAGGACGGATACGCCGATACCCAGGGCAAAGCTTCAAGAGGGGCTGTCTCAACTGGCCGGAGTGAGAGCGAAGCCCCCTGTGAAGTCGCATGATGTCATCATATCAAATTTCTTGGATACAAGGGCCAACTTGGTAGCTACCGCTGATTTGCTTTCCTAGCAATCGTCAAGGAGGAATAGCATGAAGGAGTTGACAGCTGAAATGGCCATGACGGTACTTGCCGCATCTGAAAGATGGTCAAGGGACATCGCAGGGCTGCCATCCAGCATAGCTGTGGTCGATAAATCAGGCACGGTAATTGCCGCTCACCGAATGGACGGGGCCGGGCCACTGACTATCGATATAGCCATCGAAAAGGCATGGTCGGTGATAGCTTTCAGGCAACCGACCTTAATGTTATCGAGATTCCTTGATCCTCGAAACGTGGGCTCGGCACTGGGGGATCACGGTATGGGCTTGGTGACAAAGGGCAAGGGGCGACTTACATTGATTGCTGGAAGCGTCCCCATTACAGACGACGAAGGAGAGATTATCGGGGCCATTGGTTCCAGCGGGATTCCATCCGGGGTAGGCGATATCAGCGATACCAGCGTCTGCCAGGCAGGATGGGCTGCGTTATATGATTGAGTCTGCACGAGCAGAGTGGAGGAGTTACCATGCGAATGACACTAAACCTGGCAAATAAGATAATCAGCAAGGCCGTAGACCATGCCAAACGGACAGGCAACACTTGCAGTATTGTTATTGTAGACGAGAACGCCTGGCTTGTTGCCATCTACAGAATGGATGGCACCCCGGGTCCGACTGCGGACCTCGCACGGGACAAGGCATGGACAGCAGCGAGCTTTAGAATGCCCAGTGCAGACATAACCAGGTTTGGCGATCCTTCAAGCCCTGGCTTCGGATTTAATACCCAGAACTGGAACGACCGCCTAACTACCATTGCAGGCGGCTTGCCGATCAAGCACGGCGAAGACATAATCGGGGCGATTGGGGTTGCGGGAGGAACTCCTGAACAAGATGTAGCTGTGTGTGAGGCTGTAATGAGCGCTGTGGTAGAAGGCAAGTGAATCATATATTCACTCTGAAGGCTTCTCTCTGGAATGATTAGCATGGAGACATTGGAGAGCATACTAACTCGCTTATCAGGCTCTGAGGAACTTGTGCCGCAAATTGTCAGTGTGCTCTCACGTGCAGCGAGAACAGGGACGATATCGTATGAGGAAGTGGAGAACATAGACGAAAACGCTGAGGACATCCTGCTGTTGGCCAACCAGTGGAGATTGCTGGTTCCCTGGAGGACATGGAGAAGTGGGGAATGGGATGATAGCGTGCTCATGCCCGCCCCGGGAGAGATGTATGCGATGCCAAATATCGTGAGAGAACTGGTGGAAAACGCAGAGCAAACAGGAAATTGCGATCTCGACAGCGCCCTTGAACGGCTTTTTCAGAGAGCGAAGGAGCCAGGCTGGGAGCGAATACCGGAGCTAGTTCACAGGCTGACTCAAGAGTCAAGAGATTTTACAGTCAGCGTGGCTCAAATAAAGAGAATATGCAGCGAACTGGGATTAGGGGATAGGGTGGACTCTCTGATATCCGAACTCAAAGGCAGCGGTGTAATGAGCCCTAAACTCGGAGCGTTGGCCAAGGTGGCGGAAGCAGGCTCACCTGTTTACGAACTCAACCGCCTTGTATTCGAGATGGCAAAGATAAAGGAGGACAACCTCAGTTAGCCTAAAGTTCCCCCAAGATTTTGAGCGTAAATCGTATGTAAACCATCTGTGGCAGG
>JBKGZM010000063.1:0-11295 GCA_046545575.1 Dehalococcoidia bacterium
TATCAAGGTGGAATTGCTCGAGAGAGTGAAGCCCTGTAACTATGTGCCCCCGACGCAGAGAGTGAATATTCTGCCGCTCTGCTGAGAGAATACAAAAGAGAATTTTGGGTGGAGAGTGCAATTGAGGACAAACGTATGACTAAAAGATATCAGTGTACCAAAGGCTGAATATTTGGCTGAGAGTAACATTATGGCTGGTTCAGCCACAAGGCTAAACTGAGCGCTGCAGACTGGAGGCTTAATATGCCTCAGTGTTTGTTAGTAAGCGCATGAACACTTGCTGCAAGAGGGTTTCGACAGAGTTTCCTCGTTCCCCACCTCACCACTTTCTCATTGCCCTGCGCCGCAACTACCCGGAGCTGGCGGAGGCAGTGCCTACGGCGCTGGTGAGACGATACCTCAAGGAAGAGGGGGAGCCGACGAGCTACGAGGATGCCCGCTCAGGCGATGGGCGACGACGGCTCTCCGTATACGCCCAGGACCTCTATAGACTGGTTGATCGGTTCCGTGGGACGGCATCTGTCGGTATGGAGGAGTACCAGTTGCTAGCTCGTCTCCTTCGTGGGCACTGCCATGTGGGAAAGCACAGCGATGGACGGCCTGGGAAAGATGACGACGATAAAGGAGAAGGCAAAGTCCCCATTGCCCTGAAAGACCAGAAGGACGTGCGGCCCAACTCCCCAATCACCCTACGATACGGACGTAACCTACAGCGGTCACAAAGGGAAAGGCTACGAGGCACAGGTCGCAGAGACCTGTGATGAAGGAAACATCTGCCAGATCATCACCTTGGCAGACGTGACATCCTTGAGCGGAAGCGACACGGATGTGACCGTTCGGGCAATTGACTCGCTGGCAGAGCGGAATGCCCGACCAGGTGAGCTCTTCGTCGACACGTTATATGGGTCGGGTAAGAACGCCTTTGAGGCAGAGCGCAGAGGGACTGAGCTGGTGAGCCCGGTGGCGGGACTGATGCCAGGAGAATCACACCAAGCAGAGAGTCAGGAACTCCTTCGCTTTATCCCGATAGACTTCCAGATCGATGCTAAAAGAGAGCAGCCCACGGTGTGCCCTGCTGGACACCAATCCACCAAGGAGTATGAGAGGAAGGGTGCGCCGGAGCGGGCAGATATCCACTTTGCCCGGTCAACATGCAAGACCTTCCCTCTGCGAGCCCGTTGTTCGGTAAAACTGGATCCACAGACAGGAGATTATGTTCTTAAGGCAGACCTGGTAAAGGTCAACATCAAGCAGCGCCAGTTAGCCGAGGCAGGTGAGGAGTGGCACAAGCGGTATGCCATGCGAGCAGGGATCGAGGGAACGAACTTAGAACTGAAACGCCGACATGGGCTTGGGCAACTGCGAGTGCGAGGCGGCCGTAGGGTGGGCTTGCCGTCTACCTCAAGGCATTGGCATGCAATATCAAACGCATGATCAATGCCCTCCAAGCGTGAACTGCTGGGCAGGAGCCGGTGGCGGTTCCTGTGTGACCCGGCCATGCCATCTAGCTATCTGAGATCCCGCCTATGCTTGGCACGCAGGCAGCGGATGCCCGCCGGAAGGTATGCACATTGCACAGAATCAGGAAGATCTAGTGCTGACACTCGCCCTCTTCCCCAAAGCCTGACTGCTATCTCACCTCAAGCACCTCAAACTGGCCTTTTCACGAGGGAATCAAACTTACTAATGGGTGCATTAGTATATAGACCCCTTACGGGTTATCCCGTATGTAGCCAATCGCAGCTGAGTCTGGCTACTTATGTACTCATTAGTAACTTAAGGATTGGGCTAAGCGAAGGGGCTGGCAATTGCCAGCCCCTTCGGCAACCACGAGTGAATGCGCAGGCGCACGGTTTTAATACTTACTCTTAATTTTGCATGAAACAAAACTCAAAATTGTTTCATGGATATCCAAAAGATCCTCGGGAATGTTGCTTGGTATTGGAAGAGAGTCCGTGTCACCTTGACCCTACTTGATCCCTGTGGTATTCTCTAACCATTCGGAAGCTGTTAATGGGCGATGCTCATTCTGCGACAAGAAAGGGTTTCTAGACAGCCTGAACCGGGAATGAAAGGGGGTACAGCAGAAATGAAAGGGAAAACTCTAAGTATCAGCATCTTTGTCACCATGGCATTAGCATTACTCTTGTCCTTAAGCCTATTTTCTCCTCCCGTACAAGCCCAGGAGCCTGAGCCTGAACCGCAACAAGCACCAAGGCCGGATAAACAAGTAGAGCCGCCGCCAGTCATCAATGGTCACGGGACAGGATTTATCCCCCCGCCAATGGATTTGTCCCATTTAACGGAACAACGCCAGCTGCATCAGTTTGTGTCTGGAGAAGGCTTGCCGGATGCATTCGACTGGCGTGATCAAGGGAAGGTAACACCAGTGAAGGATCAAGGAGATTGTGGTTCATGTTATGCCTTTGCTGCTATTGCCAACATTGAGTCGAAGATGCTGATAGACAGTGTAGCTACCCTTCCTGGTCCGGATTACTCAGAGAACAATGCCAAGGAATGTAACTGGGAGGAACTGAACGACTATGGATGTCCCGATGAGTGCCTAGGTAGTTGTGATGGGGGTAACTATTACATGTTGGCCAACCTGTTTTCCCAGAAGGGTGTGGTGCTGGAATCTTGTGATGCGTATAACGCCACTGATGTTGCTTGCAATGGCACGTGTCCATATCAAAAAACATTACTGGATTGGAAGTTAGTATCGGGCAGCACAGTGACAGTGCCTGATGCGGATGTACTCAAGAACTATATTTATAACTATGGCCCGGTCTATACCACTATGTATGCAAGTTTCGATGGGTTTGGTTCCTACAATGGGACCTATACGCTGGACTACTCGGGGGCGGAGGATATAAATCATTGTGTAACTATCGTCGGGTGGAGCAATGATCTCCCGCCTCTAGAGGGTCAAACAGACCCTGCAAGTGGTTGGATTGTGAAGAACAGCTGGGGAACTGATTGGGGGGATGAGGGATATTTCTACATTACATACAGCTCCGCCGGCATTGGGAAATACACTTCATTCATGTACGACTGGCAGGCCTATGATGAGGATGGCGATCTCCTGTACTACGATGAATCTGGATGGTGGGACTCTGTGGGCTATGGGAATACCACTGGCTGGGGGTTGGCCAAGTTTTCCCCCTCAAGTAATACCTGCATCAGTCGCGTGGAGTTCTGGACAAGTGACGCCACCACTGACGTTGATGTATACATTTACGATGACTTCAATGGGACAGCCCTTAGTAATTTGTTGTGGAGCAGCATGGACCACAGCTTTTCTGAGTCCGCTGGATACCATGGAGTGGAATTGGATTCGCCTCTTGGTGTGACCAGTGGCGATGATGTTATTGCTGTGGTCAAGTTTACCAACGCCAGTAGTACATCTCCTGTTACAATTGATACCGAGGGGCCATACGAGACTGAGCGTACTTATATGAGCCATACGGGCGATGACGGCACATGGACCGACATGGGAGATTACGAGGTTGATGTGGCCATTCGGCTCCGCACCACAGACCTGGCTGATATAATCTCTTGTGATTCCGATGGCAATGAAGTCAACCAGTTCGCCCCCGGCGAAAAGGTGTACGTCAAGGGGAGCGGGCTTGAGCTAGACACGGAGTACAAAATATGGATCCAAGAAAGTCCTGCCCTTGGCGGTGATGCTTTGGCTTCGGCTGAGGACCCATCGAGTTCACAGAACACTGTGACTACGAATGGCAGTGGGAACTTTGATCCTGTATTAATATGGGATATTTCCTCAGAAGCCGGTGTTACACATGATGAATATGACGTTGTGGTGGATAGACAGAATGAAGGGGGTAATACCGAACGTCTCAATTTCGCTTCCGACGGGATTGACTCAGCCTGGGTGGTTGGCTTCACCGTCCCTGTTCCGGTACTCTCGGCTACTATCTCGCCCTCTTCCCAGAACGCGACTGTGGGAACGGGGGTGAACTTTACCGCCACTGTGGAAAACACGGGCGCGGAAAATGCCACAAGCGTCAATGTAACGGCTTCCTCGACGGCTAACATAACCTTTACCCAGCCCGCTTTGCAGGATATCGGAGCAGGTGAAAGCGCTAACTTCACCGTCGGCGCAATCCCCAACGAGGAGATGACGGGTGCGGAGATAACCTTTGAGGTAAGCTGGGATGAAGGCGTAATGGATACGGCAACGGCAACGCTCAGCGCCACCGAGGGCCCCGTAACCTATGAATATGAAGGTAGCTTGACTGAGGATAATAGGTCAACTCTAAGCCCGCCGGTTCCTGCAGGAGCAACCGCTGTGGAGATAACTCTCGATGCAAGCGCTGACCTGGACCTTGAGCTGTACGATGGTGAGGACTTTGTTATAGGTGATGGAGGCGAGATATCCTCTTCGAAAGCAACTGAGAGCTACGAAGGTGACACCTTTGATTACAGCGGTTACAACGGTGGAGAGGAGTATATCAACTCCGATGGCCCGCTCAGCCGAGCCTATGACCTGAAGGTCTTTGCCTACGAGTCTGGCACTTACGAGGTCAGCGTAACCTATTATACGGGTCCTTCTCCCGTGGTTGAACTGGAGAGCATCTTGGCCACGCCAGAGTCGGTGAGCCTGAACGCGGACGGGGAGCAGCAGCTTACCGTTACTGCCACTTACAGTGATGATTCAGAGGCCAATGTGACCGCTGAGGCGAGCTACACAAGCGATAATGAAGCTGTTGCCACGGTAAGCGATAGCGGTCTTATTACCGCCGTCGCCGAGGGCTCGACCACGGTCACTGTGAGCTACAGCGAGGATGGAATAACCGAGACGGCTAACGTTTCGGTGACGGTGAGTGCAGTGGTACCGCCTGATATTCTGGCCTATTACCGGGAATACTCAGGTGACCCTGAGGTAACCGAGGCAACTGACTTGGCTCAAGCCCTTGATGATTGGCAGGCCGGGGAAGCTCCTCCGGACTTCACTGAGCCGATCACAAGCGAACAGCTTTTCACGCTTTTCGCCGAGTGGATGGAGACTCTATAAAACAAGCGTAAGTAAACGGAATTCGGGAGCGCGTTAAGAGGAAGGGGGCTACAGGGTTGCCCAGCCCCCTTCTATTTATATCAGCCGGTAATGCGCGGTTTCCTCAATACTATGGCAAGGTGAGCATAAATGCCTTCAAGAAAACGGTCTATTCGAAAAGTTTGTCTCTTTTTCCTCCTGGCAGTTCTGCTGAGTTTTAGCACTGTGACCGCTTTTGCGGCTGGTATGGGTGATGGCAGTTACACCGAAAACGAATACGCCAGAGCTGAGTGGCAAACCAGCCTGAGCAAAACGGAGCTGCTCCCGGGGGAAGATCTTTATAGTACGATAGACCTTTCCATTACCATTAAGAAAGTCCCTGAAGAATATAGGGATCTAATTGAGGAATTAAGCGGGATTAAGGTCACTGCCGTTATTTATTACGGAGTTGCTCGACTGGTGTAACGGTAAGATAGAGGACTACAAGATACCAAAGTTGGTTGACTTCGTCGATAGCTTGCCTAAGAATCCGGGGGGTAAAGTACTCAAGACAGTCTTGAGGGAAATGTACGCCAAGTAGGCGGGCGCATTCCGATGGAATGTGGCTGGATACCTTTGTATAATCGAGTTGGTAAGTGATCCTAAAAGACCAATCTGCCGTTCGGTTACGGAGTGTGCCATGCATGGTTAACGTGAGCGAAGTAGCAAAAGACATATACATGATTGATGACCGGTTATACTCCATCCCAAGGTGGGGGAGTGTCTACCTGAGGTGGTCCCGTAATTTTCAACAACTTGTTAAAATCGGGTTCCGCTCCTAGAATGGGGTAGTAAGTTACAGCAATGGAGGCAACAATCCTCGGAATTGTTGTATGTCCACTCATAGACAGTCGCCGTAACCATTGACTCGTGTGGGATTATGGGTGTATCATATCCATAAACTTTATAGACGATCGGGTTAAGTAAGGTGGTTCCTAAAAACCACAAGATGTAGTCCGTTCTTCGGGTCAGGCGTTCGGGAGCAGATGGTCTGAAGGCCCGCCGTTGGGGTAGAGCGACGATTATAACAGGAAACGTATTCGTTCATCAGGTGTATTCCTTAGTTAACCCGATAGTCTGATAAACTTTTGAAAAGGGAGGGTTTCATTATGAATAAGTATCGTGATCTGAACGTATCCATTGGCAGAGAGGGAATTTTTAGGGCAATGTATCAATCCTTATTGCTTCTTGTCGTGATGGTGGTGACAATATTGTCGGTTCCTTACCTTGCGGCGGACACCTATGCGATGGATGAAGCTGAGCCGGATACCGAATTCGCCGGCGGCGATGGAACAAAAGATGACCCTTATTTGGTGGAAACGGCGGAGCAGCTTGATAATATACGAAATTACCTTAATGATAATTTTAAGCAGAATGCTCATATTGATTTGAGTGATTATAATGGGGGAGAATGGGAACCGATTGGCTATGGTGATCCTGAAGAACCTGCATTTGTGCCTTTTGAAGGAGTCTATGACGGTAATGATTATGAAATAGCTAACCTCACCATTAATGAGACCGAACTTGAACATGTCGGTCTTTTCGGATTAATTTCCACAGCCGAATTGAAAAACATTAATGTTATAAATGCAAATGTTCAGGGAGGTAAGCAAACAGGTCTCCTTATTGGGACGATGGTACTCGGAAGCGTGACTAACTGTCATGTGGAAGGAGATGTTACAGGTTATAATACCGGCGGACTGGCAGGGCTAAACGGCGGCGGTAAAATCAATGACTCCAGCGCGGATGTTGAAGTTGAAGAAGAGGTATTAATAGGCGGTTTGGTGGGGAGTAATGCCCATTACGACCAGGAAAGTGAAGATAAATTAGGTCCTACCGTTGATGAGCCGGTCAAGGGTGAAATAGAAGATTGCTATGCCACAGGGGATGTTTTTGGGGGCACCGACTCGGCACAAGCAGGTGGGCTGGTGGGTGCCAACGGTGAAGGCGGCGTAATATCATCTTGCCATACCAATGTTAATGTCAAAGCACCATCCTCTGCTGCGGGTGCCATTGCAGGGAGTAACGGAGACACAGGGTATATCATTGATTCCTATGCTGAAGAAGGAAGCAGTGTGGAGGCAGTTTTCGCCGGCGGGGTGGTAGGTGTGAATTCTGGCACGGTTAACGAATTCAGCGAGGATGAGATGCCCATAATTGAAAACTGCTATTCTTTCGCTGAGGTTACCGCTCTTGCCGGAGGTGCTGGCGGCGGTATAGTCGGATTAAATGATGAGTTAGGTACCGTGAACGAATCTTATTCCGACAATAAAGTAACCGGGCGCCACGCCGGTGGTGTTGTGGGCGCTAACGTCGGCATTGCCAGCAATTCATACGCCCTTGGAAGTGTTGTTGCAACCGAGAGTGATGAAGACTCTATTATCGGTGGGGTTGCAGCCATTAACGGATTGAAAAATTATGAAGGAACAGACGGTGAAGAGTTAGGAGGTGAAGTTAACCGTTCTTATTCGGTGGCGACATTAAACGGCGGTGACGTGGAAGGGGGGGATTGTCGGCACCCAGGGAGCCGACGTTGAGTCTGGCTTCACTATGGACAGCGAACCCGATGACGGACCCTTTTTTATCGATATTGAGGACGGGCTGGTTGATATAGGCGAAGTTGATAAGTCTTACTGGAACACCGATATGCAGGAAGAAGGCGTAGGCGATGGTGATGACACGGGAGCGAACGGTAAAACAACATCTGAAATGACCACACAAGAAACTTTTGAAGAATGGGACTTTGAAGAAGTATGGACTATTCAGGAGGAAGAAAGCTATCCCTATTTCGCATGGGCTCCGGATATTCCCTATATCGAGGATATCGACTATATCCTGACCATGCTCGATCCAGGCGTTGATTTCGATGTGACGCTTAATCCGCCGGTTGGAGAGCACGAATATGAAGAGGGGACGCATGTGGACATCTCTGTTACCGGGTATCCGGATTGGGTTGAATTTTCCCACTGGTTGGTTAATAACGAAGAGTATTCAACCTCCAGCGAAGATGAACTGATTATCGACGGCACCAAAGAGGTCAAGGCAATCTTCGAAGAAGAAACCGACCACGACCTGACCATAGACAGCACAGATGGTGGTGAGGTCACCAACCCTGGCGAAGACGCCTTTACTTACAACGAAGGAACAGTGGTCGACCTCGTGGCGACGTCGGATGCCGATCATGATTTCGTCAACTGGACTGGTGACGTGGAAACCATCGCCGATGTCAACGCCGTCTCTACCACCATCACCATGGACACCGACTACACCATCACCGCTAACTTTGTAATCGAAACCGGACAGCCTGGAGATGTAAACAGCGACGGCAAAGTGGACGCTAGTGACCTGACCGCAGTGGCAGATAACTTTAACCAGACTGGCGACAACGACGCCGACCTCAACGGCGACGGCATCGTGGATATCTTCGATCTGGTGGAGGTGGGGAGGAATTTCGGCAGCGGGGAGTAAGAAAGCAGGTAGCATAACAACACCAGCGATGTGGATAGAACCAAGGGATACGTAAGCGCATAGAGAATTTAGACACGTGACAGAAACAGGGGCCCGCGAATTTAGGCCGGTTCTCATTCGCCATGATGCTCAACAAAGGGCCGTTTTGTTTCATGGATAGCGCAAAGATCCTCGGTATCATTGCATGTCAACTTGAAGGCCTTGACAACATGATTTCTGCGGATGTAGAATGACTCCACCTTGGGTAGTTGGGAGGGCCGGGCATAGAAATCTTCGCCGTGGTACGTGGCAACTCAGGCGACGACCTAGACCTATTTGAAAATCGATACAGAGACATAATAGTATAGTAAGGAAAGCCTACCCGGAGTTAGAGGACTGCAAGGGGGAACTGCTATCATGCTACCCGCGGGTATAGTGCTGGGATAATCGGGAGATCAAGACGATTTCACTGGATATAAGGCTGGGGGTATGAGCGAGTTCGTGCTAGGGTTGCCAAGCGTAAGATACCAAAAAAACAAGATGGAGGGTTCAAATGGCCAAATATGTAATGCTGACGACTCTTACAGATGAGGGCAGGAAAACAATTAAAGACAATCCAGAGCGAATCAGGGAAGTCAACAAGGAAGTCGAGGCAATGGGGGCAAATATTCTTGCTCAATATGTGACCTTAGGCCAATATGACTTCATAAATATTTTGGATGCCCCGGACCATCAGACAATGTCCAAGATAGCAGTGGAATTGGGTGCAAGAGGCACACTTCAGCCCACGACGTTAGCTGCTATGGACACTGATGATTTTATCAATAGTCTCAAGAAGTGACAAACTGTTTAACAACTCGCTCATACCCCGAAACTGGTACTTAATGTTACATTCACTCATTTTGTTATCGGTTGCACGAAACTTGGGATTGTTTGATGCTGATAGCACTCCTTGCCATGCTCCGTGTTCATAGGCCTATCCCCTAAAACGGATTTTGACGTAGAACTAGCCAACCGCTCTTGACCATTTTCGTTAGTGGTGCTACTATTTCGTTTACCAATTAAAGGAGGTACCCCCAATATGGAAGATGTACAGAGCTTAGTCAAAACAACGATGGAAGAGATAGAGAAAATGATCAGCACGAAAACCGTGGTCGGCGAGCCGATGACTGTGGGAGATAGCACCTTGATTCCGCTTATAAGTACCGGCTTTGCCTTTGGTGCTGGGGGCGGCTCGGGAACAGGTATGGCTAAGCAGAAAGGTGAGGGTTCCGGGCATGGGACAGGTGGTGGTGCCGGGGTAAAACCCATAGCAGTCGTTATTATTGATAAGGAAGGAACAAGGGTAGAGCCCATAATGGGGAGTATGGCAACAGCCATGGAAAGAGTAGGAGAGGCCGTACCCCGTGCTTTGGAAAAGTTCACCGAGAGGTGGCGTGACAAGGAATAGGAAGGGTATATAGTTGTGGTATAGAACATGGTTCGGGCCAAATACAACAGGAAGAAATAGATGGCAGCGGTAGTTGGTCCCTCGATAGTCAGAAGGACCACGGCTTGGGGGATATGGAATGTTGTCAGGCTTATGATGCACGGGTTATTGTTGACATTGACGCGCTGGCAGATAAGTAATAACGAGGCTCCCATGCCCGAGGGCCCCCTAATTCTTGTCTGCAACCATCTGAGTTGGGTTGATGCCTTTGTGCTCCTGCCCTGTCTTTCACGCCGGGTCTCGTTTATAGTCAAAAGCGATGAACGCCTTCGCTCTTACCCCAGGACAATGTTCTTCCGCAGTCTGGGTGCCTTTCCCGCAAATCAGAGTCGACAGCATCGGGCGTATCGAGTACTTGAAATGGGCAGCGCGATAGGCATATTCCCCGAGGGCCTATCGAATTCAGCTGCTTGCCTGCAGCGGGGTCTACCTGGAGCAGCTCACATTGCCCTGCACACTGGCGCACCGATACTTCCTGTCGCCATTACCGGCACTGAGAAGCTCAAACATTTCAATATATTTTGCCGTCCCGAGATTACTGTGACTATCGGTCAGCCCTTTTACTTGCCCGCCGCCAGAGGCAGGTTGACCTCTGGCCAGATGTCCGAAGCGACCGATTCCATCATGAGGCATATTGCTATCCTCTTGCCACACAGCTATCGCGGAGTATACAGTGACCATACCGAATCCTTACAAGCCGTTAATCAAGGGAGCCATACATGAACTGCCTGAAAGATGACCTGCACAGAGAAACTGTGTTCCAAGAGAAAGCCGTCGCTCGCCATCGTGAGTTTTCTTGAATATCCTTCAAAAGTGCTGATAGCAGATAATATGAAAATAACTTCGTATCCTGGTATCGATGTTCAGCCAACACTGCTTAAGGGGCCTTGACAGTGGAGAGGGGGGTGTGATACAAAAGTGGTAAACGTTTTTGTAAAACTAAACTGTTACTGTAGATTCACCACCCTCCGACGGTGACAAGTGAACAAGAACTGCATGGAAGCCATTTGACGAATAGCGGAATCTCAAAGTCTATTTTAGGGAGGTGCGATCTTGAGAAAATGCGCTGTAATCACGAGTGCAAGGGCCATATGGTCCATTGTCCTGGTTGGACTGCTCACTGTGGCGGCAATGGGCTGTGGTGGGGGCGCACCTGTCACTGAAACGGGTA
Organism: Dehalococcoidia bacterium; assembly: GCA_046545575.1. Classification (GTDB taxonomy): domain Bacteria; phylum Chloroflexota; class Dehalococcoidia; order SZUA-161; family SpSt-899; genus JAGXOF01. The sequence continues at coordinate 11,161 of JBKGZM010000063.1, forward strand.
CGCCGTCGCCATCTACAACGTCCCCTGCTACTCCTACAGAGGAATCTCCATCCCCCAGCCCTACCTCAACAGCTACCCCGGCTCCCCTCAGCCTGGAGATATTATCCCCTGAGGACGGCGCAGGGGTTGAGATCG
>JBKGZM010000064.1:0-11292 GCA_046545575.1 Dehalococcoidia bacterium
GGAGAGCGCCTCCCTTGCACGGAGGAGGTCAGGAGTTCGAATCTCCTCAGCTCCATTTTTTAACAGGTCCCCAATTTCCGAATTATTGAACATCCACTTCTTGACATTCATCTTCTTTATGTGTAGAATAATGAATGAAAATTCATTCATTATCCCCTGATGACTGGCTATGGCTGACAGAGAATCGCGGAAAAGACAGATTACAGAAAAGCGGGAGGAGCAAATCCTTAATGCCGCCTCAGAGGTCTTTGCCCGTAAAGGTTACGCTGCCGCCACCATACCCGAAATCGCCGAAGTGGCCGGGGTGGCCGTAGGCACAATCTATATCTACCACCCCGGCAAGCGTGAACTCTTCATAGCCGTCATCAAAAACTTGATCATCACTGTCCCCTTGCTAGACCTCATCGATAAAATGGCAGAAGGCGATATCACCATCACCCTTAAGCAAATTATGCAGAACCGGTTCAATCTCATTGAATCCGAACAGGTTTCACGAATACCTTCGCTGATGGGAGAAATCCAGCGCGATCCCGAGCTGAAAACCCTCTGGGCGGAGCAGTTCATACAGCCCTTCTTTGAAAGGATGGAGGAGATGTACCGAACCATGGTGGCCTCCGGCAAGTTCCGCAGTATCGAACCGCAATTAGCCACCAGGACGATAGGCGGGCTGATTCTCGGCTTCCTTATGCTGAGACTCATGGAGGGAGAAATCAGTCCCCTGAACCGGCTATCACAAGACGAAGTGGCTGATACGCTGGTGGACTTCATGCTCCATGGTCTGAGCACGAACGAAGGAGAGAATAAAGGTTGAAGGAAAAAACTATGACCGACGATGCTGCCATCTCCGTTAAAAAACTGCGTTTCAATTATGGCCATCTGCGGGTACTTGATGACCTTTCTTTGAAGATACCCGCCGGCGCCAGCTTCGGTCTGCTGGGACCCAATGGCTCCGGCAAAACTACCCTGATACGCCTGATGGTCGGGCTTCTCAAGCCAGCCGACGGCAGTATCCGGTGCCTGGGCAAACCGCCCTCCACCACCAACGCCCAAAACATCGGATACATGCCCCAGCTGCCCGCCCTTTACAGCGAATTAACTGTACAACAGAATATAGATTTCTTCGCCCGTATCTACGGGATGCGGGACAGGAAAGAAAGAGCGCAGAGAGTGGACAAGGTCATAAGGCTAACAGACCTGTGGGCCAAACGCCGTGAGTCGGTAATCAGATTAAGCGGCGGTATGAAGCAGCAGGTCAGCCTGAGTTGTGCCATAGTGCATCATCCGCCGCTGCTCTTCCTTGATGAACCTACTGTTGGTCTCGATCCGGAGTTGAGGGCACATTTCTGGGAACACTTTGAAAGCCTGACCCGGGCCGGCACGACTCTCATAATCTCCAGCCACACCATGGATGATGCAGCCCACTGCCAGAACCTGGTTTTCCTTAGGGAGGGAAAGGTCATCGCCCTCGGAACACCGGAGGAACTGCGGGCGGCCACCGGCCAGGCAGAGGCAACACTTGAAGACGCCTTCCTCTACTACATTCAACACAGTGAGGTGAAACAAAATGACCAGTAGCACAGTGTCCATCGCCCGGAGGATTATCATACAGCTTGTACGAGACCGCCGTACCATTGCCCTGGTAATCATCGTTCCACTGGTCATCGCCAGCCTGGTCGGGGTCAGCATCCCGGACAAAATGATTCTGGACTACACAGCCCCGGCCATCATCGCCACACTGATACTTTTCTTCGGCTTTCTGCTGACCGGCATCAGCTTCCTCAGGGAGCGCTCCCAAGGAACACTGGAACGGCTGATGGCTGCTCCGGTAACACGCTTGGACATCGTGGGTGGCTATCTGCTTGGCTTCTTGCTTTTCGCTATGCTGCAAACGCTGATTATCTTCTTCTATATGATTTACGTTCTGGACATCAGCTACCAAGGCGACCTCTGGCAGATACTTATCTTTCAGGTGCTCATCGGCATCGGCGCAGTCTGTCTGGGAACTTTTCTGTCTGTCTTCGCCAGGAATGAGTTCCAGATGATTCAGTTCATCCCCATGATTATCGTACCTCAGATATTCCTCTGCGGACTTCTATGGCCAGTCAGCCAGATGCCGGATTACCTCCAGTGGTTGGCCAATTGCCTGCCCCTGACCTACGGAGTAGAGGGCATAAGGGCAATGATGATGGAGGGGAAGGATTTGCTCGATATCGGGAAGGATGTAGGCGTACTGGCCGCCTACGCCGTTGGACTGTTGCTCCTGGCCTCACTCACACTGCGGCGCAGCTCGGCCACTTAGGATTTATAGCTCAATCACCTTTGCTTGAAAGGACAATGTTCTGCCGCGTCAGCATCCTGGACAAATATAATACGAGTGCCAGAATAACTACCGCTCCGGCCAAATACCAGAGCGCGAAAGACCATGCATTCAGGTCCAGCGCACCAGTCGCCAGGCCGGCCGGCATCCCCATCATCAGTCCAAACCCCAAGATTAACGCCGGCGCCAGGGCGATGTCCGGATTATTCACCAACGAGAACGATATCATAAAAAGCAGCAGCCCCAGAAACAGCAGCGGGTTTATAATCAAGCCAAGCACCAGCGCGGGAACCGGCAGGACAAAACCATAACCGGCGGGAATAATCGCGGCCAGGTGCATTACCAACACTACTATCATGGTAGCAAGGGCCGCAATCGCATACCCGGGCATGTAAATAGCTATCGACTTCCCCAGCCAGAGTTCGTGCGGCGTGAGGGGTGTAGCCATCAGGGCTTCTATATTGCCGTTCACTTTCTCTTTCGTCACCGGCAGGTTGGCGAATGCCCAGACAAAGGCAATCAAAACGAAAAGGGGTAGAAAATACAACACCAGGCCTACGAACAACTCCAGGAGCGGCCGGGCTTGCGGCTGCCCCAGCCAGCTTTGCAGGTTCAGGGCAACGCTGATACCTGCCGCCGCCGCGACCGTGACAGCGGCTGCGATGATGGCCATTACCCTGAAAGCAGCTGAATGACGGATTTCACGGTAATCACGCTTTGCAACAATAGTGATTCTGCCCATAAGGATTTCTTACCCTGAAAGAACGACCCTTTCCGGGACCAGTTTCGGCTTGATGCCAAGGATAATAACGCCGATGACGAGGGCAATTCCAAAATTCAATACCATGAACTGCCAAGAACTGGCATCCATCATATTCCGAACTGCCAGCTGTATCCCCAGGTTCGCCATGACAGGGAGAAACACCTGGGCGATAATATTGCCAGTGGCCGGCTTGATTATGAATCCCACCAGGTGCGCCAGCAGTCCGAAAGACAAATAGATGAGCGGCACCGCCACCAGGCTATTGACAATCATTGCCGGAGTGAACAGGAAACCGATTTCTGGCACAAAATATATCACGTTGACGATAACCAGAGTAAGCGCTGTCAGGACTACCGCGAGTACCAACCCCAGCACGAATAAAGCCAGGCTTTTCCCTATCCATATGTCCCGTAGCTTTAACGGTGTTGCCAGTAGTGCGTTCAGGATACCGCGTGATTTCTCCCTGACCATCGTTTGAAATATGAACGAATTCAGAGTAATGCCTATAGTCAACAGGCTAGTTGAATAGAGGATGAGACTGAGATGCCCTTCCAGTACCGTCCGGTCCGGCACCGCTGACTCCACCTCCGGCTCGATTGTGAGCAGACACAGAATAAGGGCTACCCCGGCCACGCAGATAATCGTTACCGATACCATGATTATCAATGAAACTTTTTGACGCACGGTGTTCCTGATGCCGGTGACGATGACGAGACCAATGTTACTCATGCCTGCTCCACCTCTTTGAGGATGGATGAATAAAGGTCTTCCAGAGAAGCTTCTCTCCGGCCGGCCTGCTCTATCTTCACTCCCTGTCCGGCGAGGAAGCTGACGATGTCGGACACCTGGGCATCTCCTTCCTTTGGTTCGAAGCTAAGACTCGTGCCGCTCATTTCGCGGAAACCGAGTTGCGGCTGTTCTTTCAAGGCTGCCAGGACGGAGTCCGTTACACCGCTGCTGGTCTCGACAACGACACCGCTTCTGCCCATCTTCTGCCGGAGGTCTTCCAGCTCTCCATAGAGTTTGATCTCGCCCCGGTCGATGAGGGCGACGCGGTTGCAGATACGCTGGACCTCGTCGAGGTTGTGGGAACTGAGGAGCACGGTCTTCTGCTCCCGGCGAGCGATTTCCAGCAGCAGTTTCCTTATCTCTATCTGGCCGGTAGGGTCGACTCCGGCAGTGGGCTCGTCGAGGATAAGGACTTTCGGGTCGTGCACCATGGCACGCGCCAGCGAAAGCCGCTGCCGCATACCTTTGGAGTACGTCCCGACCCTGTCATCGGCGCGGTCGGCCAGTTCCACAAGGTCCAGGACTTCGCTAATTCGCGTTCCTGCGTCAGAAACCTCATAGATATCGGCATAGAACTGGAGGTTCTCAACGGCGGTCATGGCATCGTAGAGGCCATCGGGGTCGAGGGCAAAGCCGATTTTCATACGGGTCTGCTCCAGGCCGATATCATGCCCGAGAATATCGAGTTCCCCGGAATCCGCCTGGAGCAGACCGAGGAGTATCCTGATGGTAGTCGTTTTACCAGCGCCGTTGGGGCCGAGATATCCGAAGATATCCCCAATCTGGACATCGAAGCTGACCCCCTTAAGAACTTCCCTGCTTCCGAGTGTTTTACTGATATTGTCGATATGGATCGCCGTAGTCATCCGCTCACCTCGCTTTACTGGCCGGTGAAAAGCGGTCACTCTTCGTCTGATTTCTTCATCTGCGATTCTATATGGCTGAACAGGCCCGTTCCTCCAAAATTTTCCTCGATAATGCCAAAGGTGGCTATCCAGAGCCCCATTTTCATGTCTCCAAAAACGAGCAGCTTATCACCAGTCTTGATATTGAAATCCTCTCTCGCCTCAGCCGGTACAACTATCTGTCCCCTCTCACTCACTGTTACCGATCCGTAGAACTTTCTTCCTTCCGCTTGTTCCATGCCTGATCCTCCACATCTTACTTACAAGATTAATCTTATTTACATGATAATTTTTACCAGAAATATACGTTGTTGTCAACTTTGGAGTGTTCACAGAGGAATTAGAAAAGTGCGAGGCTTCCGCCTCGCACTCTACCCGGCTAATTCCACAACCATCGTATCCCTGAAGGCCTATTCGCCCTCGATTGGAAGGCCCTCTTCTTCTCCCTCAGCTTTGCCCTCTACAACATCCACTTTGGCAACGCGATTCAGGGCTTCCCAGGCGGTGGTTCCCGCAGCCAATACGAGTTCATGGGATTCCTTCTCTTTGACACCGCCATAATCTATGGTTACAGTGGTTTCCACTGTTGAATAAGCCTCTTCCATAGTGGAAAGCCGGCTGTCTACACCGCTGATCTTGGAAAAAGAGAGTGCTCCCAGAATTACTCCTGCAAGAGCAATTACGCCTATCGCTATCAACAATATCCTGTTCATCATTACCACCTTTCAAAATTAAGTTATCGCTCTATCCAAAAAACCCCGGTTAGCGATTGCATATATTCCCTCCTTGCCGCAATCGGCATTGCCTTTGTAGCTGTGACCCTTCTATGAGACATCAGTTACCTCCCAGAGCGAAAGGCCGGTCACACCATCATATTTTCTCTCAAGCATAGGGCCCGCCAGTTCCCAGAGATGGACCTCAGCGGCAAAGACGGTGCCTTCGAAAAGGTGCCCACCTTTAGTACTTCCATCCCTATCCGCCAGTACCACATGGGCATGAACAAACGGCTCCCCTTCCTTCAGGGAAATATTGCCCGTACAGTTCACTATCTCATGAGGTGATTCCACATTCCATTCCTCATATTCCTGGCTTGTCTGGTCATAGTAGCCGAGCCTGGCGTCCTTGAGAGCCCCAATTGCCATGAAGTTCGCAGTATTCAGTTCCTTATTCTTTGCGGTATCAACCAGGAACTGAACCAGATCAGAGCCATGCTGGACCCGAATCATAAACTGCCTTCGCAGGGTATATTCGACTACAGCCATCCTTCCTCCTCCAACGTTACGTATCTATGTAAGGATAGCACATAAACATACCTCGATTGAAGTCGGTCGCTTGTTACTTTTTACACCCTACTGCTACAATAGTTATAGGGAGTGTTAGTCAGGAGGCACAAGAATGAAACCGGAACGCTTTACAGAACAGGCCCAAGAGGTGCTCGGTGCATCTCAGGAATTAGTGAGAAAATACCGCCATAGCCAGTGGGACGTGGAACACGTCCTGGCAGCTTTGTTGGATCAAGAAAAGGGATTAACGCAGGAAATATTGAAACAACTAGGTGTCGATGCGACACAGGTACGACAAAGTGTAGAGCAGGTACTGCAACAGAGTCCTAAAGTAGCCTATGAAAGCCCTCAGGTATATGCTACACCCCATGTCGTGCAACTGCTTCAAAATGCCGACGCCGAGGCTAATAGACTCAATGACGAGTATGTGAGCACAGAGCACATCCTTATTGCTATAGCCGGGGAAAGGAAGGGCCAGGCAGCACAAATCCTTCAAAGTTTTGGAATTGACCAGGAGAAAATCTATGGAGTACTCCAGAACATCCGGGGCAGTCAGCGAGTGACCGATTCCCGTCCCGAGAGCAAATACAAGGCTCTGGAGAAGTACAGCAGGGACCTGACCGAGCTGGCCAATGAAGGGAAGCTGGACCCGGTCATCGGCCGTGATGAGGAGATAAAGCGCGTGATGGAGGTATTGACCCGTCGCACAAAGAACAATCCCGTCATCATCGGCGATGTAGGAACGGGCAAAACCGCAATCGCTGAAGGCCTGGCTCAGAAGGTGGCCGTGGACGATGTCCCCGAGTCCCTTAGAGGACGCCGGGTAATCGCGCTCGACATGGGATCGCTGGTGGCCGGAACGAAGTTCCGCGGCGAGTTCGAGGAACGCCTTAAAGCTGTAATGGACGAGATACGCCAGGCTCAAGGTGAGATTATACTCTTCATTGACGAGTTGCATACAGTAGTCGGAGCGGGCGCAGCCGAAGGTGCCATTGATGCATCAAATATGCTGAAACCGGCTCTGGCGCGCGGCGAACTGCAGTGCATCGGCGCTACCACGCTTAACGAATACCGGGAACACATAGAAAAGGACGCAGCTCTGGAAAGGCGCTTTCAGCCGGTATTCCTTGGTGAACCCAGCGTGGAGACGACCATTGAGATGCTGAAGGGCCTGCGCCCGAAATACGAGTCGCATCACAAGATACAGATAACCGACGCAGCCCTGGAAGCTGCTGCCAAGCTCGGTGACCGCTACGTCTCGGACCGCTTTCTGCCCGATAAGGCAATCGACCTCATCGACGAGGCTGCGGCCAAGGTTCGCATCGAGTCGGAAAGCTATCCGTCGGAGATGAAAGAGCTGGAGCAAAAGCTGAGGCACCTGACCAATGAGGAAGAGGCTGCAGCACAGCGTGGCGATTACGAGAGAGCGGCCAATGTGAAGTCCGAACGATTGAGTATTGAGAACCAATACCAGGAAATGAAGAACAAATGGTCCCAGGACAACAAGGTGGACAAGGTAGTCGATAAGGAAGATATAGCAGAACGCATCTCCAAGTGGACTGGCATTCCTGTCAGCCGTATGCTGGAGGAAGAGACGGATAAGCTGATCAATATGGAAGAGCGGCTGCACGAGCGTGTCATAGGTCAGGATGAAGCAATCACAGCCGTCTCCGATGCTATAAGACGGGCACGCTCAGGATTGAAGGACCCCCGAAGACCAATTGGCAGCTTTATCTTCCTCGGCCCCACAGGGGTAGGGAAAACCGAACTTTGCCGGGCTCTGGCCGAGTTCCTCTTCGATGAGGAAGATGCTCTGGTCAGACTGGACATGTCGGAGTACCAGGAGAGGCACACCGTCTCCCGGCTTGTCGGGGCACCACCCGGATACGTGGGCTATGAGGAAGGAGGACAGCTCACCGAGAGGGTGAGGCGTCGTCCTTACAGGGTGATTCTGCTTGATGAAATTGAAAAAGCCCATCCTGACGTGTTTAACATGCTTCTGCAGATACTGGATGACGGACGTCTTACTGACGGACACGGCCGGACGGTTGATTTCAAAAACACGGTGATCATCATGACCAGTAACCTCGGAAGCCAGGAATTCCAGCGTCAGTCGATCGGCTTCCGCACCGATGAGGAAACCAGGGCCGACCGACAACGGAAGAAGAGCAACGTGGAGAATGCATTAAAGCAGACATTCCGGCCTGAGTTCCTGAACAGGGTAGACGAGGTCATCGTCTTTGACGAACTCAGTGAGGAAGAGCTGCAGCAGATTGTGGAACTCATGCTTAACGACCTTAAGGACCGACTTTCGGAGCGGAATATATCGGTATCGCTGACACAGGAAGCGAAGTCATGGCTGGCTAAAGAAGGCTTTGACCCTGTGTTCGGGGCACGTCCGCTACGAAGAGCTGTCCAGCGCTATGTGGAAACTCCCCTTTCCAGAAAGATCCTGCAAGGGGAATTCCAGGAGGGCGATAACGTCGTGGTCAGTCTTGATTCAGAGTCAGGGGAGCTGACGTTCAGCAAAGATGGAACGGTGTTGACTGCATAATGGCAAGCTGTTAAAATGTATCATGCTTTAACACGACCCCGTGGTGTAGCGGCTTAACACACCAGCCTGTCACGCTGGAGATCGTGGGTTCAAATCCCATCGGGGTCGTATCCTCAACATAGTCTCTGGCTTTCTTCGTATTACAACTCGCAGAAGAGGTTAAATTCAGGTCGTGGCTGCTACGCCACGACCTCATTTTGATTCAGACGGATTCAAACTGAGGGGTGCCATATTTGGGGCACTCATTCATAAGCCACACGGCTCACCACAGTCTACAATAATAGCGATTATCCATCTTTGGCTATTTATAAACTCCAAATTCCTTAGCAGCTTCTATCATGGCATGCAAGTTATCAGGGTTCCCTTTGTCAATAGAGGCACCCCCTGTTAAGATAAACCCCCCACCTTTGCCGCAATCCTCAATAAGATTTATGCAATACTGCTTAACGGCTTGAGGCGTACCGTTACGCATCAGCGAGGTGGGCACATTGCCGGAGATACAAGCCGTATCGCCGAGAATTTCCTTGGCTCTGGTCATATCCGTTTTGTCAAACCACCATAGTACGGAACCTTTGGGCACGTCCTTTACAGTCTCCAGACGTCTGTTATAGCTACCCTCAGCAAACAATAATGGCATGCAACCCTCGTTCACCAATCCCACAATAACTTTCCTCAGGTAAGGCCAGTAGAATGTCTCAAATTGCTTATCGGACATGAATGTATCATCACCCTTGTGCAGCGGCATAAGGATAATCGGTCCACCAGAGGCGTTCGCTCCCGCTATCCCTGTCTCAATAATCCATGGTGTCACTATTTCCATAGCCTCGAGAAGCTTATCAGGTTGCCGGTACATATCCATTACTATACCGTGAGTTCCTCTTAGGGTATCTCCTAGAAGATCAAAGGGGGCGTGAGCAAAACCTCCCGTTAGAGATGGGAATCCTGCTGCCCGGGCCTCCGTATTTATTTCCCTGACAACCTCTTGAAAATTTGCCAATTCCTTGCCAGCATCAATGATGGCTTGGAATGCCGCCTGGACATCTGGTGCAGTGCATGCTGCCAGGAACATGGTTGGCAGCCCCAATGTGCTTCGCAGGGGTATCAGCTTCTGCAACGGCTCTAGGGCACCCATCGTACGAGGCAGGTAAAATCTCAAACAATAATCTGATGGGTCCTTGAGCAGGGCATCGTATTCATCTGCCTTCATATACTCGCCCTCAACAAACTGGTCCATACTGGCATTTTCAGGGAGACCATGCCCCGGCCATCTAGAAAATCTGCTATCAAGTATCTCGCCCATCCTGCCTGGACTAACACTAACTCTGGGACCAGCGAAGGTATCCCCGTCAAATTCATAGAGAAATTTTAGCCATGCCCGTTTCATTTCTGCATAATCATACATGGCTGTACGTAACGTTATCCCGGCATAATGGACCGGGAATTCCACGGTAGGTAGTCTGCATGGTACTCTATCGCGTTTTTCCTCCCAGGATAAATCAGTCCATTTACTTTCCACGGTTAGTTACCTCCTTGATAGTGTAAAATCAGTAAAATCGGGGGTTGACCATAGATACTATCTGGGTCCCCTGGTTACCTGGCTCTCCACTGAACCACTTGCCGCTCATAAATACTTAATCATGCATTCTATTCAGGAAATGGAGCGCTTGTCCCGGATCAGCGAGGAGACTGTAAACCTTGTTATCATGGTCCAGCTTCGCTGTATTACGATCTATGATATCGCGAGCAGGCACAATATCAGAATCACGGAAGACAGTCGCAGGAATCGGCCACCTCTCGGCAGTGCGCCGGGGAAAGTGCTACTTTCCCAACTCGATAACGGAGAAATAGAGGAAGCCCTGCAAAAGATCGATCTGGTGCATGCTACAGAGCGTACTGTTACTGATAAGTACACGTTGATCTCCCAGTTGCAAGAGATCAGGCAGCAAGGATACTATGCCAGTTACGGTGAAGTAGTGACCGGGCTTGCGTGTATATCTGTCCCTGTTAAGAATTATATATATCCAGCCGCCCTGAGCATCCTGGGATTTGAAGGACATTTAAAGCCGTTGGCAAAGGAACTCAAAGAAGAATTGACGGTTAGTGCGGCTCGTATTTCCCGCAACATCGCGGAGAAAGGATTCTAAAGGGGGTGATATATGGCTACATAACACAGGCTGTTCCGCAGAGTTATTCAGGATACATTAGAATCTATATGTAAGGAGGTATGATGAAGAGGTTTTTATTTGTTCCTGTAGTGGTTGTCCTGGTGAGCATATTGGTTTTTGGCGGTTGCGCTAAGACGGAAACAACGGAATCACCATCGGCAACGGAACCGACTCAAACAACAGAGCCGACCCCCAGTGGGCCGACATATGGCGGTATTCTGAAGGCTACCAGGGCCTCATCTCCGGCGTGCATTGGCTATCAGCCAGATTTTTCTCCTGTTGACACCATATATGCCTCACCTATTGCGGAAAGGCTGGTCAGTTGGGATGAGGAAGGGAACTACATCCCTGTGCTGGCCAAATCTTGGGAAGGGGATCCGGAGAACAATACCTTGACTTGGCATTTGAGGGAGGGAGTTAAGTTCCAGGATGGAACTCCTTTCAATGCGGAGGCAGTTAAATTTAGGCTCTGTTATCGTTTAGGGTTGTTAACTTGAGGTGACCATGATATAGTGG
>JBKGZM010000065.1:0-11170 GCA_046545575.1 Dehalococcoidia bacterium
GGCCACTATTAAGAGGAATCTGGAGGTTTTGGGATATGGGGAGTGAGTGGCGGATCTCGAAGATCAGAGAGCTGGCAAAGGTAAAAGGGGGTAAGCGTCTTCCAAAGGGCAATAAACTCTCCGAAGAAGGAACCTCTCATCCCTATATCAGAGTTGTGGATTTTTCCGATGGTAGGATTTCATTATCCAATTTGCTTTATGTGCCCGAAGAGGTTTTCCCCAGCATTAAGCGCTATACCGTTGATTCTGGGAATGTTGTCATATCCATAGTTGGAACTATTGGTTTAGTTGCTACTATTCCTCCTGAATTACATAAGGCAAGTCTAACCGAGAATGCAGCTAAAATCATGATTGCCAACTCTAATGTCGATCCCTATTATCTTTTTTGGTACCTAAAGTCACCATTTGGCCAATATGAAATACAACGGAATACAGTAGGGTCGACACAACCTAAACTGCCTTTGTATGGAATCGAGAACATTGACGTGCGGTATCCCCTGTTCCCTGAACAACGTGCCATTTCCCACATCCTCGGATCGCTGGACGACAAGATAGAATCAAACCGGCGGATGAATAAGACACTGGAGGAAATGGCCCGCGCCATCTTCAAGTCCTGGTTCGTGGATTTCGACCCTGTGCGCGCCAAAGCCGAAGGCCGTGATACCGGACTGCCAGACGAGATCGCAGCACTCTTCCCCAATAGTCTCCAGGATTCTGAGCTTGGAGAGATTCCGAACGGGTGGGAAGTGAAACCACTGACCAAAAGTATTGACTTTAAGGAAGGTCCTGGTATTCGAAATTGGCAATATACCAATTCTGATGAAGGGACACGGTTTATAAACATCAGGTGCATCAAGAATGGCGATCTTGATTTGAACAACGCAAACAGGATTCACAATGAGGAAGCCTTCGGAAAGTATAGGCATTTTCAACTAAGAGAGGATGACTTGGTTGTTTCAACCTCGGGAACACTTGGCCGCTCCGCAATTGTTCGGCCTGAACATCTCCCCTTGGTTCTTAATACAAGTGTAATACGCATGAGACCGATACCGCCAAACTGCACCCTCCCTTATTTGGTCGGGTACGTTGACACCAGATTACAGCGGGAATTAGAGAGATATGCATCTGGAAGTGTACAAAGAAACTTTGGTCCAATGCACCTTGAGCAAATTCGGATGCTTGTTCCGCCCCGTCAAGTGCTAGAAGTGCATGAGGAGTTCGCAGGGGAATGGCTCAGGATGTCTTCCCGGCTTCGCAGTGAATCATCCACTCTTGCCTCTCTCCGAGACACACTTCTTCCAAAGCTCATTTCCTGCGAGCTGCGTGTCCCCGATGCGGAGAAATTCGTCGACGAGGCCAGCTTATGAAATATGCCCCGGAAAGATTCTATCGCCGCTCCATTCGTTTGAAAGGGTACGATTATTCTCGGCCAGGCTCCTATTTCATCACCATCTGCACACAAAACAGGGAATGCCTGTTTGGCGAAATAAAGGATGGGGCAATGTCATTGAATAACGCAGGGCAGATCGTTGCCGAGGAATGGGAAAAATCCGCCGATATCCGCAATGGAATCGAATTGGACGAATTTGTGGTCATGCCGAATCATTTACATGGAATCATCGTTATCCGTAGGGGCACGGCGCGCCGTGCCCCTACGGCGGAACAATTCGGTGCACCGGTTGCCGGATCATTGCCAACCGTCATTCGTTCATTCAAATCCGCCGCCGCCAAACGTGTCAACGAAATGCGGCAAACACCCGGCGCAAAATTGTGGCAACGCAATTATTATGAGCACATAATCCGTAACGAAAACGAATTACACGGGATTCGTCAATACATCGTTAACAACCCATCGAAATGGGACTACGACCGTGAAAATCCGGAGGTCGATCGTTATACAAGGGTGAATGAACCATGACAGATATAACCGAAACCACCCTCGAACAAACCGTCCTGGACTGGTTCCAGTCGCTGGGCTGGCAAACCGCCTTCGGCCCCGATATCAGCCCCGATGGCCCGTACTGTAAACGGGATGATTACTCCCAGGTCGTGTTACAGGGTAGACTTCAAGCCGCGCTGGAACACATCAACCCGACGACCCCCTCACACGGCATAGATGAAGCCATCCGGAAGATAACGCGCACCGAATCGCCCAGCCTGATCGATAACAACCACTGTTTCCATCGCATGCTCACCGACGGCGTGGATGTCTCGTATCTGCACGAGGGAAGAGAGGTTTATGACAAGGTCTGGCTGCTGGACCTTGATGACCTGGATAACAATGACTGGCTTGTCGTCAACCAGTTCACCGTTGTTGAAAACCGCAGGACACGCCGACCGGACATCGTTGTCTTCCTTAACGGCCTGCCTCTGAGCGTGGTCGAGCTCAAGAATCCGGCGGATGAAAAGGCCACCATTCACCATGCCTTCCAGCAACTACAAACATATAAGAATGATATTCCCTCTCTTTTTACATATAACGAGCTGGCTGTCATCTCAGATGGTTTCGAAGCCCGAGCAGGCACGCTGACCAGCAGTTGGGACCGGTTCATGCCGTGGCGCACCATCGATGGCACGGAAGTCGCCCCGCACGGCTCAGTAGACCTGGAAGTGCTTCTCAAGGGGATTTTCGAAAAGCGCCGTTTACTCGATCTCATTTTGAACTTTGTCGTCTTCGAGGATGACGGGACCTCCGTCGCCAAGAAGGCAGCCGCCTATCACCAGTTTCATGCTGTGAATAAGGCAGTGGAATGCACCCTGTCTGCCTGCGGCATCGTAGCAGAGCCTCAGCAGCTCTACGCTCGTTTCCCTGTCGAGGAAGAATACAACCCCTTTAAAGTCGGAGAACCTGAACCTGCCTACAGTGCTGACAAGGAACACTTTGGCGGCCGCCGCATTGGGGTGATCTGGCATACCCAAGGCAGCGGGAAGAGCCTTTTGATGGCATTCTTCGCCGGCAAGGTGATCCGTCATCCCGCTATGGAGAATCCCACCCTGGTTGTGATTACCGATCGAAACGACCTGGATGATCAGCTCTTCGACACATTCTCCTCGTGCCGTGACCTCTTACGTCAGACACCGGTGCAGGCAGAAAGCCGGGAGCATTTGAAGCAGCTTTTACAGGTGGCATCCGGCGGCGTCGTGTTCACTACAATGCAGAAATTCCTCCCGGAACAAGTTGCAGTACAGAACAACACGGGGCAACACACCAGGACCAGGGGCAATCACTATCCGGAACTGTCATCCCGCCGAAATATCGTGGTCATCGCAGACGAGGCACACCGCAGCCAGTACGATTTCATCGACGGATTCGCCCGCCACATGCATGATGCGTTGCCCAATGCCTCTTTCATAGGATTCACTGCTACGCCCATCGAGCGTGGCGACCGCAGCACACCTGCGGTTTTCGGGAACTACATCGATACGTACGACATCCTGCGTGCTGTCGACGACAAATTTACCGTTCCGATATACTACGAAGGGCGACTGGCAAACATCGAGCTGCGGGAAGAGGAAAAGCCAAAGATCGATCCGGAATTCGAAGAGCTCACAGAGGGTGAGGAGGAAGCCGAAAAGCAGAAGCTCCGCACTAAATGGGCTGCACTTGAGTCAATGGTGGGGACAGAGAAACGTGTTTCACTTGTGGCTGAGGACCTGGTCAAACATTTTGAAAATCGTCTTATAGCAATGGACGGTAAAGGAATGATCGTCTGCATGAGCAGGCGTATCTGTGTGGACATGTATAACGCAATCTGTCTAGGGGCGGGCGGGCGGCCGCCCCTACGGCCAGACTGGCACAGTGACGATGACGACAAAGGTGTAATCAAGGTGGTAATGACTGGCTCAGCCTCTGACCCTACTGAATGGCAACCACACATTCGCAATAAGCGCGGAAGAGAGGCATTGGCCAGACGATTCAAAGCCCCCAACGACCCAATGAAGCTGGTGATCGTGCGGGACATGTGGCTTACCGGTTTCGATTGCCCGCCACTGCACACGATGTACATCGATAAACCAATGCGGGGCCACGGACTTATGCAAGCTATAGCCAGAGTGAACCGCGTGTTCAAAGATAAACCCGGCGGGCTTGTTGTCGACTATCTTGGACTCGCAGATCAGCTCAAGAGAGCATTGGCCGACTATACTGAAGCTGGTAGCCGTGGTCAACCCACACTTGACCAGGATGACGCAGTTGCAGTCATGTTAGAGAAATATGAAGTAGTCACCTCCATGTTTCAGGGGTTCGATTATTCCCGCTTTCTCCAGGCAGAGCCTAGTGAGCGACTCAGTGGGGTTGCACAAGCCATGGAATACATTCTCCAACTCGAAGATGGCAAGAAACGCTATCTTACCGCAGTGACAGAACTTTCCAGGGCATTTGCCCTTGCTGTACCGCGTGATGAAGCTATTAAGATTCGCGATGAAGTGGGTTTATTCCAGGAAGTCCGTAGTGCTCTGGCTAAAGCGACAGTGGAAGGAGAAGGCAAAATACAGGAAGAAATGGATACTGCCCTGCGGCAGTTGGTTTCACGCGCTATCTCATCTAATGAGGTTGTTGACATCTTCGGAGCGGCCGGTTTGAAAAGGCCTGATATCTCGATCCTCTCCGGCGATTTCCTTCAGGAAGTGCGACAACTGCCACAGCGTAATCTGGCCGTGGAGCTACTGAGAAAACTGATAAACGATGAAATCAAGACAAATTCCAGGAAAAACGTGGTTCAGGCGCGTTCATTTGCCAGGATGCTGGAAAAGGCTATACGGAAATATCAAAATCGTGCTATCGAAGCAGCCCAGGTTATTGAAGAACTGATCCAATTGGCGAGGGAAATGCGGGAGGCACGGAACCGTGGTGAAAACCTCGGCCTGACCGATGATGAGGTAGCCTTCTACGATGCGCTGGAAGTCAACGACAGCGCTGTGCAGGTGTTAGGAGACGAGACCCTGAAAACCATAGCACGCGAGCTCGTTGATGCGGTTCGCCGAAGCGTGACCATAGACTGGACTGCTAGGGAAAATGCCCGTGCACAGATTCGTGTGATGGTCAAGAGAATACTCCGCAGGTATGGCTACCCGCCTGACAAGCAGGAAAGGGCAACACAAACAGTTTTGGAACAAGCGGAGGAGCTTTGCAGGGAATGGGTTGCCGTCTAACAAAAGTCACGATCGTTGGGGAGAGATGTTTGGCGATGATGTTATTGCCTCAGCTATCCTGGATCGCCTGCTGCACCACTGCCACATCATCTCGACCACTGGGCCCAGCTATCGCATCAAGGACAAATTGGAGAGCATCAAGCAGGGAGCTAGAGGGGATGGGGCAGAAATACCTGACACAGGAGGTGAGGCCTATAGAGCAGATACCGACATGTCTCAACCTGCTACCTGAGGATCGATCCCGAGCCCGCAGGGCTGTCAAGGGGACGTCAAAGCTCGCATCAAATGTGTTCTTAGCTACCCCCTTGACAGCCCCAGGGTAAGGGATATACTCTCTTATCAGGTTGAGACAGGATACCGGGGTGGGTCAATTTTAAGCGGGAAACCGGGTCAATTTTAAAAGAGAATCTACATCAGATGAAAGGAATACTTAACGCTGCTAACAATTTTCTTGACTCGTTTGACAAAAAACCCCTGTTTCAAATAGATGACCAAACTTTCCAGAGCAGTAGGGGAGAACATCGAGACTATTTGCCAACTTCGCTACCTTCGATTTGCAGAAGGCTAGGCGAGTTGTTTGCCATCTTTCAGTCGTATCCATATATAATTGTTACGCCAGAATCAGCCTCTCTAAGCGTAGGTCGACGTGATCTGCGATCAGAGATCATTGATGCGATTGAATTTGGCATTATGAATGGAGCTCTATTAAAGATAGAGGATAATTCAACTATGACTGTCGGTCTACATCCTGCTCTCTCTCCACTATTCAACATTAGCTTCCGTAATCCATTCTACTATCCTCAAAGAGTATCTACCGATGATTTTAGTATGCTATTGATGGGGAACGAGGCTCAAGTGAAAAAGCAAAAGATAATATATTACTAGGGCGTATGAAAGGTTATGAAATGTACGGGAAGCAAGCAAGAAAGAAGAAGTCCCTACAGATTGGCATGAGTTTATTTGAAAACAATGCTAGCACAGGTTCATAAATGAATAAATGGATAACAATTAATGAGCACAAATCCCATGGTATAAAGGCAAAGGCTTTTCGCAGCGAAAAGGCCCCTATAGAAGGTCGTTTTACGTTGGGCATTTTCTTCGGTACATTTGAATCAAGGGGGTTGGTTTCCAGCACGCTGCTTAACCAGGGTTCCTGCACACACTCATTAGTTGTATTCTTTCAGGAAGCCCAAGACACAGATCTGAGAAAACGATTTGATGAAACCCTTTGGGGCCAGTTCAGAGACCCCGCCGATTAGGCTGGAGAATGTATCAATAAGGGATGTTGATAGCACATTGGAGAAAGCATTCTCATCTCTTCCGGATGAATGTTGGGCCCCAGGAGCAACGTGGTTCATTGATATCGGAGGGGCTCCAATACCCTATTTTTTGGGTATCCTTGGTTACTTAAGGAACAAATTCCCCAGCCCACAGCTAACGATTTTTAATCCCACTGGTACTTATGGTGAGGAGCCTTGGAAGTACAGTTTCACTTCGGGACTGGATACACACATGTGGGTTCCATACCTTTGGGGTCATCCAGAGTTGATCCTACCAAGGACGTACGTATTTCTCTTGGGCTTTGAAGGTGAAAGGAGTTACGAAGTTTTCTACCAATGTGAACCAGACAGAGTAAAAGCGCTAGTAGCCAAGCCAGGTTATGAGAGTGAATATGAAGGTATGCCCATATCGAGAAATAAGCTTTTCCTAGAGGAGACTGCCTTATCAGGGTCATCATTAATTGAGGCCAACGCCGCTGATCCTGTAGAAACTTGGACAAAACTGGAGCAAGTAGTGGCTGAAGAAAAAGATAAATCAAACGTGGTGTTTGTACCTCTTGGGCCAAAAGCCCATGCTTTCGGGAGTGGTTTATGTGCGCTAACTGACGGTGCACCTGCTGTGCTCTACCATATGCCGAGGACGTATCGTGTCAGAGATGTCAAACGCGGTAGGCACCTTTGGAAATATGAGATATCCCTGTGATACATCACAAAATGGGTAGGAGCAGGCCCACAAATTGTATAAGCGCTAAAGCGAGGCTATATGAAAGAGAATTACGATATCGAGGTTAAATTACTAGCCATAACTGGGTTATGGCAGTCAACAGAGTACTTGCCTCAGAACCCGACAGGCGCTCATCCTGAGCAGCTTATTGAATATGCTGGCAGACTCTGTTGGGATACAACAGATAAGTTTGAGAAAAACCCTAGCCGTATACAAGAATGGATAGGTGTTGGACATGAATCTGTCATTGAGCACGCGTCAGCCACTTTTTATATTAGAGCCAGTCGCGTTTTCACCCATGAACTTGTGCGCCACAGATTGGCTAGTTACAGCCAAAGAAGCCAGAGGTATGTTAAGGAGAGCAAGCCTAGATATATTACACCACCGGAGATAAAAGTAAACAGCGAGAACGCTTATGACATGTTTGAAAAAGCCATGAGAAATGCTTGGAAGACATATGAAGAACTTCTCCAACTCGGAGTCAAGCCTGAAATAGCTCGATACGTACTCCCAAACGCTTGTGAGACGCAAATAGTGATGACTATGAATTTCAGGGAACTGAGGCATTTCATTAAACTGCGGACAAGCGAGAGAGCTTTGCCTGAAACGAGGGCGGTTGCAAATGAAGTTCTCAAGATCATGAAAGAGCAAGCACCGAAGGTATTCGAGGATTTGTAGTTATGGATATATAGTCAGTCACATCTGCTACCTTTGTTAATTGAAGGGTCTGCTTTTTAGCTGAGTTTGCCTAGCTCAGCGCTAATTTACCCAACATATGAAATAAGAGCCTCAACGCACCCTAAGATACCCCCATTTCCCCTCAATCGAAAATCCTCCAAAATACGTGTCAAATCATTTAACTACCGGAGCAAGAGCAGCAATTATACCTTGCTTTAGTAGTTCGGCCATTACATAATACTCTCCAGCATCTCCTATCAAAGACCCTTTCCCGGCTTTTATTCTTCCCGTCATTTTTCCTATCCGCATTAGAGTGCCTTTGTTCAACTTCAGCAATATTTTAGCTTGCACATACGCCTTTGTCAATTTACGTCCAACTTGCCCACATATCCACACCCTTACCATTACTACCTCCCCATTCCATAACGTTCATTCTTCAATTCCGATAACCTTCCGCCTACTAAAATGATACAGTATCTGCCAAGCCAACAAAAAGACAGCTTGTTGCATCGATATCCGTGTGATATGTTAGAGACTATTGCCCGCTACCTTGATCGGTTTCAGTCTCTTGCCGCTTCCTAACCTCAAAAGGAATATTAACCTGTTCTATTCCTTGCATAGTAAACCGAACTGAATATGTGCCGTAATTTTTGAACTGCACGTTTCCAAAACCCATTATAAAACGGCCGGTAGTATAAGTCTTACCTGGCGTTTTGGGTATGTTAACTCCTCCTGTGATTTTTGGTATCACGCTATTACCGTCTTGATCTATAAGATGGATTTCAGCTTGTTTTTGTCCGGCCTCAGTCACGCTCGCGCGCAACTGAACTACCAGATAGAATTGGCGGTGTTTGAAAGGCATCTGACGGGAGTATACTACGTCAAACCCAATGCCAAGGGCATTGACTTTATTGCCACTAGTATCAGCATAATCGCAAAGGAAAGCATAGTCTACCTGCATTCCGTAACCACCTCGCCATCTCCTTGCTGTTCACTCTCCATAGGCGGGCCAAACCAGACACTAATTGCTGACACCGATTCTTCTGATACCTCTAACGACGTATATTCCTTTATTTCAAAATAGGGGGTAATTCCATACCTTTCAATGAGCGCCTGTATTGCTTCGTCGGGTATAGGAAGGTCGGAAGCATTAACCCCATCAGAAACATTAAGCAGCTCAATACCTATAGGGTTACCGTCCTCACTGTAATCTATTCGACGCGAATCGTCGAGATCGCGGCCATACGCATATGGCTTATCACTTAGTTGAATATAGACAGCATCGGCGTGAGCATCATATTCAATATTCATTTTGTTCCTCCTAATTCTATTCTTAAATGTCAGCAACGGTAATGACAATAGCGGGATCGTTCGTATTGCCTTTGGTCACAACTTTTATTCTTTTACCATATGAAAGTGAGCTCCTGTACACCATATTACCTTTCGGGTCGTGGTAGCGTATATCATAATTAACTACGCAATGCTCTACTTCATCTTTTGTTATTCCCCTTTGTTTCATCCTTTGTTGAGCGTGGATTGTGCATTCCAACCTCAGATGTTCCATGTACCTGACATCCCCACGGCGTGGGCTATAATTTTATCAGAAAATACGGAAACTTACAACAAACACTCTCTTCCAAGATCAGTATCCGAAATGAGCCCCAATGTAAAGTATCATTCTTGCAATTCTTGCTGGGGCGAAAGTCTCAGATCGAAAACGTGCTCGACAAACCGTCAGAATGTTTTGCCTAGGCTCCATATGGATCGGCCGTGATCCACCCCAGTCCCAGACCCAGCTACCCTTTCCTGCTCAAGAAGTTGTCAATCTCAGGACATTCTGAAACGTCGGCGTCATATGGGCACCTGTACTGCCACTGGGTTTCACACTGTGATGGATCTTCAAGTTGACAGCCGTTATCGAAATGTTCACACGTGGCACAGATTTTCTCAACAAATTCACCCACATCCAGGTAGCCATGCTCCTGTGAACATTGCTCACAAATCTGCCAGTGCGGACATTCCTTTGGCCTCCCCGCCTTTTCAAAGATATAACCACACTCGATACACCAATAGGTTTCGCAGTCCAGGCAATGCCCTATCAGCTCGTCTTCCAACTGAGGGTTATTCGCGCAATCGTAAGTATTGTTGCTGTCACACTTGGGGCACGGGCCAACCATCACTGCACGGAGGAACTTATCCCGCTCAAGAAGCTCATTCATGGGTAAAGGGTCATAGCCCTCGCAAGATTCGCGCTCAAAGATCCCTTGCTGGAAACACTCAAGCTCTTTTCTGCAGGTCTCGCACAGATTAGTCCGTTCTACATCGCCCATTTCCGCACCTCTTAGTAGTTTGAGCTGATGATAGGTTTATTACTGCCACAGCAAGGATAATATATTATGCGCTGATCGTGTTGCCTGTCTATTCCTGCTGTGTTCGCAGATCTCTAATGGAGCAGATAAGGATATGTGTCCTTTGCTCTAATCACGTTTTTGCCAGCTCGTGGAGGAGCCGTTCGTATATCTCCCGGTCTGCCTCACTAAACAGAACAAAACGAATGTGATCCACGGACGAAAGGTCGGGAAACATGTCAATGACCGTCTTCAGGGCAATCCGAGTGGCCGATTCCAGCGGGTAACCGAACGCTCCTGTCGATATGGCAGGGAAAGCGATGGACCTGACCCCGTTGTGATCGGCCAGTTGCAGTGCATTACAATAGCATGAGGCCAGCAGCTGGTCAGAAGGCTCGTCTAGCCCGTATACCGGCCCAAGGCAGTGGATAACATAACTGTTTGGTAGATTATGCGCGCCAGTTATGACTGCCTGGCCGGGCTGGATAGGAGCGAGCGCCCTGCACTCCTCTTCGAGGCCCGGCCCCGCAGCCCGATGGATTGCACCTGCTACGCCGCCTCCGATCCGCAGTTCAGCATTGGCCGCGTTGACGACGACGTCAATGTTGGGTTGGTTTGCAATATTCCCGTTCACACATTCGATCGTTACGCCGTGAATATCTCGTTTGTTCATGAATATGTGCCGCCCTCTCTATCAGGGGTTTTGGGCTTTTATTTCTTATCTACTGAACTGCAAAAATCGCCGCATAAAGGTGAGTGCTATAGTCGAGTTGATGATCCCAACTAACTTTGGGTATCATTATAGCTCAGGCACTCTGCGTGTAGCAAGCGATATTAAGCTTAAGTATATCACAAGAAGCCAGCTTGTAACATCCTTATCTTGTTCAATCCTTACAATGCCTCAAGGGAGTCCCTTAGCTTCTGCGAAAGTTCGGGGTTATGCAGTCTACGCAGGGCTTTCACCTCTATCTGTCTAATCCGTTCGCGGG
>JBKGZM010000066.1:0-10919 GCA_046545575.1 Dehalococcoidia bacterium
GACAACCCTGCACTAAAAAGACAACCTTAGAAACACTTTCACTATACAAGGCGGAGATTCCGCATCGGGGGCTGGTTAACATTCAGACCATCTTTTCAATTTCGTCCAGCACTTCTGGCAGTTCTCGTTCCTTTGAATCTTCGATCCCTTTGGGAGTATGCCTATAATGCGGAAAGGTTCGGGTATCATGGTGCGCAGTATTATCATATCTGAAGATCTTTCCTCAAAGTAATTCAAGATCAACTTAACACCGCTTTTATCTTTGCTATGTTCTTCATTGAGCACTTTCATTTCCCTCACCTCCACGTGTTTGAAGTTTAATATTCGTGTTTGATACTCGGACTCTCATTGAATGTCCTAACCTTCCCCGACCTCAGGCGCTGGTGTAGCCTCCTGTCAGGTGGTTTTTGGCCCGGATCTTCAGCACCGACAGCGCGACGCCGAGTCCGTGCGTGACGGCTTTCCGGTTGAGCCTGGTTAGCGTGTAGGCGCAGGTGATGGGGATCTCTTTAATGTTCGCCCCTTTGCTTCTGGCCTTCTCCAGGCTCTCGATGCTGATGCTCATGCCGTTCTCCGAAAGGGAAAGGTCTTTCAGTATCCTCCTGTCGTAGGCCCTGAACCCGCTCTGGGCGTCAGTTACCTTCACTCCAGAGCCGAGGTTCCACAACCAGGTGATGACCCGGGTGCCGAACCCGCGGTATGAAGGCATAGTTGGCAGTTGGCAGTTTTATGGTTGGCAGTTGGTAGTTGAGAGTTTGTTGCTGGTCATCAACTGTGAAGAGGATTCTGTAATCCCCTACCCTAATTCTATACCCCTCTACCCCTTTCAGCTTCTTTACACCTCTAGCGCGAGGCTCCCATTCCAGATCAGACAATCTTGCTATGATCCTGCTAAGGACTTCTGGCGGAAGTTGCTTCAGGTTATGCCAAGCAGCACTTTCCAGCCTTACAGTATAGCTCAAATTCTGCTTTCCCTCCTCAGTTCATTCCTAAAATCTTCCAGCTCCATGAACTCCCCTCCCGCCTCTATAGCTCTTTTGAGATCAAGGGCATCTTCCATTTCCTCAATATAGGCAACTAGGCGTTCAAATTCGTCAAAATCCAGAATTACCGCTTTCCTTTCTCCATTTTCATCTGTCACATATTGTCTCATAACACCTCCTACAATGCAGCGGTTCAAGTTTTGGCTGTGTCAAGCTCAGTCAGGTGTCATAATTATAGCAAGTTTACTGTATGATAATCTAGCGAGGTTAGCAGGATTTGTTCGTTTATTGAGTTGGGCTTATAGCTGTCGGCTGTTGGCTGTCAGCCGATAGCTAATCGTCAGTGCTTCGATTATAGCTTTCCCAAATACTCGATAGTTCTCTTTCGAGGTTCATTACAGGCTCAAATCCAAGCACTGTCCTTGCTTTGCTTATGTCCGAGTAGTTTCTCTTTATTTCGCCGGGGCGCTCGGGTTCGTAGATAGTTGATAGTTGGGAGTTGGCAGTTTTTGAGTTGTTCGCTGTTTCCAGTATCAGCTTGACCAGTTCATTGATGGTGGTTTCGACGCCGCTCGCGATCTGGAAGACCTCTCCCCAGGGGAGGGGAATTCCTTGAGTTCCTTGGGTTTGTTGAGTTTGTTGATGGCTGATCCGCCTGAGGCGGATGGCTGATGATTCCGACTGTGAGCTGTCGACTGTTGACTGTCGACTGTCGGCTGTCAGCACTAAATGGATGGCCTGGCATATGTCGTCTACATGGACGAAGTCGCGGGTCTGGTTGCCATCGCCGTATATTACGAGCGGCTCTCCCTTCCTGGCCTTCTTCATGAACTTTGTGATGACGCTGGACTTGTGTTCGGAGTGGGGGCCGTACACGTTGGCAAAGCGCAGGGCGACGGTCTTCAAGCCGAAGGAGTGGTAGTATGCCGAGCACAGGCCCTCCGCTGCCAGTTTGGAGGCCCCGTAGGGGGAGAGGGGTTGGGGGACTTTCGTTTCATCGATAGGGGGTTCCTGTTCCCCTGCTACTGCATTGGAAGAGGCAAGGATGAACTTCTCGACGCCGCGTCGCCGGCAGGCCTCTAAAAGATTGAGGGTCCCGTTGACATTGATGTCCCAGTCCTCCTCTGGATTTTCCACGGACTCCACCACGCTGGTGTGGGCGGCGAGATGGACGACTGCGTCCACCCCGTCCACTGCCTTTGCCACCGCTTCTTTGTCACGGATGTCTCCCACCAACAGGTTGGGAGTTTGTCGGGTTGGTTTGGCGGTTTGGCGGTTTAGCGGTTCTGCTGATGGCTCATGGCTCGTGGCTGATGATTCCGACTGTGGGCTGACCTCTGTTGGCGGTGGGCTCTCGGTGGTCCAACCCATCGCGCTGGTGGAGAGGTTATCCAGGATTCTAACGGCGTACCCTCTCTGAGAGAGGTATTCTACCACGTTCGTGCCGACAAAGCCACAGCCTCCGGTGATTAAGACAGTTGATAGCTTCGCTTTCTCATTTCCCATCGCTTTCAAACAAAACCTTCGCAGAATTCGATGATTCTTCTACTACAAAGGAACCGCCATCAAGCAATGCCTCGGCCGCATTCAGGTCGCTTTTCGCCAGGTTAATCCAGTCTTTGCTTCGTTCCGGCATTTAATCCGCGTTTATGAACTCAAGTTTGCCTGGTTGCTCTCATTATAGCAAGTTTGGTGTGTGGGAGTCTAGCGAGAGTTTGACTGAGATGGTATACAGCAGGTAGTATAGGATAGGATCGATTTCCACCAGCTATGAGACACAGCCCAACACCAACAGCTTGGGTAACATCCAGGGGATATTTGGATATACGCCTTCACAACAAGATACGCCTCACACTCTAATAAGTTAGGTGTTTCTCACAAGGCTGACCTTCCCCTTGCGAATTCGACTTAATGGCATCAGGTGACTGGTCGGACTCGCGCAAAGAAGATCTTTAGATGGCCTGAATCAGCCGAGCAAAAGCTCAAATTCGGAGGTGACAACTGGTAATGAGCGAGAAGAACAAAAACGAGGAAACAAATAAGGGGGTTAGCAAAACGGCAGTGGCTAATAATGAAACCCCTGAGAAGTATAACATCACCGTCACTGTGAACGGCGAGCCATATGAATTCATGGTTGGGAAAGACATCAGTCCCTGGCACACGTTGGCTCATACGCTCAGGGAAACGCTCGGTCTCGCCGGAACGAAGATAGACTGTGACCACGGAGCATGTGGAGGTTGCACGGTCATCATGGACGGGGACCCGATCCTTTCGTGCATGACATTGACCGTGGAATGCGATGGGAAAAGTATAACCACCATTGAGGGCCTAAAGGACCCGCAAACCGGGGGGCTGGACCCCCTTCAACAGGCCTTTATCGACCATTCAGCCTTTCAGTGCGGCTTCTGTACTCCGGGAATGATTATGGCTGCAAGGGCACTGCTGGATAAAACCCCTGATCCGACGGAAGAGGATGTCAAGGAAACACTCGCCGGACACTATTGTAGATGTATATCCCACTATCAGGTTATCAAAGCCGTGATGGCAGCAGCAGGAAATGGAGGTAACACAGATGGCCAAAGAGTATAGATATGTGGGAAAGCCAACCCCGAGAGTAGATGCCGAGGAAATCGTAACCGGAGAAGCGGAGTACATCGATGATTTAAACTTGCCCGATATGTTGTATGGTAAGGTTTTGCGAAGCCCGTATCCCCATGCAAATATCCTGAACATTGAAACGAGCAAAGCGGAGAGCTTGCCCGGCGTCAGAGCTGTACTTACCTACAAGAATGTCCCGGATTGGAAAGCTGGATTCCCTGAGCATATGTGTGTTCTCGATAGTAAAGTGCGTTTCGTAGGGGACGCTGTAGCTCTGGTTGCTGCAGAAACCGAGGAAATAGCTGATGAGGCACTGGAACTAATAGATGTAGAATACGAACAATTGCCAGCCGTGTATGATATGGAAGAGGCCAGGAAGCCCGATGCCCCTCAGTTGTACTCGCAATTCCCAGGCAATATCGCCCCGGGCGGACTGCCCTTTTTCGGACCGAATACCCTGCAAAACATTGTCAGGGGCGATGTGGAAAAGGGATTCGAAGAGGCTGATTTCGTCGCCGAGGGAACATATGGTTACGAGAATAAACCAAATCCCCTGACACCTGAACCTCCCGGAGCAATAGTCAGGTGGGAAGGACCTGATAAATTGACCGTGTGGACCTCGACACAGAGTCCATATCTGGTGAAGAAAGTAATAGGAAAAGCCCTGGGATTACCCAACCTCCGGGTTATCGCTTCCCAATGTGGTGCCAGTTTTGGGTCAAAGAACTGTTCGACTGAGGTCATCTTTTACGCCGCTGCACTGGCCAAAGCCGTTCGCAGGGGCAGGCCGGTCAAAGTAGTTTACAGCAAAGAAGAGCACCTTGCGGCATACGCAGTACGATTCAGCTCTCGTATAAACGCCAAGGTAGGAATCAAGAAAGATGGTACAGTGACGGCATTCTCTGGTGAGTGGCTCGCTAACCCTGGCCATTCCGTAAATGCTACACAGGGGGAAATCGCTGTCGGCCTCGGTGAAGCCCAGGTAATGCTTAAGTGTGACAACTGGAACCTCCAACCTCGCATTGTATTGACCAATCAAACTGGCTCAGGAATAATCAGGGGTTTTGGTGGTCAGGAGCTAAAGTCCGCCTTCCTGCCGATTTTGACAATGGCTATGGAAAAAGCCGATATCGACCCCGTGGAGTTTTTTAAGCGTAATTATGCCAGGACCGGTGACGGGTATTACTGGCGGGATGGGGAATGGTGGACCTGCAGAGGCGTGGATTATTCAAAGGCCATAGATAAGGGCACCGAAACCTTCGGGTGGAAGGATAAGTGGAAGGGATGGCTTAAACCAACGGCAGTTAACGGCGCAAAGAGGAGAGGAGTAGGTTGCGGCGTGCACGGTAATGCTGATGTGGGTGAAGATAGATCTGAGGCATATGTGAGGCTGCTTCCTGAAGGAACGGCCGTCTTGAATGTATGTATAGCTGAATCCGGCGGTGGGCAGAGGAGCAGCCTGCGTAAGATGGTTGCGGAATTGGTGAACTTGCCCCTTGACAGGGTTGAGATAACCCCCAAGGATACATTGCTGAATCCTTTTGAGCATGGTCTTGCCGGTTCCAGGGGGACCTACGCTGTAGGCAGCTCTGTCACCAGAGCTGCTCAGGATGCCAGGCAAAAGCTGTTCGAACGGGCATCTCCACTCCTTGGTGTAAGCCCTGATGATGTGGATACGGAAGATGGCATGCTTTATGTCAAAAGCAATCCTCAGTCAAGGATTCGGTGGATCGATGCAATGGGCGGGGACGAGCGCATAATAACCGGCCTGGGTTCCTTCGACCCCGACTATTCCATGCCTTGCTTCTTCATGATATTCGTAGAAGTCGAGGTGGACGTTGAGACCGGGCAAACGGAATTGCTAATTGTGACTGGCGCTACCGATGTCGGTCAAGTCATAGACCCCGTTTCACTGAAAATGCAACTTGAAGGTGCTCTCGGCTCTGCCGGGCTGGACAGCGCTTTATTCGAGGAAACAGTTATGGACAAAAATACGGGACATGTACTTACCGGCAACATGGTAGACTACAAGTGGCGTACCTCCCTCGAACTTCCGACATTCCAAAACGTGATTGTGGAGACTCCTCTGCCATCTCATATTTTTGGGGCAATAGGAGCCGGAGAGGTAACGACTTCACCTGCGCCCAGTGCGGTGCTTATGGCAGTATCCAATGCCATTGGGAAGAGAGTGACGACATATCCGGTAACGCCTGATAAGATACTTAAAGCCTGGAGCGAGAGATAGATGGAGGCCAACTACGATGAAATCTTTCAAACATGTTAACGCGAAAACCGTCGACGAAGCTGTCGAATTGCTCAAAGACCATGGAGGCAAGGCTAACCTGATCGCGGGCGGGACAGACTTGCTTGGCGTTCTCAAGGACAAAATCCTGCCGGAATATCCCGAAACCATAATTAATATCAAGACAATATCCGGACTCGATTACATCAAAGAAGATGGGAAAGGGCTAAAGATAGGGGCGTTATCCAGTCTACGAGATATAGCTAATAGTCCAACAATCAAGGGAAAGTATAAAGTGCTCTCAGATGCAGCCGAGTCCGTTGCAAGCCCCGAAATCCGTAACATGGGAACAATAGGCGGAAACCTGACACAGGATGTCCGTTGCTGGTACTATAGAGTCCCTCAGCGGATAGGTGGACCTATCATGTGCCCACGGAAGGGCAGTGGCCAGTGCATGGCGGTACAGGGTGACAACCGTTACCACGCTATCATGGGAGCCAAGAAGTGCTTTGCGGTCTGCCCATCAGATACGGCGGTTGCACTAGCTGCCCTTGATGCAATTATCAAAGCCGTGGGCCCCAACGGCGAGCGCACGATTCCCGTCAAGGATTTCTACCAGCCACTAAACAATGCCCTGAATGTGGAGGAGATAGTAACGGAGATCGAGGTTCCCAAGCCCCCGGATGGTGCCAGACACCAATTCCTGAAATTCACTCTAAGGAAGCCCATCGATTTCGCCATTGTGAGTGTCGCATCAGTGATTGCTGTCGAAGATGGTGTCTGTACGGACGCTAGAATAGCACTGGGAGCGGTAGCCCCGGCACCGCTCCGCGCAACACAGGCGGAAGAAGCAATCAAAGGAAAGGCCATCGATGATGCAATTGCGGAGTCAGCAGCGGAGTCGGCAGTCGCCGGTTCTAAACCACTCAGCATGAACGCATACAAAGTCGACATTACAAAAACCCTGGTAAAAAGAGCCATCGTCTCTTAGTCGCTTAGACGCAGGGAGGTCATATGCAAACCGAACCGGTTAGTTTCTACAGCGACGGACTGAAGCTTCAAGGCGCTTTTTTCCTTCCCGATGACTTTGATGCATCTCAGAAGCATTCCCTGGTCATACCCTGCTCCGGCTTCACTGGCCTGATGAAGATTCACCCTGCCCGGTTCGCCCGCTATCTCACCAGTCGTGGTTATATGTGTTTCGGTTTTGACTACCGGGGGTTCGCTGGCAGCGAAGGTGAACGGGGCCGGGTCATCCTTGATGAGCAGGTCCGCGACATCATCCATGCAACAAGCTTTGCCGAGGACGATCCGCGGGTAAATCACCGACAGATCATCCTTCTGGGGTGGGGCATGGGGGCGGGGCTGGTGATTGATGCGGCCCGCGAGCTCGTTGGCGCTCTGGGACTTATCTGTGTGAACGGGTTCTACTCAGGCAAGCGCATCCAGCTTGCTCACCGTGGTCCTGCCGGATATCTGGACTTTCACGACCGCACACGCCGGCAGTACACTGACCGGGCCAAGACAGGCAAGCCGAGATGGGATGATCCGTTCTTCTTTTATCCCCTTGACCAGCAGTCCCAGGCCTATGTAGACAACGTGCTCCGGCAGTATAGCGAGTATGACACGGAGGAGTACTCGGGAGAACTCGCCGATTCCCTGCTGCGATGGCATCCGGAAGCCTACGCTCCTTACATGCGTATGCCAGTCCTGATTGCCCATGCCACACGGAATGCGTTGCATCCACACACAGAGGCCGAGAGCCTCTACCATGCCTATGGCGGTCCGAAGGAGCTTTTCTGGATCTACGATGCCGGCCATACGGAGTGGATGAAAGACGATGATTACCGATTCCTTGCCCTTGGCCGCAAGATATATACCT
The DNA here is from genome assembly GCA_046545575.1 of Dehalococcoidia bacterium. Lineage (GTDB taxonomy): Bacteria > Chloroflexota > Dehalococcoidia > SZUA-161 > SpSt-899 > JAGXOF01. The sequence continues at coordinate 7,706 of JBKGZM010000066.1, forward strand.
GGTTGGAGGATATCCTGCAAGGGACCTGAGCCTCGCAGGAAATAATCCATGTGCTTGGGCTTCTACGGAGGTGCCATGAAGTCCGGTCCCAGCGGTTCCTCTATCGTTTCCCTGAGAATGGAGTCAATCTGCTTCATGGCATGCTCATCCAGGCTCCATCCCATTGCCTCATCCACGGTATCTACTTGCTGAGGTCTTCTTGCTCCCCAGAGGGCAACACCATTGCTAATCTGGTCGAGTATCCATCTTATAGCCAGTGGCAATACCCGCTTGCTATAGTTCTCTAGAGCAAAATCATCCAGTCTCTTTACTGCATCGAGGTACCGCTCGTAGCGCGTAGACCTGAACTTGGGGTCGGCCTTCCTCAAATCATCTCCATGAAATCTGGTGTCAGGTCTCATTTTGCCTGTGAGCAGGCCCCGGCAGAGTGCTCCATACACGAGAACTGCAAGGTCATTCTTCTGGCAGTAAGGCAATACATCTTCCTCAACAGATCTCTCAAACAGGTTATAAGGTGGCTGAGATGTATGGAGAGGGGCTACTGTTCGAAATCTGTCCATCTGTTCCGGGGAATAATTGCTGACCCCTATCAAACGAATCTTCTCCTGCTCCATAAGTTTCTCCATGACCTCGGCTGTCTCCTCGATCGGGACCTTAGAGTCCGGCCAGTGGACCTGATAAATATCGATATAGTCAGTATAGATTATTGGCCAATTCGGCCATGTATATCCTACGCCTCTCCCCAGACTTCGCTGGGGAGAGGTTGCCCGCCATAGGCGGGCAATTGAATTGAGAATTCTACATTCCGTATCGACAACATTTTGTCGATGATTAGGCGCTAAGCGCCTAATCCTCTGCCCCTAGAAGAGTCAACGGCTTACCTGATTACAAATGATTTATCACAAACTATCGACGTAGTCCCTCAGTTTGTGCAGAAGATCTGTTCCCTTGATCGGAGGCGGAGCAAACTGTAGAATCCCTCGGCGGTAGAGTGGCTTCCAGCGTAAGCAGCAATACCGACTTTGTCGTAGCCGGAGCGCAACCGGGCAGCAAGCTCGACGAGGCGAAAAAGCAAGGTGTCAAGGTTTTGGATGAGACCGAGTTTGAGAAGCTCGTCTCCGAGGAGCAGGTTTAATGTGCATCAATGCTCCCGGCTTTGGAATGATGCTATAGCTTCTTCAATAGCTGTGCGGATGGGAGTATAGGTTATACCCAACTCCTTTTCGGACTTGCTGCTATCAAACTGGCTACCCTCCCTGATCGTCCTCATCTGGTCTATTGACATCCCGAGAGCGGGTGGCTTCCTGGTTATATTGGCAAGCAAGGTCAAAATAGCGGCACTTGACATGACCAAGGAATCCGGCAACCGCATTTTCGGAAGGGGGCCCCCGGCAACATCGCTGATTAATTCGTTTACCTCTCGTATTGAGAGCCGGGGCTTGCCAATGAGATACTTTTCTCCGATGTTGTTTTCTTTCTCCAGTGCTTTGACTATAGAGTCAGCAACATCCCCAACGTGTACATAGGTCAGGATCGAATTCTCAAAGAATCTGACGGGTATGCGCCCGTTAATGGCATTGTTAATCCATTGACCGGTGGGCTTCGGATCTCCTGCACCGGTGACTGAGCCGAGATACAGCATTACCAGTGGCAAGTCCTTCCCCTTATATAATTCCCAGGCAATTAAATCACCTTCATACTTGGTACGCGCGTATTCGCCAAAGCGAACGGGGCCCACCTCGCTATCTTCAGTGAATGGACAATCCTCAGGCTTACCATATATCACCAGACTACTAACATGGATCACCTTTGAAACACCGGCTTCTAAAGCACACTCCATCACATTCCGGGTGCCCTTAACATTTACCTCTTTATATATCTTCCTGTCTGGCTCCCAGAAGGAGTATATATTAGCCAAATTGACCACCCAATCACAACCCTGCATCCCTTCCAAGATCGATGGCTTGTCCGTCACATCTCCTTCGATAAAGGTAGCGCCCAGTTGCTTCAATGTGTCCGCGCGACTGATTTTTCTAACAAGGCAATACATTTCGTGGTCCGTCTGTGCCAATCTGTTAGCGAGGTTCATGCCGACAAAACCGGTAGCTCCGGTAATGAAAATTTTTATGGCAATCCACCTTGGGCCCCCTCGGAGTATATGAACCAAGTATAGTCTCACCTGGACATGGAGGTCAATATAGTTGATCAGGTGTTATTTCGAACTAGTCGAGTCCACGCCGTAATTCAAATACCACCGGATTTTCCGCATCGGGGCAGGCAACAGTAGCCTTGTTTGGATCTTTTTCCCAGGGAAATGACCCTCCAAATTGCAGTACTTCAGCGAAAGGGAAAAGTGTGTAGAATGCCCATGAACAAATGCCCGGCGGAGTCTGTCGGCCGATGATGAATTCATCCCCAACCCTGTGTCCGGCTTCGCAAGTGCCTTTCTGGGATATGACCCTGGCTATTACGTCAGACATGTGGTGTTCCTCCCTTGAGAATCCTCTTAGTATGTGCCATTATAGCGCAAATGAATGAAATTTAAATCTGTAGCGGGTTGCCTTTCACCTTCAAGCACGGGTGCTTGCACATGATAAATTTGGGGTTGTTCCATCCGTATGCAAGACTACGGTAGGGATTTCGAAGTGATTCGGGGGGTGAAGCCTTTAAATCATAACCAATTTACCGCTGGTTGACAAAATCGTGCCTAAAATAGGGTCCTCATCGATTTATGTTCCTACAACTTCTATATCTGAGCCGTTTTGCTGTGAAGGGCTTTACCAGTAACCTTGGCCCTGTCATTGGCAAGAGATACCGTCCCCGAGACACTCTTCAATCGGGGCAAAAGGGAGCCTATGGGAGCAAGTTAGAAGAGGAAGGGTTTCCGTCCACGGCTTTTGCCCATACCATCCCAAATGCCTGGCCTAAGCGATTGTATTGGCCTCTTTCACCAAACGGGCCAGGGTGGTCAGGTTAAGCCAGAGGTCGGCCATAACGATGTTGGCGTGGCTGCGAGCCCGGCCGAAGACAGGCAACCTTTTGAGTCCCCAATCCTCCAACGAAGAGTTGCGGGACTCGGAGGCATTACGGCCCTGGTGATAGAGATACTTCCATTGAGAGGAACCAACGGGGAGATCTCACACCAGGCGCAAGGAGCCATCCTCAAAGCTTAGAGCCACATTTATTACCAGTCCATGTGGGAGCTCAAGGTAAG
>JBKGZM010000067.1:0-10837 GCA_046545575.1 Dehalococcoidia bacterium
CTCCTTTCCAGTATGCTGTTCCTGAAGGGTGATCTGGGTCATGATTCCTCCTTTTGTTTTTTGTTTACCAATAGGATATCTTAACCCGAGCCCCCTTCATAGTATCTTTCAGCCTCTTTTGTTCTCCTGTTTTGCTCACATCACAACCATGACCATTATCCCGCATAATGGGCAATGAAATCTTGTGGGGTTTTGAATCAATAATACTTCTGCAGCACACCAGGGGTCAAGGTCTTTGCTCAAATTGCTTGCAGAAAATAGCATACTGTGCTGGTATGCGAGCAGGATATTATAAATGGGGGGTCATCTATATGACTTGCCACTCTGGCCAATACTCGGTTGACATACGCAATTACTTAAGTATATCTATATCGTGGCCCAAGCACCCACCAGGATGAAGTCCTGAGCGAGGAAGCCGTAATTCCGCTGGCGTAACTACCCTGAGTCCGCCAAGGTGGACTGCTTTTACAGTAACGTTTTACGCATCCTGCTGGAGCAACGCTCTCTTCACCAGCGTCTTCGCTATCTCGATCTTATAGGCATTCGTGCTAAGGGGAATAGCCCCGGCCACGGCCGCTGCCCCGGCCGCCCCCGCACTGGAACTATCGATAGCCTTGCCTTTGACGGCTTGCTCCGCCTTAGTCGCCCGCATCGGCGCAGGGGCTACCGAACCCAGCACAATCCGGGCATCGTCGCATTTGCCAGCTTTTTCGGTGATGACTGAGGCGACGCTGACGATGCCAAAATCAACGGCTTTGCGCACGCGGTGCTTGAGGAATGTCTGCCTGGCCCCTTTTGGTGGTTGGGGAACCTGGATCTCAGTTACAACCTCACCAGTTTCCAGGATAGTTCCCAACTTGCCAAAGAATTCCGCAATAGGAACCGTCCTGATGCCTTTAGGGCCTGCGATGGTTACCCTGGCACCTAAAGCCGTCAGTGCGAGACCGGTATCCGAGGAGTTAACCGAAACACAGCCGCAATTGAAGCAACGGTTGGCCTCTCCCTCGATCTCACTCAAACCCAGACCGAGTGCATCCTCTTTATCTATGCTCCTCTCATCTACCGGCCGCTTGGGCATCTCCACCCGGCTGGTCTCTTTAAGATAATCGCTGTTGAACTTCAGGAAAGGCTCAGGCATTTCCTCGGCCTTGCCTTCAGCTTCGGCCTTTCCCTTTAGATAGGCATTCATAGCCTCGGCAGCCTTTCTTCCGGAGGCTATCGCCTCTATGACCGTGGCCGGACCATGGGTTATCGCACCACCAGCGAAAATGCCCGGCACATTGGTTTCCTGGGTTTCCGAGTTAACCGCTATCAAACCCCGCTCCACCTTCAAGGAACTTCCCGGTGTAATGTAACTAAAGTCAGAGGAGTAGCCCACTGCCATCATTATCTGGTCGGCCTCCACTGTCTCCTTGACCGAACTATCATAGGTGGGAGCAAAGCGGCCCTGTTCATCAAAAACCGAGGTGCACCGGATGAACTCCATTCCCGTTACTTTACCACCAGACTTGAGTACCCGGTTGGGGCCCCAGCAATTCATTATCTTGACTCCCTGTTCAACCGCCTGCTCAATCTCCCAGGGTAACGCCGGCATCTCATCTGGGGACTCCAGGCAAGCCATCGTCGCTTCCTCTGCTCCCAAACGCAAAGCGCTGACGGCCACATCAATGGCGGCGTTGCCACCGCCTATCACCAGGACCTTCCTGCCAGGAGTTTCTTTAATCCCCCGGTTGATGTTGGTCAAAAAGTCCAGACAGAATCTGGTCGATTCCTCGCCCTCCAGGCCTATGGATACCGGGTTCCAGGCTCCATTGGCAATAAGAACGCTGTCGAAATCCCGCTTAATCTCGTCCAAGGTTACATCCTTGCCCACATCAACCTTAAGTCTAAATTCAACCCCGGTATTCTCGATGGCTTTTACTACCTGCCTTACTGTATCCTTGGGCAGCCTGTAAGGCGGTATCACGTAAGCCAGCATCCCGCCGGCTTCTTCCAGCTTGTCAAACACGGTAACGCGGTGCCCTGACCTTCTGAGATAGTAAGCTGCCGAGAGACCGGCCGGGCCTGAGCCGATAATGGCCACACTCTTGCCACTTTCAGTTGAGGGTGCCGGGATGGTTTCGTCTCCCTTATCCAGGATATAATCGCCCATGAACCGCTCGATATCCCTTATTGATACTGCTTCGTCGAAGTCGCCCCGGTTGCACTCCTGCTCGCAAAAATGAGGGCACACCCGTCCCGTTATCGCAGGGATCGGGTTGGCGTCGAGAAGAATGCTGGCGGCGGCAGGCAGGTCGCCTTCCCTGATCTTGCTAAGGTAAGAAGGCACATCCACGCTGCCCGGGCAGGCCGAGGCACAGGGTGGACTATCGTTTCTCCAACCGCCGAAGATGGAGTGATACTGGTTCTCCCCCAGCAAGGCATAGCAGCCTTTACCGCCCTTGAGATAGCAGAGGATTCTCCCCCCGATTTCGTGAGGATAGCGGTAGTACCAGCAGCGAGTATCCTGGGCAAGATTACCACCGATGGTGCCCATGTTCCGGATTTGCGGCACAGCCACTGACTCCGCTGCTTCGGCAAGCAACGGATATCTCTCCCTGATGAGCGGGGAAGCGGCAATATCAGCCAGTTTGGTCAATGCCCCGATTTTCAATCCCTCTTCATCTTCTTCAATGCCATCCAGACCAGGGATGCTCTTGACGTTTATAAGAAGTTCCGGGTAATCAGGCAGCACCCTGTCCTTGAGTTCCCCGAACAGGTCTGTGCCTCCTGCCAGAAGCCTGGCTTTACCCTGGTAATCCTTTACCAGATTCACCGCTTCATCTACAGTTTTCGCATCTATATGTTCAAAAGACTTCATTTTACTTACTCTCCTTTACCTTGCCCAATGCTTTGAGGATCTTATCTGATGTCAGGGGATAGCTCATTATCCTCTGCCCAATGGCATTGTAGACGGCCATCAGCACAGCGCTGGGGCCAGGCGATGTGGTGATCTCTCCTACCCCGAACGCCCCAAAGCGATGGCTGGGCGCTGGCGTTTCCAGAATAACATTGGTGAAATCCGGCAGGTCAGGGAAGGTACGCCATTTATAGTCGATCATGTTGCCATTTAACATTTGTCCTGTTCTTTCATCCCGCACCGTTTCCTCAAAAATAGCCGTGTCCAGTCCCGCCGAACCAAGTGCACCGTGAAGCTGTCCCTCGAGGCTTGCGGGGGAAATAATCTGCCCGGCATCAGTGGCGTTGAGCACGTTTATTAAGTCCACCTTGCCCGTCTCGGTATCCACCTCAACCTCCACGAAGGTCATCAGGAAGTTACACAGGGAATAGTCAGAGTCGAAACGGCCCTCGCCGGTGATCGTCCGGGTGAATCCCATTATGCGTCGCCACGGGACTCTTTTCTCGAAGCGGCGGCCGATAACATATACCATCCCGTCCTCGGTATCCAGATGGTCAGTGCTTGTGCCAAGCTGAAGGGCCGCTATCTCCAGTAACTTGCGTCTGGCATCCTCCGCCGCCGCTATAACTGCGGAACCGGAAGCATAGGTGCCGCGCGAACCCATCAAAGCGAACTCGAAGGGATTTACCTCTGTATCCGGGGCCGACATCTTGACGTTTTCCAGAGGAAGTTTCAGTACTTCGGCCACCATCTTGCACAGGCTGCTTCTCTGCCCGTGACCTGAATCGGAGTGACAGCTATTCAACATCACCCGGCCATCGGGAGACAGCTTGACCTGTGCCTCAGAGCTATCTTCGCCAATGTCAGCATTACTGTGCACGCCGACTCCAACTCCTCTCCGCTTGTTACCGTTAACGGCAGTGGGTTTACCCCATCCCTGCCATTTGTCTTTCCATCCAAAGGTCTCAGCGCCTTTGTCAATGGCCTTGGTAAAGTCCCTTCCCCGGAAGTCCCACCAATTGCCATCCCTCCAGAACCAACCGCCGCCTTTCTTGACGATGTTCTTCTTGAAAAACTCCACCGGGTCAACACTGGCCTTCTCCATTGCCAGCCCCAGTATCGGGAGAAAAGCGCTTTCCAGTTCTTGTCCACCGAAGCCTCTGACGATGCCGCAGGGACAATTGTTGGTGAAGACAAGTCCAGTGCTCAAATTCCAGTTGGGACACTGCACAGCAATCTGCAGCTCGCCGCAACCGACGGCGACCTCGTAGGGGCCGCACTCCGAAGCTGCCCCGATGTTAACCAACCACCGACCCTCGATGGCTGTTACTTTGCCATCCTTGCTCAGGCCTACTTTGGCATTAATGCGACAGCCCAGTCGGTCGGAGTACGCGTGAAAGTGCTCTTCCTTGGTGTAATATATTTTCACCGGCCGGTTGGTCGCTTTGGATAGAACGGCAGCATAACCCACCGGCGTCAGGTTGGCGTTTTTGGTGCCGTAGCTGCCGCCACACTGGGTGCTGATGGCCCGGAAATCGTTCAAATGGACGAAGGGCAGACCAAGGAAGCGATGGTACGCGATAGACTGCGATGGGGTGTAAACGGTCAGCCGGTCCGGTGCTTCCCAAGTGGCAATTGCTCCGGGGGGTTCGGGGGGGAGGGGGTTGGGAAACGTCTCATATCCACAGGTCCCCTCGGTGACCACATCGGCCTCAGCAAATCCCTTTTCCACATCTCCCATCTCAATGCTTCGCAGGATAGTGGGCTCGTACTGGAGCGGCTCAGAGAACGTATTATTGGTAAATTGTTCGTACAACTGCGGCTGGCCGGGCTCCGTGGCCTCTTCCACATCATAGACAGCCGGCAACAGCTCGTATTCCACATCAATGAGTTCAAGAGCCTCTTCGGCAATGCCCAGGGTATCCGCAGCCACCATTGCCACCGCATCACCCACGAACCGTACCTTGCTATCCAGTATTCTTATGTGCTTGGGTATTCCCCATTCCCATCCTTCAGTATCCTTATAGGTAAGCACAGCCCTGACACCGTGCAGTGCTTCCGCCCGGCTGGTATCGATATGCTTGATATTGGCATGAGGGTATGGGCTCCTCAAGACTTTCCCATACAGCATGCCCGGCAGACTCATGTCATCAAAGTACTGTGCCTGGCCGGTGACGATTGCTTTAGCGTCCTTGCGCGGCGTATCTTTACCTATATGTCTATATTTCTCAGCCATTTCTATCACCTTTCCTGACGACACTGGTCACGGCTTTAACCACCTCGTAGTGTGAAATGCAACGGCAATAATGCCCGGCCAGAGCCTGCTTAATGTCGTCCTCCGTCGGGGTCGGATTGCTGTCAAGCAGCGACTTGGCACTCAGGAGAATACCGGGAGTGCAGAAGCCGCACTGGAAAGCCGTAGTATCGATGAAGGCCTGCTGCAGAGGGTGCAACTGCCCGGTTTTCCGGTCTTCCAGCCCTTCGATGGTCAAAATATCCTTCCCATCGCATTCCACAGTGAGCGTCATGCACGACATAACCGTTTTGCCATCCATAATTACGGTACAGGCACCACAGCCGCCATGATTGCATCCCTGCTTCGTTCCCTTAAGCCCCAGTGTCTCTCTGAGTGTGTGCAGCAACGTGTCCGATGGATGCACACCGCCATACATATTGCCTACAGGGAGATCGTAAACCTCTCCATTCACAGTGAGAGTGATGGATCGTTTATCATCAACAGCGCTTCCTGCCTTTTTATCAAACTGCTCTTTGTCCATGCTGTCCCCTCAATCTTTTTTATATGCAGATATTATATCTAAGTCCAGTTGCTAGATTCAAGCCTCCGCATTTGGGCACCTAAAACACGCCGAAAGATTACCACAGACCTAAAAATAGTCTGTTTATTTTTGATTCTTAGCCTAGATTTGGCCGTTCCATCACACCCTCTCCTTAACCATGCGGTACAACTATTGTAAGTCAACCTATGCGATCTTTCCCAAACCGCTAGCGCTGGTATAATTTATTTACTGACTTCTCGTCAAGAGTTAGTCTCTTAAGGTTCGAGGGGTAAAAATATTACTCAAACCGAGATCCCCGAGACCATGCCATAGAAAAGCAAACCACAACTCTAAGGTAAATGTTAAGGATTAGCTAGGATTACCTAGAAGGATGGGCACACATAAAGACACAATTTACTCAATCCCATAAAGAAAAGCCACCCTTATTGTTCTAAGCCTATCCTACAAGGTCTGGAAGGAACATGACAATTTGAGGGAAGGCAATTGCTAAACCGGCACAGACCAATACTGGGATTATGAACCAAGCTACTGTCTTGAATATACCCCCGCTAGAAGCCTCTGGCACCATTCCGCTGACGACATATACAATCAAGCCTACAGGGGGTGTAATGCCACTAACGATTATTACAATTATGAGCACAACGCCGAGCCATACTAGATCCAACCCTGCTGCTGTCAATAAAGGAAGAAACAGGGGTATCGTAATCATCAGCAATATCATAGACTCGAAGAAAAAACCTCCGACAAAGAAGAATAATAAAATAAAGAACAAAATAAGCTCAGTAGGCCACCCCCCCATACAGGTTACCAGTGTTGCCGGGATACGTGTTAGTGACAAGAAGGGGGCAAAGGTAAAAGCACCAATCAAAAGAAGGAAAACCATACCTGTTATCCGAGTGGAATTAGTAATGGCATTCCAAAACCTACTCCAGGTTAATTGTCTTTTTATAAGGGCCACAACAAGAGCCCCAAAAGCTCCCAGTGCTCCAGCTTCGGTAACAGTAATAAATCCACTGTAAATCCCACCGAAGACGATAACAACTAAGAGCAATACTCCCCATAAATACTTGAATGACAAAAGTCTTTCAGTCCATGTCGCTTTAGAGATCGAAGGTTTTTTGGTCGAATCAACTCTACAAATAATATAAATAAGAATAATGTACAAAAGAGCAATAATTATTCCAGGAAAGACCCCACCCAAAAACAGCGCGCTGATATTGGCACCCGCTAGTAAGCCATATATGATGAAACCAAGGCTGGGGGGGATCAAAAAACTCAAAAGTGAACCAGCGCAAATAGTAGCCAAAGATAGGTTATCATCGTACCCATACTTTCTCATTTCTGGCAAACAGACTGAAGTTATGGTAGCTGCCCCTGCCATATTGTCACCACAGACAGCGCTAAAACCAGCAGCTGTTACCACTGTGGTCATACCCAACCCACCACGCATTCCCCCTATCCACTTAGATGCAAATAAGTAAAGCTCTCTACCCAACCCCCCTTCACTAGCAAGCTGCCCCATAAACACAAAAAGGGGAATGAGCGCATACAGATGGGTAGTGGAGGTATCATAAGTCGCCCTGGCGATCATATGAAGGGCTTGGGGAGCACCGCTTATCCACAAAATGCCTCCAAAGCCAACGAGAAGCAAGGATACACCAGCAGGTATCTCCAAAAACAATAGAAGGAGAAGAACGCCCCATCCAATTATGCCTATAATAAGCGGACTTAATTCCATCTATATGATACCTATTTCACTGTTGAAACTCTCATTATCCGACCATACATTGGGAGATCGCCGCTACCAACTTCGCCTTTTGCTAGCCATTCCTCTCTATCGTTTTTACCAGGAACATCGCAGATTGGACCAAAAACCACAAGCCTGTTATTATCAAACAAAGCGTTCCTGCCAATGCAAACGGGTAAACTGGTAAAAAGGTCAATTGTGTGCCTGTGACATGATCAGCCTTTAAATCTATCGCAAGAACCACAAGCTGAAAAGCCACTACCCAACTTACTAGCGCAGACAAAAGGTACATCATAGTTACTATAGGCAAACGGGCGTGTGGTGAAAGGCGAGATGTCACTATATCTATTACAAAATGTCCTCTCATAACCGTACAATAGGCCAAAGAGAAGAAGAAAACTATGGACAACAGAAATGTCCCGGTTTCATAGCTCCCTGGCACCGGGAACGAAAAGAATTTGCGCCCGATGGCATCCACGACAGTAATCATCATCATTGGAATTAATGCAACTGCCGTGAATGCCCCCAGCACGTTAGATAGCCGAGACGCATAGTTTTCCAAAAGCAGAAAGCGGCGAGCAGCGCCCCTCATAGAACATATCCCCATAACTTTATAGCTTTAGAATCCCCAGCTTGAATACAATTCCACTAACTCATGAGCTCTCTCAAACATATCCCTAGCAGGCATCCCTTGATCTTCTAACTCTGCTAAACTTTCGTCAATAAGAGGCTGAACGGTTTCGAATAATTTAGCTCGCTCATCGGCGGACAGAACATGCACAGATGGAACATTTTCCCGTGCGTTGAGATGCTCTCTGCACTTGTCCACGCTATAATCAAAACGCATCCCGTGGCATATTGCCCGAAGCAGACCAGTGCTTTCATCAAACAGCCCCTTGACATCCGGGGGCAAGCTATCATATTTATCGCGGTTCATAACGATAGCCATTGACGAGTTAGCATTTCCAGGGATCTCTGTAATATAAGGTGCGACTTCATACAACTGGAAAGCAACCATACCATTGGTATCTTGCACAACCGCGTCCACAGTACCTCTTTCAAGAGCCAGATAGAATTCCGATGCGGGCATAGCTACTGAAATAGCTCCTAATGCTTCCAAAAATGAACTTTCAGGCTCTCCCATGTTGGCCACCTTCAACCCTTTTAAGTCCTCTATGGCAGTAATCTGTTTTGTCCTGCAAGCTATGCTGTGAGGTGCGTTGTCCCCAAACCACAGCACTTTCACATCGGCCCACTCAGGGGCGAGATAACCTTCATCAAACAGCGTCTGGCGAACCATTGCCCCTTGAACCGAATTCGCAAAAAAGCCGGGAACTCGCAAGGCAGCAGTCATCGGGAATTGCCCAGGGAAGGCACATACATTTACAATGGTAATATCACAAACGCCCTTTTTAACTGCTCCCCACGCATCCTGCATTTTTACCAAACTCTCTGCAGGGTAACGCTCGAATGCAACCTGATTGTCAGTTTGCTGTTCTATACTGTCCATCCATTCGGTCAAGGTAAAATAGAATGCCTCCTTATTTATTGGAGGGGGCATCTCTGTTGGCGGCCAACTAGCCTCGATTAGTTCTACAGGACCTTCCGCCACTGGCGATGTGCTTGTCTCTGTCGGTGAACTCTCTTGTGTTACTTCAGGAGTTGTACATCCAACAACGATCAGGCTGATAACCAACAGGAGCGCCAGCGGGAATAACAATTTTTTCTTTTGCATTTTACCTCCTTTTATAGTACCTTTCTATTCTATTAAATTCTGTTAGTCTTCCTTTGGAGCGCTTATCGAGCCTATCCTGCTTTCCTCTACGCCCTTTTTCCCCTTTAGCTTAAACGTCCAGTAATCTCTGTAGGAGATCTTCTCGTTGGGACGTCCGAAGTTCATCTTCCCCAGCGTCTCGGCTACTTTCTGAATCTCGGGCGCCATTTCCTGCATTCCCAGGCCCCTCAGATGTGGCGGCAGCTCCTTCCGTTCTTCAGGTTCCAGCGCCAACAGATCGCAGATCGCCTCCGCTGCCCAGCGTGCACCTTGAACCGGTGCGGTCTGGTCACGCCCGCCCTCAAAGTCTTTCGCGTTCATGGCACACTTGTCAGGCTGATACACGATAAAGAGCTCTTCATTTATCCGGGCGTCGGGGTCAAGGAGGTCGAAAGCTCGCTGAACCCGATTATAGCGCATTCTAAGGCAATCTGTAGCGCCATATCTCTCCTCAAATCTGTCGACTATGTATGTCGCCGCGGGAACACATGAGGCATAATTCAGGTTGCCGTTTTGCGACAGTTCCTCGGTGGTTACACCAACCACGTAACCAATGAGAAAGGTAGAAGCTGTGATAGCACCACAGGTGCCAACTCCTGACATGGCTATACCACCATGAAGTGCTATAAATCCCGAGGTCAACGCCTTCTGTGTTTCAATCGGGAACAGCTCTACCCCCTCATCCCTGAAGGCCTCAGCTATTCCTTGGAAAATAGCTGGCGCGCAAGCCATGTATTTTTGTCCATAGTCATCAGCAAGATGCCCCGCTTTGTCTATTATCCTCTCCCTTTTATCATCACTAAGCTCTATTTTCTCGATCATTCTGCCCTCACTTATACCCTTCTTTTCTATTAGACTCTTTACTACTTTTCCTTTGGAGCGCTTATCGAGCCCAGCCTGCTTTCCTCTAATCCCTTTTTCCCCTTTAGTTTAAACGTCCAGTAATCTCTGTAGGAGATCTTCTCGTTGGGACGTCCGAAGTTCATCTTCCCCAGCGTCTCGGCTACTTTCTGAATCTCGGGCGCCATTTCCTGCATTCCCAGGCCCCTCAGATGTGGCGGCAGCTCCTTCCGTTCTTCAGGTTCCAGCGCCAACAGATCGCAGATCGCCTCCGCTGCCCAGCGCGCGCCTTGAACCGGGGGCGTCTGATCACGTCCGCCCTCGAAGTCCTTTGCGATCATGGCACACTTGTCAGGCTGATACATGATGAAGAGCTCCTCATTTATCCTGGCGTCGGGGTCGAGGAGGTCGAAAGCCCGCTGAACCCGGTTATAGCGTAGTCTAAGGCAATCTGTAGCGCCGTATGTTTCCTCAAATCTGTCGACTATGTATGTCACGGCGGGAACACATGAGGCGTAATTCAGGTTGCCGTTTTGCGAGAGTTCCTCGGTGGTCACACCGACCACGTAACCGATGAGAAACGTAGAAGCTGTGATAGCACCGCAGGTACCGACTCCTGACATGGCTACACCACCATGAAGTGCTATAAATCCCGAGGTCAGAGCCTTCTGTGTTTCAATCGGGAATATCTCTATCCCTTCATCCCTGAACGCCTCGGCTATTCCTTCGAAAATACCCGGGGCACAGGCCATGTATTTTGCCCCAAAGTCACAGGAGTA
>JBKGZM010000068.1:0-10364 GCA_046545575.1 Dehalococcoidia bacterium
CGCCGAAGACGTAATCGGTGCTGAGGAAGACAAGCTTGGCCCCAAGCTCCTGTGCCACCACGGCCACGTTGCGGGAGCCGAGGGCATTTACTCGGAAGGCTTTGTCCGGATCATCTTCACAGTCATCAACCCGGTGGAAGGCGGCACAATTAATTACAACATCCGGCCGGCGTTTTTCGAGGGCCTGTCTAACCGAAGCCAAATCAGTAATCTCTACTTCCGAATGGGTTAGAGTCGCAAGTACAACTGAGTCCAGCTCTTTGCAGAGATCACTTCCCAGTTGGCCATTCGCGCCGATTACCAGCACTTTCATATATCCTTCCTCTCCTGCTGCTATTGAACAGTCTCCGTTTGGAGTGTAACACTGACTTCTCCGGACTGAATCAATTGCCGGGCTGAGGCATGAAGAAATTCCACGCTTACCGGCTCCCTATTCTCCCCATAGCTCACGATCACCCCCTCAGGTTCTTCGATTGCATCAACAGGGGGATCATCACGGAGCAGCAAAGTTAGTACATCAGCCTTTGAATCATACCTAATCCGCATTGCTTTCCTCGTCTAATCCCTGCTGTCACCCTCACCTTGATCCTCTCCCGTCAAGGGAGAGGAAATTCCCCTCCGCAGCATTTATCTTTGGGAGTACAGCCTCTCGTAGTATTTGGCGTATTCTCCGCTCTTGATGCGCCGCCACCAGGTCTCGTTTTGGGTATACCACTCGATGGTCTTTCTGATTCCCTCTTCAAACGCGGTTGCAGGTTTCCACCCGAGTTGGTGCTTTATTTTCTCAATATCCAGTGCGTACCTTCTATCATGCCCCGGACGGTCCTTTACAAATGTCATGAGTGATCGGGGTTTTCCCACAGCATGCAGGATCGCCTCAACTATTTGCAGGTTTGTCCTTTCATTGTCCGCAGCGATGTTATATATTCCCCCCGGTTTACCTTTTTGCATTACCGTGTCGAGTGCGCGGCAGTGATCCTCAACGTATATCCAGTCGCGGACGTTGAGCCCATCGCCATAGACAGGTATCTCCTTGCCTTCCAATGCGTTACTTATGACTAAAGGAATCAGTTTCTCTGGGAACTGGAAAGGACCATAGTTATTCGAGCACCTGGTAATAACAACTGGCAAGTTATGAGTTTTCCAATACGCACCGCACATCAGGTCTGCTGCTGCTTTGCTGGCGGAGTAAGGGCTGCTGGGTGCGAGGAGAGCAGTTTCATCAAACGAGACGCCATCTTCGGCAGACCCATAGACTTCATCCGTAGATACCTGGACAAACAGGCTTATGCCGTATGCTTTTGCTGCTTCCAGCATTACCTGTGTACCTTCTACGTTTGTCTTGAGAAAAGGAGATGAGTCCATAATACTGCGGTCTACATGTGATTCGGCGGCGAAATTCACTACTGTATCGAAGCCTTCCCTGAAAAGTGAGTCGACTGCCTCCCTGTCAGTGATATCCCCTTTAACGAATCGGTACTGGTCATTGCTCTCGATGTCCTTGAGGTTGTCAAGGTTTCCTGCATAAGTAAGGTTGTCCAGATTCACCACTTCCCAATCCGGGTGTTCTCTGAGCACGTAGTGGACAAAGTTGCTACCGATAAATCCAGCGCCGCCTGTTACTAGCAGTCGCATTAACTCCTCCTTAACTCTTCGTAACTCCCCTTTCCCCTCTTATCCTAAGAGGGGAACTTAAAAGCCATCCTTTGGAAAAAACTTACTTATCATATTATACCGTTTCTCATTTCGTGTGTGATCCGCCTGTAGCGGTCAATTGGATGCAAGAATCTACGCCTCTCCCCAGACTTCGCTGGGGAGAGGTTGCCCGCCTATGGCGGGCAATTGAATTCAAGATCTTACATTCTATATCGACAACATTTTGTTCCGCCTTTGGCGGATTTAGGCGCTAAGCGCCTAGTTTTTCAACTATCTCCCCCTTATCCTAAGGGGGATAAAGGGGGTTACGAAATAGGCTAAAACTTATTATCCGCATCTCTTAACCGTGGCCACTGCTGGTCTTTGTCTGACAGGACCGGCTCTTGAATCGGCCACTGGATGTTCAGTTCCTCATCATTCCAGATAATCCCAGCTTCGGACTCCGGGGAGTAAACATTCGTAGCCTTGTACATGACCTCCGCAATATCCGAGAGCACGCAGAAGCCGTGTGCAAAGCCCTCGGGGACGTAGAGCATGTTCTTGTTCTCCTCCGAAAGCACAGCGCTTACCCACCTGCCATAGGTGGGAGACCCCTTTCTTATGTCCACAGCGACGTCAAAGATCTCTCCCCTCACGGCTCTTACCAGTTTCCCCTGCGCATAAGGGGGATTCTGATAGTGCAGTCCCCGCAACACCCCTTTCGTGGAGCGGGAGTGGTTGTCCTGTGGAAAATGCGCGTCTATCCCCGCGGCGACGAAGTCGGGCATCTTGTATGTTTCCATAAAGAATCCCCTCTCGTCGCCAAAGACCCTTGGCTCAACCAGGACTACTTCTGGAATTTCCAGGTTCTTGAAGTTGAATGGCATGGTACCCCCTCAGTTGTTGGGCTGACTATCAACTAACAACCAGTTAACCACCAACTGTTAAAGTTACGTTATTTCGTCAATGTTTAAGCGGCTTCCACACCCTTACGAAGTGTACGCGTTCAAAGTCCGAATCATTAGTCGCCATATCGCAGATCCCAAACCTCCTCATAGCTGCCAGATGAACACTGTCACTGATGAGAAGCCCATACTCTGTTCCGAGCCGAAGTGCCTCTTTGACCAAACTTGTATTGACTTCTACAATTTCTAAACCCGTCGCCAAGAGTACGGAGATATATTCCTCATAGCTCTCTACAGATGAATAAACGGATTTCCTTAGCTCTGCGTCCTCGGCGATTCGCTTCTTCAATCGCTTTAGCGTTAAGCCTTCCATCAACTCTGAGGCTTTTCCCATCAGGATTTTGAAGAACACCTCATCTACAACCAAAGTGTCAGTGATAGCTTCTATCTCTCCACTCTCGACCAGCCCGAGGAAATCCGAGGAACTTCCACCGAAGCTCGGCTCATCTAGCGCGTGATATATGAATACATTCGCGTCTACGAAAATCTTGTCTCTCGGGACATAGTCTTTGAGAAACATCACCCGCCTTTGTCCTCATGATAAAGTCTTTCCAATTCTTCCGCACTCAAACGGCTGCCCCTTACGAGTCCCCGAACTCTCTCGGTCATCCCCTTGGACTTCAAAATGATAGTCCCTTCCCTCACGATGACTTCCGCTTCTCCCTCTATTCCCGCTTCACCGAGAAGTTCATTATTAAGTACTACCCCTTCTCCTGAAACTTTGACTGTTTTTGATGCCTTGTTACTCATCTCGCCCTCCTCCACAGTTTGATGCCAGCTATCAACCATCAACAACTAACTATCACTTACAATTCTACTCTAGCATCATCTCCGATGCTTTACTACTTTGCCTGGGTCAAATTCTCCAGTTTTACCTGACCCTCTTTTAGGCCTTCCCAAAATTGGCTGGCATCAAGTATTTCCACTCCTGCTACCTTTTCTCCAGGCCCGATATTAACGGCCACTTGTTCATTGAGCCGAATAACTTCGCACTCCATTGGTTCCTCAATAAACCGAATGTAAAGGGCGTCTACCTTTGGATCATATGCTATCTTCATATTCCCCTCCCATTAACTAAAAATAATATACATAAACCGTAACTACTACTAACTCGTCTCCTTCATCCGCTACCACTGGAGCAACTTGTTTTATCCTGTATCGCCTTTCTCTCCATGATCCGTCAAATTGAAAGTTCTTTCGATACATAACCCGGCCCAATAAAGCGGGTTCCTTTTGCCCCTGTCTGATAGCTTTATGAACCTCAAGTTCAGTAGCACCTCGTTCGGCCATCTGCATCCATGCATGTTTGCTAATCTCTACATCTTTCTCCATTAATACAGTACACCTGCATCTCTAACTAATTACCTGACGAACAAACCAAAAGCATTAACCATCAACCAGTTAACTATCAACCAACTAACCATTAGTTACAATTCTACTTTAGCATCATCTCCGATGAAAAGCGTGACCGTCTTGAAATTATGTGCGTTCTTTTGTACGTCGCTGCCCCTGCCGATAACGCTGTCCGCCAGACGGTCCATCCCCGATATGTGACAATTATCCAGGATGACCGAGTGTTCGACTGACGAACTTTCAATTGCCGACCCAGAGCCCACGCTGGTAAATGGGCCAATAAGTGAATTCCTGACCTGGCACCCTTCGGCGATGGATACCGGACCTCTTACTGTGGTGTTTTCTATTGTTGTTCCATTTCCAATCTCCACCCTCCCCACTATCTGACTTTGACCATCCACTTCCCCGTTAACGTCTCGCTCAAGGTAGTCATCAAGTACAATCCGGTTGGCTTCGAGGATATCGTCCTTCTTCCCCGTATCCAGCCACCAGCCTTTAAGGGTATGACTTCTTATCTCCTTACCCATCTCCAGAAGCTTCTGCAAGGCATCGGTGATCTCCAGCTCACCGCGCCAGGAGGGCTTGATCTGAGAGATGGCGTTGTGGATCTCCGGGGTAAACAGGTAAACGCCCACCAGTGCCAGGTTGCTCTTCGGCTCGGATGGCTTTTCTACCATGTTGACCACCCTGCCCGAGCTATCGAGTTCTGCCACGCCAAAGGCTCGGGGGTCAGAGACCTCTTTGAGGAGGGTGACTGCATCGGGGTGGGTTGCATTGAATTCCTCTACAAATGCCTTGATGCCGCCCTCGATGAGGTTGTCTCCCAGAAACATAAGGAAAGGGGAATCACTCAGGTATCCCTGTGCCGTTTTGACAGCGTGAGCAAGTCCGCCCGCCTCTTCCTGCATGATATACGTAACACTGGCATTCCATCCGGAGCCATCGCCCACGGCTTCTTCTATTGAAGCCTTCGTCTCCGGCGAGACGATAATTCCCATATCGTCGATTCCGGCCTCCCGAATCTGGTCGAGGACATAAAACAATATTGGCTTGTTCGCCACAGGAAGTAGCTGTTTTGCAGTTGTGTTGGTCAGCGGCCTGAGTCTTGTGCCTTTGCCGCCTGCCAGTATTAGTGCTTTCATTCGTTATGTTCTCCGTTCAATGTTCAGCGTTCGACGTTGGATTGTTTGGGCCGAGAGCGCAGATAGCGGCTGAAGCCGCTGATAAGGCTTTTGCATTTGTCAACTACAGCAAACAGTGTCTCAAACTCCTCTTCATTGAGATAGCCCTGATCCAGAGCAACGTAAAGGTGAGATTGCAGCTCAGTGGCGGAGCGTAGAGCATAATTGAGAAACTTGAGGAACTCCCGGTTAGAACCGCTGTCAAACCCCTCGGCAATGTTGGCCATAATGGACACCGCAGCACGCTGCACCTGGTCTCGCAAGGCAAAATCCCTGGCAAATTCCCCCGAGCGACTTATGTCATAAGCTCGCCGGGCTACTTCCCTTGCCGCTTTCCAGGCTTCTATGTCTTCGAATCTCTCTATCTTTGCCATTATTGCTTAGATCCTCCAAGGTTTTATATTAACGTTTAACGTTGAACTTCGAACCTTGAACTCTATGCCCCTTTCATCCACTCATAAAGCCTCTTCATTCCCTCTTCCTTGCTCACCTTCGGCTTCCAGCCGAATTCCCTTTCAGCTTTGTGGGTATTGCTGATGTACACCTTCTGGTCTGCCCTTCGCCAGGAATCGAATACTGTCTCTGATGGTTGTATGCCCAGCTCCCCTTTCAGCAGGTCGAGGAGTTCCAGGATGGAGATGGAGTTATCTCTTCCACCGCCGATGTTGTAGGCCCGTCCCTTTATCTTCTCAATGTTATCCACCCCACCATCAAACGCATTCAGGAGGTCGGTGATGAAGAGGATATCCCTGACCTGTTTCCCGTCGCCGTAGATGGTTATCGGTTTTCCCTCCATGGCACGGCGGATAAACCATGCTACCCATGCCTGGTCCTCCGTGGGATGCTGGCCCATTCCATAGATTCCGGACATCCTGAAGACTACCGTTCTAACACCGAAGGTGCGGGCGTAGTCCAGGCAGTAGGCATCGCCGATTCCCTTGGAGCAGCCGTAAGGTCCCTCGAAGTCCAGCGGGTAGTCCTCATCGATTCCTTCCCTGTATTGCTCATCGGCAAAGTCCCATCGCTTCTCCCGCTCCACAAGCTCAACTGTCTTCCTGGTCAGGTCGCCGTAGACCTTGTTTGTGGAGGTGTAGATAACGATGGGGTCTGAGTCAGCCTTTCTTGCCGCCTCAAGCACGTTGAAAGTGCCTCTAGCGTTGGTCTCGAAATCTTCCGCGGGATCGTCTATTGAGGTTGTCATGGCCGTCTGTGCGGCTACGTGGAAAACAGCGTCGACACCTTTTGCCGCCTCTTCAAGCTTTGGCATATCAGTGATATCACCCTGGATGAACTCGAAGTTCGAGTTGCCGCCGTATTTCTCCTTGAGGTATTCCAGGTTTCTCTTTGCACCGCCGCCGGGGCGGGAGAGGTTGTCAAAGACCGTTACATGGTATCCTTTGGAAAGCCAGCGCTCGGTGAGGTTACTGCCTACAAATCCTGCTCCGCCTGTTACGAGGACTTTGTTCATTGGACTCCTTTCGTTTGTAATGATTACAGTGATTAAGATTGATTACGACGATGTTCTTTAGTGATTACAGCGATTAAGATTGATTACGACGATGTTCTTTAGTGATTACAGTGATTAAGATTGATTACGGTGATCGGTGCTGACCATTAGACGACGAACTTCACATCGTGGGTTGCCAAAGTTAACCAGCAGTCCCACATTTAGGCCCGAAGCTTTCAGATACGAAATAACCTGAGATTCAAAGATCTTTGGCATTCTACCTTCAATTGCTTTCAATTCTACAATTACTTTGTCTTCAATAACAAGGTCAGCCCTGAATTTGCCAACTTTCTCTCCCTGAAATGAAACGAAGAACTCTTTCTCTTCCTGATATGGCAGCTCTTCTTTCTTTAACGCAACCCTGAGCGCGGATAGATATACACGTTCGACAAACCCTGGTCCCAATTCACTATGCACTTGATAACAGGCAGCGATTATTCTGCCAGTGAGCGGATCCCGATCATGCATATGTGATTCCATCTATATCGCTGTAATCATTTCTATCGCTGTAATCCCTCTCCTAATCCTCCCCTCGCGATGAAGCGACTCACTTCCACGAGCTGCTCCAAAGTCCCGACATCGAACCAGGCTTCCAGGTCCAGCGGATAGCCGGCGAGTCTGGATTGCTCTTCACTTGCCAGACGTTCAAGGAGTGTCTTTTCGAGATTTGTGCCGGGTTTCTCCGGTAGAAACTCGTCGAGATTGGCCATGAGCATATCGGCATCAATTATGTAGACGCCGGCATTTATCGAAGGGTTTTCAGGGACCTCTTCCAGTTCGGGCTTTTCCGTAAAGCCACGGACGAGGCTGAAACTACGTCCCCCGACGGCGTCCGCCTTCGGCGGATCAAGTTGCGCTACCCCAAACCTGGTTGCCTCCTCTCTCCTGACGGGCATGAGCGCATCGGTCATTGCCACGCCAAATGCCTCCTTTGCTTCCTGATGGTAGCTGATAATATTGGAAAGGTCAAGCTGAGGCGATAATTTACCATTGTGGAGTTTCCGTGCTATAACGTAGTCGGCGTTGCAAACCAGGATGTCTTCGCCTGATTCTTGATCCAGGTCTATTTGATTTATTGCCAGTCTGAGGTCGCCTCCCGTTCCCCATCCTTTGACCTTAATAACCTCGGTTCTCAAGTCCGGATTGGAGTTTATTACCTGGAAGCCCAATCGGTCGAAGAGGTCCATAATCCTCGAGAGGTGTTCTTCTCTTTTATCAAGGTAGTTCTCGACCGTCTCGGCGATGGAATCGTTGCGAACGGCGATGTACAGTTTTTCGATTTCCGGTGCTCCGGCGAACCAGGAAAGCATGTATTCCAGGAGGGGAATTCCGCAGACCTCCTGGGCTATTTTGGGGGAGAGATAGGTGAAGGGATAGCAACGGGTGCCTTCACCGGCGGCAAGCATTATCGCTTTCATTCTTGGTGTATCATACCGTACTTGAGAGGGGAGATTCAATAGGGAGTCGAGAGTCGATAGTCGGTAGTCGGGAGTCGATAGTCGACAGTCCACAGTTAGTTCTTTGAGTTTATAGAGTTTGTTGGTTGGCCCGTTGGCCCGTTGCTAAGTTTGGCGGTTCGGCAGTTTGGGTGGTTGGGTTCGACGTTCAGGGTTCCTCTCTCCCCCGCTCCTCCGCTCCGTTGCTCCCCTGCTCCCGGGCATCTGTGACCAGTTTCTAATACTTGCTCTCTGTCCCCAACTTTCACTCTTTGCTCTTACTCGTCCTCTGTTACTGCTCTCAACGCTTGCCAATATACCTCATCGCTTATCCAGAAACCTGCTTCGCTACGTAATATATCCAGTTCCCTCCGGAGCGATACTATTTTGCCCTCTAATTTTGCCTTGATCAAAATTCCAATCACTCCCGTCTTGCACAATTCATATACATTTGCTATTCTCCTTGCCTCCAGTTCATCCAGAAGGATTACTGCAGGATGCTGCTCAATCGCTAATGCAAGAGCCTCAGCCTCCCCTTCGTGCAATTCGCGCTTTAACAATCTGACCATTGCTTCATTACCCGGTGCAATTACCTCAATCCATCCCGATTTGTAGCATTCTTTAACTTCCTCAGCGCCGGCCCTTCCCTTCCCCTCCTCTACAACTTCCCTCCAGACCGATGGGGTAATCAAAACCCTGTCGTAGAACTCTTTTAAAAGCCCCAAATGCCCTATTCCTGCCAGGTGGATTAAAGTGGAAGAATTACTGACGGCCTCTGGCATATTTAATATCCTCTTCCAGGTCCTCCTGCGTGTAGTGGCGTTTGATTTGTCGCTCTCCCAAAACCTCCTCAAATTGCCAACGAGTCATACCTGCAAGGGCACATGCTTTACCAGAGGAAAGCGCACCACGTTCATACAATGCCAACGCCAGCTCCTTACACAATTCCCTCTGTGTCTCCTCAGGAGGCAATCGGAGTGCCTCCACAACCTCGCCCGGTATTTTCAATACCAGCTCCATTTTTTAACCTCCCCTTCAAATTTTCACCAACCCACTTTCGAGTTTGTTAGCTTCAGTCAATTGCTTTGATTATATCAAGTTTGCTGCGCGGGAGTCTAGATGCCGGGTTTGGCGGTTTGGCGGTTCTGCTAATAGCTCTTGGCTGAGGGCTGATCGCTCATTGCTTACTCACATGAGGCCGATTTGAGTTGGTGAGACTGCTCTAACGTATTCGTTAACCTACTTCGATAGCTACCAATTCCTCCTCATCCATGGGCTCAACCGGGGTCATTAGCATGTCCTCGGCTCCAATCCTCAGTGACTCGATCAATTCTTCTCTGGTTGTTTCCTGGGCATTTACTCCAGGCAAGTCTACAAGCCATCCAATCCACCAGTCGTCACTTTTCTTGATTACAGCTCTGAACTTCATATGATGGCCTCCCTCCTTTCCTCGCTATTTGGTAAAGGGAATATCCAAATCTTTGCATATTTTCCTTGCAAGTTCGTCAACTATTTCCCTATGCCTTGGGACTTCAGTCATGTTGGGGTGGACCCCGTCATTAGTCGATAGTCGACGGTCTATAGTCAGTTCCTTGAGTTCATAGAGTTTGTTGGGTTGGGCGGATTCGGAGGCTATGTTCAACGTCCGGGTGCAACGAGCGAGATTTACCTAATCTTGTAGATCTCCCGTCGATGCCCTATGAATTGGACTACAATGACGTTGTCCTCTACTGTGTAGATGACCCTCCAATCTCCTACCCGCAATTTAAATGCCCCTTTTAACTGACCACCTAATGGTTCAGGGACAGTTCTCTCGAAGTTGTTCGAAAACCAATCAAGCTTTCTGACGACTCTTCGCGCCACCGGTTTATCAAGCTTTTCGAGATCATTTATTGCTCTTCCAGTCCATTCAATTTCAACCAATTTTTCTCCTCACATGTTCATGTGAAAATCTCTTGGAGGGCTCATTCAGGCGCTCTTCGATCTCCTTCTTGAATTCCTCTTTCATTTCCAGCCCCGAGTCAGGGTCTCCGAGGATTTCCAGGACTTTTTGCTCTATCAAATGCTCAAGTTCCTCAATCGTCAGGTCTTTAACATTTCCCATTTTATACCCCCCTTAAATAACTGGACTGTTCTAACCATCTTGGGCAGCTTCTCCTATTATAACCCTGGTGGAGTTGGCAGTCGATAGTCCATAGTCCGCAGCCGACAGTCGACAGTCGACGGTCTACAGTTGATAGCTCATGGTTGTTGGCTCATAGCTGATGGATTCAGGCCCCCCCCCGCC
>JBKGZM010000069.1:0-9808 GCA_046545575.1 Dehalococcoidia bacterium
TTTATCGTGTTTAAACTGGTGTCTTTGCTGATTAAGAAATTCAGTGAGGTGGACTCCCATTGACACCAACTCGTCATGGCCATTTATTACGGCGTATAGAAAGGCAGGTAGGATGAATAAGGCGCGAGGCAGTATTGTATTAATGCTCATCGGAGCAGCTGTTTTCTTTGGTGGAGGATACCTGTCACAGGGTGTCAGCAGTTCAAATTTCACCCCTGAACTAGCTGGTATTACTTTTATTGCTATTACCATTGAGATTGGCATTGTCCTATTAGTAGTAGCCCGTACCTGGAAGAAAATTGTTGTGATCTCATCGAAGCTTCCTCCCAACCGTCCGAAACTCAAGCTGGGACCAAAAGGATATAAGGAATCAGTCCTTACATATAAAAGCAGTATCCCTTACTACTTATCCTTGGGAATGATATTCCTCTGCGGAAGCTTGTTTTTTAACCTTATCTCCTTGCTGGGTATAGGTGGTGCAATGCTTGTGTTGAGGAATGGGCTGTTTACCATGGATAACTACGAATGGGCCATAGTATTTGCCGAATTCGGTGTTGTGCTTTTCGTAATTGGGATGCTAGTTGTATCTGGCTTGTACCTAATTGAAGGTATGCGATATTTAGGAGGAAAAGGCGGCATAATGTTCGGTATTTCAAGAGGTCCTGAAAAACAAACGAAAATTTAACATTCGGTGTGGTATAAGGGATATAGGTTGAGTTTGCCGGGGGTAGTTGGAAAGATAATGCTCAAGACGATCCCCGAATGAAATTGATCCGAGAGCTATTGTGAGGGTAAGAGAAGAAGGGGCGAAAGGAGGTGATGGATATGAGAGTGTGAAATTTGGAGAGGAGTGCGGTGGTAACAAATTCAAAAATAATTCAGGAGGTCGAAAATGAGAGGAAAGTAACAACTCTACTGATGTTGCCCCTGATACTGGGGCTACTTCTGATGTCTGGGGTTGGGGTTAGCGCTGATGATAGTTCAGAGGAAGCGCTCAATTCCGACATGGAAATACAGAAAATCCTTTCCAAATACGGTATTGCCAATATGGAGGACACTAAAAGCTTGAGCATAGCTGAAAGGACCCAAATATCGCAAGAACTCAAGCAATATGCCGACGCAGAAATGGCAGAGGCAGAAGATGAATTAATGCCCGTTAGGAAAACCCCTACCGTCATGGGTTATACTACAGTAACATTAGGTAATGACGCATATTTCTATACCGCTGACGCTGGCCTTGAAGATCAAGGGAGCAGCTACTATCCAGTGGGAATTTGGGAGGGAGATTATAATACAAGCACTCGCAAAGCTGAATCGACAGTAGTTCTTGGTCCTATCGGCTGGGGAAGTGCATGGGCAGTGGGTGGTGTCGGCAAGCTTTTTTATGTAACTGGTGAAGGTAGCCAAAGTGCAAACATTAGATTCACTGGTGATTATTTAGGGCTTTTGTCTGCTGTAGGAGGCGGGAGTGCTTCAGTCCTGTTGGAATTGATGCTATATGACTATGATACGGAATCAAAAACCAGAACCACTGTGCTAAATAGAAGCGTCTCAGCTGTAGGATGGGATCAATATGACAGTAATTTCAATCAGACATTGCCTGTTGTCCTTCAAGCTGGCCATAGCTATTGTGCTTACATACAAGTGCAGGGAAGTTGTGGAATTGTGGTAGAGGCTGAGGCTGGGTCGGACTTTGGGGATGAGGATTACGACGCAGGGCATACTCGTTACTCGTCCATTGTGATTGATTTCTAAAACATAAGAGTCGGTTTATCTATAATATCTCAACGAAGAAACTGCGACCTCACAGATATAGTTTGCTGTTCTTCTCTGTGAGGTCGTCGTGCTGATAGAAAAGAGCACAGAGGAGATTCCGATGGATATTCTGGAAATATCAATAACGATCGGGGGGGTTGGCTTATCTATTGCTCTAGCTTGGATTTGTGCTTCGTTAGCCAAATCAAAAGGGAGAAACAACATACTCTGGGGAATCTTGGGATTTTTCTTTAACGTATTCGCTTTGGTCATAATTTTACTCCTTCCTCGGAAGTGATTTACGAAAATGGCCAGAGTCGCTCCCCTTAAGCAGATGCGGTTTCTTGACAGTATATCTGCCTTTTATAAAAATAGTGGGCAAAACTAAACTGGACGACCAGAAGGTCTGTCCTTATCGGCGTTTTTAAAGCTGAGGACTGTGGAGTGAAGGATAATTCCAGAGGCGCATGTGATTTAGAGTGATTGACGAGTTCGATGATAGTTGCTGGTCCGAATTTGACAATTACGTTGAGTATGATTGGGATGTTCATCCGGGCAGCTATTGGCATGGCAATTTCAAAAGAGAGCCATACAACAGTGGATATACTTCGGAAATATTCCGAGAATAGATTAGAGACCCTTGGAATCCAGAATAGCAGTCGATAACGATAGCAGCAGCCGCATTCGCCTTAAGGCGAATGCGGCTGCTGGAAGAGAAAACACTTGTGGGGGAAAGGCTATGAGCTTTTAAACGGTCCTGTTAACTTTAGAAAGGCAGTTGCAGCCTGGTTCGCCACTTTCCTTATTTATGGAGCCCTCTACAGACTCCTGTGGCCGTTTGCTACTGAGCAGTCACGGGTAATTCCCGACGTTTTTGTTGACATTCCATCTTATTTACTCGTGTGGGCTTCTCCCTTCTCTCACTTTGTTACAGTAGGTTGGGATTCAGAAACTGTTGGGGAATGGATGATAATTGGAGTTGCACTGGCGAGCCTCGCTGCCCTCCTTGCAACTTGCTAGCAGGGATTGTCTCGCTGGAAGATTGTGGCCGCTTCTGTGCTGGTCTGGGTGTTTGGATTCGGTATTGGTTATATATGGATCGCATTTAGGACTATCAATCCGTTTGCGCTGAATGGGCTCTGGATTCCTCCCCTCCTCTTTGGCGGAGCGGCATTCCTTTTGGATTTTGTCCTAGCGCTGGCCTTGCTTGCCGGGTTTGACAAGCTTTTCGACAGGGTCTCCCGACGATGACCTCCCTAATGCATCACTCCAGGTGGTTTCACAGTTCCTTCACCATGTAGTCACCCTCTAAGTCATACCCGAGAGCACGGTAATAGTCTCTCACTCCGACACCGCTCAAGATGTACAGCTTCTCAGTGCCGAACTCCTCCCTCGCCACGCGTTCCGCTTCTCTGAGGAGTTTCTCACCCAGACTCTTATGCTGGGCCGCGGTATCATCCCTTTCACCCAAACGAACCTCGGTGCCGAAAACATGGAGTTCCCTTACAAACGCCTTTCGACTTCCGTCCGGGGAAGAGGGTTCGTTTGACCTCAGCCTGAGCAGTCCGAACAACGTCTCATTCTCATCCTCGTAGGAGAGGAACACCTCTTTTCCGCCCAGGGCATCATAGTCCATTCTGGTCAGGAAGGGCTTACCGACCCGCCAGCCATCCCTGAGCCTGTGACCGTATTCACGGCACCGCGTACACCGGCAGTGCAGACCTCGCTCTTCCATCCGCTTCTTGAGCACTCCCCTGATGGACATATCACGTATGCCATCTACGATGTACCCCCCAGGAATATCACGCATAAGCCTGTGAACCCGGACATACTTGGGCAGGGTATTCTTTATGTCAACTAATAAATCGGTCATCTCGGCATCAGAATAAGGCTGGTACCTCCCTTCACGATACCATTTCTCCAGTTCAGTCCCCTCAAGCACCAGAGCCGGATAGAGCTTGAGTCCGTCGGGGCGGAAACGCTCATCATTAAAGAGGACCTTCGACAGTTCCAGGTCATGCTCGGGATTTGAACCCGGAAGACCGGGCATCCAGTGATAGTCAACCTTAAATCCGTAATGCCTGAGCAGGCGGGTCGCTGTCACCACCTCCTCCACACCATGTCCCCTTCCGGTAAGACAGTGAATTTCATCATCCAGGGTTTGAACTCCGATTTCCACCCTCGTCACGCCGAAATCAAGCAGACGCTGCACATCCCTCTCCATGCACAGATCGGGCCTGGTCTCGATACAGAAAGCCACGCACCTGGGTCTTCCCCTCTCGTTCAGGTCCTTCGCATCCTTCAGGCTGGCAGACTGACAGCCGTTCAAGGCATCATAGCAGGCTTTGACGAACTCGTACTGGTACTCCTCCGGATAGAAGGTGAAACTACCGCCCTTTATTATGAGTTCCACTTTGTCAGTTGGATGCCCCATGTCGGTCAGGGTTTTGAGTCTCATCTCCACCTGCCTGGCAGGGTCGAATTCGCACCTTACGGCACGTATATTCGCCGGCGAATCGACATAGTAGCTTTTGGGGGCGTCTGGGGAGTTCGGGCAATAGACACACCTACCCGGGCACGAATCCGTGGGTTTGGTCATAACCGCCACGGGTGTGACCCCGGAGATGGTACGGGCCTTCTTTCTGAGTGTGGACTTCAAATTCGTTGCCATACTGTGATAAAGTTGAGCGTAGCAACCCAATCAACTACAAGTGTAGCAAAGAAACGTTATGTATACAAACAGGGAGATATTCGACCAGATAGCCGAGAGCTGGTACGGACTGAGACACTGGCCCCGCATGAGGCAGGAGCTCGAGGAACTCGCGCGGAAATGGGAAAAGGGCAGGCTCCTCAACGTCGGCTGTGCCCACGGACCGGACTTCCTGCTATTCCGGGATAACTTTGAACTCTGGGGCATCGACTTCTCGGTGTCCATGCTGAAGCAGGCGATAAGATACTCAGGCAAGTTCGAGTTTCAGGTGCATCTGTCAGCGGCCGATGCCCGATCCTTGCCCTTCCCCGACAATACATTCGACCACGCAATATCGGTAGCTACCTACCATCACATCGAGGGTAACGAACAAAGAGAAAAGGCATTTGCCGAACTAAAACGCGTGTTAAAGCCAGGAGCGGAGGCCTTCGTCACGGTGTGGAACAGAGGGCAGCGCAGGTTCCTGTTTAGGTCCAGAGACCAGCTGGTCCCATGGAAAACAAAGGAAAAGACCTTGTACAGGTATTACCACCTTTTCTCGTACGGAGAGTTTAAAAGACTTCTTAAAAAGGCCGGATTCGAGATCGTTGAACTGGGACCGGAGAAGTCCTACCGTTTTCCCATCAGGAGCTTTTCCCGCAACATCTGCGCACTGGTGAGAAAGCCTGAGCACAGAGATGTAGGGCGGGAATTTACTTCCCGCGGAGGCGGCATATGAAATGCCGCCCTACATTTTCTGGGTAGCTTGGCCCGCCTGAGGCGGGCCAAGCTACCCATTCATTGCTATGAACTGGCATGGTTAATTACGCCCGAAGCACGTCAATTATCCGCGGGTATATATACTCCGTGACCTTTGCGTTCGCCCCACCCCCATCCACCACCACGTACTTGCCATCACACACCCTGCTCGTGAACTCCTTCATCCGCATGGCCAGCTCGATAAAGAAATCCTCACTCAGTCCACGACTTCCGTAATCGTCCTTATGAGTATCATGCCCGAAGAAATGGAGGATCATCTCGGGCTGAAATTCCTCTGCGATCTGCAGTCCCTCCTCAACCCTGTCAAGATACTCCTGATCCGAGACCTTCCAGCCGATATCAAAGCATACATTCGAGCCTTCTCTCCTGTCCGAGCTACAGAAGCAAACATGGAGCACGTCGTCGTCATCCTTCAGTATATCCCTCGATCCATCTCCGTGGTGACAGTCGGTATCGAAATAGGCCAGTCGTTTTGCCCCCAACTCCCTGAGTCGTAGAACCGCCGGACCGATACACGAAAGATATGTCCCTCCCCACGCACGGTCTCTCCCAGCATGATGGCCCGCCGCCACGTCGAAGACCACGGCATTATCGATTTCCCCTTTCCAGACCTTCTCACTGGCCTCAACGAATCCGCCAACCGATGTTCTCGCTCCTTCGTAGTACCAGGCCCTCTTCTGAGCCCCCAGCATCTCCTTCGTATGAACCTTCAAAAGCTCATCCTCAGCTATCGGCTCCGACTTGAATAAGCTCACATTCTCTTTGCGGGAAACATCGTCCAGTATGCCCTTGAAATTCCTGTATCTGTTCCCGATAATCGGCCAATCGCCTTCTATGAACCTCTCGTGGAAGAACACACCCGTGGTCATGAATCCCTCCTTGTTTCCACGACTGATAATGCGATAATTGTTTTGTGTACAATGATATCACAGACAAAGAAATATGCGAACAGCTGCCATCTTCACAATCTGTCTTATATGTGCAATAATGACAGGTTGCGGCACAGGCTCCAGCAACTGGCCTAAATCTATAACGAACCCGCGAGAGGAAATGGATCAGACGGAAGAACCCGTTGCGGCCGTCTACGCGGGCGAAGGAGCCGTCCTCTTCAGCGACGTTGCTTACGCCCTGGAGATACTAGGCATCAGCTACGCAACGGTGAACCACGATGAAGTCAGGAACGGCGACCTGTCACGCTTCCAGGTTATGCTGGTGCCCGGCGGCTACACACAGCAATACATGCCAGCCCTGGGAGATAAAGGCAGAGAGGAAATCCGCAGCTTCATACGAAGCGGTGGAGGCTACATCGGGATCTGCGCCGGAGCCTATATAGCCACCGGCACCGTCCAGGTCCCTGGCAACCAGAAGGGATTGGATATCATAGACATAGAAAACACCAGAAAGAGCGGCCGGGGCAAGAGGAAGATACATCTCGAGGAACACCCGATCACCGAGGGACTGGATAAGGAACTGAAAATATACTACCAGAACGGACCCGACATCACACCTGGAAAGGACGTGCAGGAGATAGCCAGATACAAAAACGGAAGCTGCGCGGCTGTCAGCGGTCACTTCGGCGAGGGGAAAGTCGTCATCTTCAGTCCGCACCCCGAGGCCAGTATAAGCCAGGGGATAGAGCCCAAACCCGAAACGCTCAGACTCCTGAAGAACTCGATAGACTTTTGCAGGCCTTAGCCAGGTTGTTATACTATATAAAGGTAAAAATGAGCATTTGTAAATGGTATTACTGCTGCCCCATAAAGCAATTCACCGATGAGGGCAAACTTGACAAATACTGGGTTGAGAATTATTGTTTAGTCGGCAACAAAAACTGCGTTCGATACCAGATGGAAGAGCGAGGCGAACCCCATCCCGACAATATGCTCCCGAACGGACAGATAGACGAGAATTTGAGGTAAGCCCTTAGCTCGAAAGACGGTGACTCAATGGGATTATTATCGAAGTTAAGGCTCTGGATTCGGCACCAGAGGATGGGTTGTGATCCCCATCCGAGGATGCGCTGCCCCAAATGCAAGAGCCGCTATGTGCGGGGAACATACGGAGACCGATTTGAGTGCTGCGATTGTGGAAACATCTTCTCCTGAGAAGGGCTGAACTAGAGATCGAAAACGACAGGCTTCATCGTTTCCAGGTTCAGGATCACTACCGTAGCTCGACCCGTAATCCAGCCGCCACACTCACCGGGGTTAATCACCAATCCACCTTTAGCCGAACCCTCGCGGATATCCAGTTTGTGGGTGTGACCGTAAATGACAACGTCGTGCCTAGCGCCGGCAATAACCGCTTCCACAAAGTCGGGTTTGTGAAACATGATGATCCTTTTCCCCTCGACCTCAGATTCCCAGAATTCCTCATAAAGCTCACCGACTTCCTGGAATCTTTTGAGCAGAAAGAGCTTGTCGCCATCGTTATTCCCGAAAACGCCAACAAATCTGGCATTCAACCCCTTTAGCTTACTGGCCGTGAACGGCGATATGAAGTCGCCCGCGTGCAACACCAGGTCGACATTCTCACGATTGAACACATCCACTGCTTTAGCGATTAACGGTAGATTATCATGGCTATCGGACATGATTCCAAGTTTCATTCTCTCAACTCCTCTTTACCTCGCTCTCGAACTCGGGGAAGTATCTGGAGATTATCCGGAGATCGAATTTGGAAAGAATGGATTCCTTAGATTCCCGCTGCAAGAGAAACTCGAATGACTTCCTCACAAGCTCCTCCTTCTCGATCTTGCCCTGCGTCAGGTGCTGGTAGTACTCATCATCCAGGGTAACCGCATGCTCGGACCTGCCGCCAGCTTCCTCGACTGTTACTGTGAACTCTTTTTCGCTCTTTTTCTTGACGTTAATCATGTTCGCTCCTTGACCTTCCAGGAGAAAGTATAGCATATGGGGCCTTAGGGCGGTAAATGGGTATATTGACCCAAAGCTTGAGAAATGCTCAGCTAGCTTTGCCAGTCCTATTCCTTTTCCAACAACTGAGTTTCCAGTTTTGAAGGGTCAAAAGGACGGCCAGATTCCAATATTCTCAATAAGGCTTGTCTCAAATAGGAACGTGAGAGCTTAATTAACTCTGTTGGACCAACATTCTTTTTTCGTTTCCGAATAGAACCATGCACAATTTCTGAGCGTAAACGGTAAGAATCTTTCATTTGCTTGTATATCTGTGTACGTTCTACGCCGTCAGAGCCAAGGAAAGCAGCAATTCGGAGAGCCGTACGATAGCTTAACTCCTCAGTGCTGTCAGGAACGAATAGAGACTCTAAAGCTATCCAATAGTCTATCAGCTTATCCTCTTCTGTAGCCCTGTCCGCCGCACTGTTCCACCGCTCCAGTGCAACCCTTATTTTGGTCTCGTTAGGACTCGACCACAGCTTCCTATATAGTTCAACCAGGTCTGATTCTTGTGATTTGTCGACCTTTGCTGAGCGACCAAGCCGATGAACCAATGGCCCCCAGCTAGTGCCAAGCCCTGGGGTCAGAAAGCTTGAGGTGCTTCTTTTCGTAAATGCCAGACGGGGAGATCCATCAGTCAGAAGGCATATAGCTGTAAGAAGTAGAGATACTTTCTTACGAGCCTCAAATGAGCCAGACTTTGAATTCCGTTCCTGTTGATACATTATTTCCACAGCACTTTCTAATTGCAGAAGTTCGTGTGTGGATAGTGGCTGTACCGTTAATAGCCTCTCTGAATTCAACCATCCCTCTAGTTCATCTGTCGAAAGCTGGCGCAACCACAAGTTATCAGAAATCTGTATCTGGTCGGATTCCATTTCAAAGTTCATCAAGGGGCTAAGTTCTGTAACAGTGATATCAGGAGAAAATACATCCTTTTGAAAAGCATCGAACAATTCATTGAAGATACGGTCATAAAACTGAAAGCCATTGGCCCTGCTAACATAACCATACAACAGGGAAACAAACCTGTTCTCAAGCCACGATTCTTGAGCGCTTTCGGGCGCTATCGGCTCACCTCCCGCGTCCACAAGAAGAGTATCCCTCAATTGAGGTTTTTTCTGTACATCTTTAACTAAAGGCTTGAACGAAGCCATTTTATTCGCTGGATTACGCATCTGAAACCGGAAAAGAGTTGCCCAAAAATCATCCCGCGTTTCTGCAGGGAAAGAAGTTCGGCCACCACCTTCACGGACTATTCTAACCCATGTCCGTTGCTCACGTGGTTCAGCAGCAAGCATCTCGCAGCTTTCTCTAATGAAGGCCTTTAAGGCTGACTTGAATTGCTCCACTTTTGTCCTCTGTATAACGGACTATTTGCCACGTATTATATCTATGCCCCTCTCCATTACCAGTATGCCAATCTCTCTATGATTACCCTTTCTCATAGTGCCATATTCATTGTATTTCATTACCCACGATTATACGCTCCCACAGGAACGCTGACAATAGCCAGGGCCACCTCTCCGATTTCCGCTGGAAACCTGCACTTGTCCCCGCAGCTCCCGAAGTGATAAAATCATTTAGAAGTCAGATTGTGAGCTTCTAACTTCAGACGAGTTTATTGCGGGAGTAGCTCAGTGGTAGAGCTCCTGCCTTCCAAGCA
>JBKGZM010000070.1:0-9727 GCA_046545575.1 Dehalococcoidia bacterium
TTGTAAACTCGACCATCTGTAGGATTATTGATATCCATCCCACATCGTGGCTCAACACCCTACAATCTGCCATACTGTCGGGTTACAATCCACCAGATCATGCCCCAACATTTCCGAGAATTGTTAGCTGACCGTGCTTAGCAAGTGCAGCAATGCTCATGTAGTAGAATGGTTAACATCGGAGGCTTTAGCAGGTGCAGAACCCAATCCTAGCAACCTTAACATAGTCCCTAGTCTGTCCTAATGATGGGGTCCACCCCACGTTCGGTCTATCCTCATCGGCATGCCTCACAATATTCCTTACTGCCTGCATTATAGCAATATCACTATGACTTTCGAACCTGAGGGCTACCGTGTCCTCTGCGCCTATTTGTTGGAGCCCCGTTCCTGTAATGGAAGCTTTGGCACTGTGTCGATGCGGTTCAACGCGTTTGCAATGGCTCTGTTCTGTGTAGGTGTTGCCTCAAGCCACGTATCATAAAACAGAGCGCCCAAGCTTTCATATGTCGCCCAGGACGCGGTGAATTCCCTCCTGTTAAGCTTTCCTTCGGCATACCCGGTGGTCATGCTTAGGTCGTGCGAGCAACTGGTGATCTCAACTCTGTATGCCATGAATCGTCTCCTCTTTTTCCCCTATATTCGTACCTGTCTATAGACCCTGCAGATGGTGAGCTTATGAAGGAAATGACAACTATCTCCTTCCTCGCCGATAACCGCGTCTTCTTGAACCAGCTTGCATCACCTTGCGAATGTCTTTGTCACTTTGTGAAGGTGGGGTAGCAAAGGAACTGGAAAAATAGGGTGCCTGTGATGCCTGTTGCAACGCTGCTACATCCACCATGCTCCCCTCTCCTATACCAAAGCCCATGGAGAGCAGGTTTTCCTTGACTTCAGAGGCTTTTTCAGGATGCAGGATCGCCAAGCCTCCGGTCCAGGCCACCAGAGCATTGCGGAACCAGTGTATTTGCAAAAGCCATTGGATCGCCTCTGGATCTGGGAAAGCTATCACCGGCAGTTGGGTTGAGTTAGCTTGCCCGAATTCACCATGATACGCCCGTAGGGTGAGAAGAAGCTCATAGGGAATGTCGCCGAGGGCTCGAGACAAAACATCCTGCAATCGACTGAGGTAAGCCTCGGAGCAGTTCCTTAGGCAACGGAGACGCTCCGCATCGAGCCTGAAGGACTTGCCCGCTGGCTTGGCGATGGCCTTGAAAGCTTCCAGGGCAAAAACGTCTATCTCCCCTTGAGGCCTGATTTGACCCTTCTCCCAAGAAGCAATCCGACTGAACAAGCCACTATAGTCCAATACAGGCAAACCGGGGACATCGCCTTGGAGAAATGAGAATTCCCCTTCGTTTTCAAGAAGATCCACGTCCTCCATAATCGTAATGCGCTGGAAATCAGCCCACCAATCCGAAAGGCTGTGGAGGACATTGTCCGGAATCCCTATTGCCGAACGATCTTCAATAAACTTCAGGACTTCCTCCAGGGTAACGCTGTCTTGCGCTGCCTGATACAGTGAGCTTTGGCTGAGTTGATAAACATTGACCACGTCCCCTTTTGTCCTTATGGCGAACTTCTCCAAAAACCCGGCATCTTGAAGGGACATGCTCTGTATTGAGGCCAAGAGCTCAAAGTTGGGTTGCACTGTCAGACGCCCCTCGCTTTCCACGAACTGTGGTGGTAAGTAGTCAGTGTTCCCCAAAGCCACACCGCCATAAGGGGTTATCCGAAAAGCCACAAGGTTTTTACCTTGATAGCCCAACTCTGCCCATCCTATGAATGAGAGAGTATATTCGAGAGTCTCCGAAAAGTAATCCCGCGCTCCGTAATAGATGTGTGGCAAAAGTTCTTGCTCCTTAACCCAGGACACTAGTGTTTGTAAGTCATACCATTCCCCTGGAGGGACCAACCCAAGTAGTCTGAGAATAAGAGCGACAGGCTCAGTCTCAAACCGATGATTTAGCATGTCCATCAATTCAAGAAATTCGGGCAGAGAACGGCCGAGCCCCTGTAGCCGTTCCTCAGTTGTCAATTTGAAAAACCCCTCCCTGGCCTTGGAAACCTCAAGGCCGAGCATAGTGGGATAGAAAAGCTCGGTAGCCATGCCCAGAAGGGATAGTTTTTCTAACACGTCCTTCGGGAGGGAGAATTCCTTGGCCACTCGCTTCAATTCCTGGCGGTGAGGGAGTCCCTTATTGGTCAAGGAGAGAGGTTCTCTCTGTATCCTTTCCGCCAGGCGGTAAAGGTCCTGTTCCCGGTGGCGGTAAGGGATTTGGTGGACTCGCTCCGGCTTGCCGATTGGATTTAGCGGCAACCAGCGTGAGCCTTCCTTTCTTATAAGTGGTTCTACCAAGGGATGGTGTATAAGCCTCTTTCTAAGCCCACTAAGTCCACTAATATCATTCGGTGGATTGATCTTCTCACCACGATAGAATGGCAGCATGAAAAGTAAGCCTTTCCGCAGTAGGCCGAGTGTTGCCTCCTTATTCCCCGTTCTCGATTTTCGAGAGTGAAAGCCATAGTAAAAGCCCATTTCCTCTTGCCAACCAGCCAGATAATGCAGAGTTAGTTCCCTTTGCTCTTCTGACGTGCAGCTTTGATACAAAGCCCTAACTCGCCCATACTCACTCAGAAAGGCGGCAAGCTCCTCATTCCTTCTCTTAGACTGAAACGTGAGGCCTACTTCTCTGGCGATTTGGTCAAGGAAGCTAGCGTGATAGAAAGCAAAATAGCTTTCCAGAAACTGTCTAATCTGCTGCTCTGAAGACATCTTCCCCTCTCGCTTTAGTAGGGTAATAGCCTTTGCGGCGAAGCTCCTGTTGGACAGCTTCCAAATCCTCCTTGGGCACGGCCAGAAGGACAGGACTAAGCCGAACTACCAGAAACTGCCCCTTCAATCCCGCTGCCTGAAGCACCTCTTCAAGAAGGGATGGGCTTTCAAACTGAAGCAAGGAAATATTCCTGTGAATTCTCTTCATAGGCTACACGTTTTCAATTAAATAACGATATCCCTGTTCGGTTAGGAAAAGCTGACGGTTCATAGCAAACTCAATCTCGTTGCTATCCCTCGTTACCAAAGAATAGAAGTAAGCCTGATTCACACCTGCCTTGGGTCTCAGAATGCGGCCTAAGCGCTGCGCTTCCTCCTGACGCGACCCGAATCTTCCTGAAACCTGAATCGCCACACCGGCATCAGGAAGGTCAATAGCAAAATTGCCTACCTCTGAAAGGATCAGGATGTTGATTTCACCATTCCGAAAGAGATGGTATAGTTTCTCTCGATCCCGTTGTGAACTTTTGCCTGTGATTAAAGGGGCGTTGAGGTATTGAGAGAGGGAATTTAGCTGGCTGAGAAAGCGGCCAAGTATCAGGATGGAGTCCTGCTGATGTTGTGAAATCAGACGTTCTACTAGCGGAGGCTTTAGCGGATTCTCGGCAGCAATCCGGTATTTTTCTGCCCTCTCCGCAGAGACATACTCCCAGCGCAGCTCTGGGGGCATGGAAAGCCTTAGTTCGTAACAGGTAGCTGTGGCAATCCAACCCTGCTTTTCTAAATCCTTCCATGGGAGGTCATATTTCTTAGGCCCGATAAGGCTGAAAACATCCTCCTCGTGACCATCTTCTCGAACCAAAGTGGCGGTTAGTCCTAACCGCCGCTTAGCTTGAAGCTCAGCGGTTATACGGAATATTGGTGCGGGAAGAAGATGCACTTCATCATAGATTATTAGCCCCCAATTGCGCTGATTGAAGAGAGAGAAATGAGGGAAATCATCGCTCTTGCGGGGTCTATGGGTTAGTATTTGGTAACTGGTTAAGGTAATGGGCCTGATGACTTTCTCTTTCCCCGAGTATTCACCGATAGTCTCGGGGGAAAGGGTCGTCTTATCCAGAAGCTCATCTCGCCACTGGCGGAGAGCAGTAGTACTGGTGGCAATAATCAGGGTAGAGGTATTAGCTGAGTTCATAGCACACATACCGACGACGGTTTTACCAGCGCCACAGGGAAGGACCACTACGCCGCTCCCCCCTTGCGGTCCGCCTCTAGCCCAAAAAGCCTCCGCTGCCTCTTCCTGATAAGGGCGGAGATGAAAGGGGGCACCCAGTGAGGTTACGGACTTCAATTCTAATGACAATGGCTCGCCGTCTTGGTATCCAGCCAGGTCTTCAGGAGGCCAGCCAATGCGAACCAAAGCTTGCTTCAGGTGGCCCCTTCTGTCAGATCGCACCAAGACCTCATCATTGGAGACGTGCTCCACCACAAAAGGCTGAACTTCACGACGGCGCAACACTTCAGCAAGGTCCAAGGGGTCTTGGGCTCTCAATATCAGACGACCATTTTCATGAAGTAGGATCAGTCGCCCGTAGCGAGCAGTTAGCTCCTGAATATCGGCCTGGATATTGGGCGGGGGAGGATATCGGCTATAATGCTCCAGCACTTCCAAAATCTCATCCGAGTTCATACCGCTGGCAGCGGCATTCCAGAGAGAGAGGGGAGTGATTCGATAAGTATGGATATATTCCGGGCTTTTCACCAACTCGGCGAAGCGCATAAGTTGATCGCGAACTTCCTCGAATACCGGTGAATCTACCTCCAGCAAGAGGCTGCGATCACTTTGTACAATAAGAGGGTTGCTCGACGAAACCACGATTATTCACCTCACCCGTTCCTATAATAGCTAAAGTGGCACTTTGTCAGCATATGAGCTTTTCGTTATACGGCAGTTAGTAGGAAGACCAGCTATCGAAAGCATCTACGAGCAATTTTAGCTATTGAGGCGAGATTCGTCAAATAGATCTACCATCTGAGGACACGTAGCTTCTGCAGCCATGCAACAACACGGGGTTTTCGTGCGAGAAGCAACAATCTGGACATTTGTTACGTAATTGATTGCTCGGTCAAATAATCCATCCGACCTAACATTCCTCTCTTACAACTGTACGATCAGTTCGCCCATTTGGACCGCCGCATGTCTGAATACCTTATGTGCCTTGTTCAAGCTACGCACCCCCTCGTTTTCATGAAATTACGGATATATGCCTCTAGCAATAATAGCAGCTTCCAACCGGCGAATTGCCAGCATGTAGGCTGCGGTTCTCATGTCTACACCCTCTTGGCTACTCATCTCACACAAATTCTCGAAGGCATCAGTGAGAATTCTCTGCAGATACTCATTCACTTCACTTTCATCCCAAAATAAGAACTGCAAACCCTGCACCCATTCAAGATAGGAGACTATCACACCACCTGTATTGGCCAGTACATCGGGAACAATGAATTTCCCATTATCACGCAATATTCCATCAGCCTCAGGCGTGATCGGTCCATTAGCACCCTCAACGATTATTCTCGCTTGCACAGAATCGGCATTTGATTCCACTATCTGACGCGCGAGTGCTGCCGGTACAAGGATATCACACTGTAGAGTCAGGAGTTCACTGTTGGTTATAGTTTCGCCCCCTTCGAAATTAGCTACTGAACCTGTCTCCGTTTTGTGAGCATGTAGACGTTCCAGGTTAATGCCTTTCGAATTGTAGACTCCGCCCGTTGAATCGCTTATCGCAATTACCCGACAACCCTTTTCGGCAAGCAATCTGGCTGCCGTGAAACCCACATTTCCGAAACCTTGCACGACTACCGTAGCTTCGTCAACATTAACATTCAGATGTTGGGCTGCTAACAGTGCTGTAAGCATACAACCTCGACCAGTGGCCTCAAACCTCCCTTTGCTGCCCCCTATTTCAATTGGCTTGCCCGTAGTAACGGCTGGTACTGAGTAACCTTTACCCATGCTGTAGGTGTCCATGATCCAAGCCATGACTTGGGGATTGGTGCCGACGTCAGGAGCTGGGATGTCGGTTTCAGGACCCACCAAGCGGCTGATTTCAGCCGTGTAACGCCGTGTCAAGCGCTCCAGCTCACCCTGAGACAAAGTCTTAGGGTCACAAATCACACCTCCCTTGGCACCACCGTAAGGGATATTGGCAACAGCGCTTTTCAAGGTCATCAAAGCTGCTAAGGCCCTTACTTCGTCCGCGTTAACTTCTGGATGATAGCGAATGCCGCCTTTCCCTGGCCCCCGGGCGTCGTTATGCACGATCCTGAAGCCAGTGAATATACTTACTCGTCCATCGTCCATTCTCACGGGGAAATGAACTGTTAGCTCTCTCTCGCATTCACTCAATCTTAAACGACACTCTTCGCTGGCGTTTGTTCGGTCACACACGTCGCTGATCAACTTTCTTACATTATTGAACGCTTGCTCATTTGTTGTGGTCATAGACACCTCCGACTATCGTATTCGCATAGGTGTGTCGTGATCCTCTGTAGAAGCCTAAATCCAGTGGCTGCAGCTCGAGAGTCAGGTAAACAGAGTATAACACGGTTAGGAAGGTAACGAAACGGGGAAGTAATTGTGGCGGTTCAACAGCATGATTTTAAAGCGGTCGGTAACAAGGTGAGTGATTGTTGATAAAACCGAGGATCCTTCCGTTATCCATGAAACAAAACTGCCAATTGTAATGCCTATTAGGAAAAGAAGAGGTAGCCCGCACCACCCCGGGAATGGATAAGCGGTATCAACAATTGGCTACCGCCGGAGTCCACAACATTGAGGGTTACAATAGAAATGAGCGGAGACAAGAAGCTCCCCTACCTAACACTAATCATTGATGAGTTGGCTGACCTAATGGCGACGGCTTTGATGGAGTCGAGCATATCCTATGACGATTAGCTCAGCTTGCCCCGAGCTACCGGCATCCATCTGGAGGTGGCAACCCAGAGCCCGTCGGTAGATGTGATCACCGGCTTAATCAAGGCTAACTTCAGAACTCCTGACATAAGGGTTGTAGAGATGTGCGGTTTAGTGTGCATCATATTGGCTCAGACTGGGTGGTCCCAAGCTGCAGCATCTTGGCATGGTGCCTATAGCCATCCAGCCAACCGGAAAAAGTGCACACTGAAATTATGCCCATATCGCTGAAGCTGGCATACCCCCTATGTCGTGAGTTCTGAACTTCCCCACCCGGATTAGCTTTGCCGTTACCTCACGAGTGGACTCACGGACTATTCTTGATATAGGTGGTGCTAAGAAGCTGCTGGGGGCAGGAGATATGCCTAGTTTCTCGGTTCACTTTATTACCTTGAAAAGGATTTGTGTTGGATGTTCTTCGCTACCTTTTCTCCCGCTATAATAACTAGCCTTCTCTAATTTGAATTCAGGGAGGATCCTCAGCCAATCCTCTTTTTTCATTAATCTTTCGTCACCAAAATCCTGCCCGGGGTACCAAAATGAAGGGACGCTAAAGAGGACCTTCCTGGAAACCCGTAACTGTTCCCAAAGCAGTTTTCCGATATCATCATCAGCGAAATGCTCGAAAAAACCTTGTGAGAAGCAAACATCAAAGCTGTCATTATCAAATGGCAGATTGAAGGCATCGGCTTTCTTGAAAGTCACCTTTTCACCGAAGTTGGCGTCATTGTGTTGTGCAATTTTTGATACGCCATCACTGTTATCGACTGATACCACATTATAACCGAGGTGTGATAAAAAGATGCTCAGGTTTCCGGTTCCAGTAGCAACTTCTAGTATATTCCGCCCGCTGGATGTTACTTCAATTAACAAGGGTTTATGATCCCATATATTATTGATATACCTTTCCAGAGAGAGCGGCCTTTCTTTGTAGTATTGTTCCCAATCCGTAGGCACCTCCTACCATCTTATAGACCTCCAGTGTTTGCTTGGCTGTGTTTTCCCATGAAAACCTCATTGCTTGCTCCAACCCCTTCCTAATCATATTATCTCTTACTTCAGTATCAGTTAAAACTTGCCTCATCGCTTGAGTCAGGCTATCAGTATCGTGCGGGTCAACCATGATGCCTGCCTGGCCTACTACCTCTGGCAATGAAGAGGTATTAGATGTTACTACCGGGCAACCACAAGCCATGGCCTCAAGCGGTGGAAGACCAAAACCCTCATACAGTGAGGGATAGGCAAGCAAGGCAGCCGAGGAATAATAGTAGGCTAGGTCCAGTTCAGAAATATGACCAACAAAAATGACATCCTCAGTTATCCCTAAGCTGGATAACTTTTTCACCGTATCGTTTCGGAACTGTTTGGATCTTCCTGGGCTTCCAACATTCACTAGCTTTAACTCGGGGAAATTGTGTCTTAGCGTAGCAAACGCCTCAAAAAGCCGGCCTAGGTTTTTGCGCGGCCTTTCTGAGCCGACATACAGTATGTAAGGCTTATCAAGGAGCCTCACATCATGTGGTTTGAAGATATTATGGTCCACTCCATTGTAGATTACGCTAATCCTACTTTCTGGTATGTTGAGGTACTTGACCAAGTCGTTTTTAGTGGTTTGGGATATTGCTATTATGTGGCTTGCCTTTTTGATATACCTTGTGTCAAGTCTGAGCCCTATTTTCTCGCTCATGTTTTCCGGGACAAAATTAAAGCAACATCGCACTAGGTCATGCGCCGTAACTATAAATGGCTGATTAAGAAATAGGGCGTACCTGGCAAAGTGCTGATTTGGCAGATGAACAATGCTGCCCTGACCTTTGATAAACCTTGCCAGCTTATAAGCCTGTGCTATAGAGAGATACCTCCTAGTGGTGATTTTCTTGACATCCAATCTCTTGGCTATTTCCTGGCTATAAATATCTAATCCAGATTGCTCATTGGTTACGACCAACAACACTACCACTTTCTCATCACTACCTTCCTAGTATCCCGGTCCTAGCAATGTCAAGCTACAATTGCGATAGGCCTTTACATTTAGGCAAGCAACATAGGCAACTCAAAGAGGCTATTGATTATGAAATCAGGTTTCCCTTCACTGCTATGTATCGCATCACTATAACGGGGATTCCATCTGAACCACACACTTTTCATGCCAGATCTATTTGCCCCAACAATATCCGCATCAATCCTGTTGCCAATCATAACGGCATTTGCAGCTTTGATGCCAAGCCTTGCCAATGTTGTCTTGAAAATTTCTGGATAGGGCTTTTCAATGCCCACCTCCTCAGAAATTATCATGGCGTCGAAATAATGTTGTAAGCCGGTAGCTTTCAAAATGTTCCCTGCACCGGCACTATCTCCATTGGCTATCATGGCAATCCTATAACCCTCTTTTCTGAGAGCTTCCAAAACTTCAAATGCACCCTCGATGACATCAGCAGTAATAGCTATTCCGGAGCGATTATGGATAACGGTTTCTTCAGCTATCAAGGTATCTCCTAAGTCAAAGCATACAGCTTTAATCATGATGCACCTTGCCACCCTTCCGTGATTTTAATCCCTTGCGCCGTGACTCCTCTCGACGCAACTCCCGGAAATCCTTTACCTTACCACAACGCTTACATCGGCCAACATCTTTAGAATCTATAATTCAATAGTGTATGCATTTCTCCTTTGCCGCCACTACTGTGGTGTCAACAGACTGCATGATGGTGAAATCTCTGGAGTGTTTAAGGTATCCCTCAACAACTTGGGCAGGCCCAGGCTTATCACAGTCGTGAAGAGCAACTATGGTGCCCGGCAATAGGTATCGCTTCCAAGAAAGAAGGTCATGCTTTACATCCTGATAGTCATGGGAAGCATCAATCCAAAGTAAGCCAACCATCTCCCGCCAGCGCTTAGCAGCCCTGTCCGAAGTTGTAACTACAGAACTCGGGACCAAAGGAGCAGTCAGGCACAACATATTGAATATAATTTAG
>JBKGZM010000071.1:0-9702 GCA_046545575.1 Dehalococcoidia bacterium
CTCTCTAATTGCGGCGGCCAGGCACAGGCCGCCGATTTGTTCCGTGAATTGATCCAGAGCTGTAACCGGGTCGTCGTTCTCATCCGAGATATTGAAGACCTGAAGGCGCTCCGGGTCCATACCGAGCTGCCGCAGCGCCTTTCTGACCTTCTCCGCCTGTTGTTGCACCCAGAAGGCGGTCTCCTCCCGGGCACACTTCTCACCGCATCCTGCTATGAAGACGCCCTCTGCACCCAGCTCAAAAGCGCGCAGTATGTGTTCAGCTTCTACCTTGGCTACACACAGTACAGGCACTATTCCTATTCCGGCTTTCGCATGCTTCCAGAGTCCGGACAGCGCACCTGTGCCGAATAGCCCGTACTGACAGCAGAAGCCGACAATCAGGGGTTTAGATTTGGAACCTGATGTTACCCGCGCCACGTGCTCAAGCTCCTCGGCTACCTGCCGGCGGTCATAGGGTTTCCTGAGTACGATGGCTCTGGCAGGGCATTGGGCTACGCACACGCCGCAGGCCTGGCACTGATCTGGAGGTATTTGCACTGTGCCATCGCTGTCCAGATATGGCACGTGATAGGGACAGACCCTGATGCATGTTAAGCAACTTGCGCATTTATCCTGAAAGAGAATTTCCGCTCCCATTCCGCAGCGGAGGCATCTCCTCGCTTCGTCAACGGCCGTTTCCCAATCATAGACCCTTTCCAGCGGAGCGAAGTCCTTTGTCCTTGCCTCCGGGGCCAGGACCGGCGGGTCAACGCGTTCGGTCCTCTTTATCACCTCCGATGTTCTCGAGAGGAGGTGGCCTGTCAGGGATTCTCTCTCCTCGTTTACGCTGAACGGATATCTGTGGTGCAGGTATTCGTCGATGCGGTTCGCGGCCAGCCTGCCCGTGGCCAAAGCCTGGACAACTGTGGCCGGTCCGGTGACAGCATCTCCACCGGCGAAGACCCCTGGCCGGTTCGTGGAGAGGGTGAGCGGGTCGACCTGGAT
This sequence comes from Dehalococcoidia bacterium, assembly GCA_046545575.1. GTDB lineage: Bacteria > Chloroflexota > Dehalococcoidia > SZUA-161 > SpSt-899 > JAGXOF01. The sequence goes on from JBKGZM010000071.1 coordinate 988, forward strand.
GGTACTACCCCTCCCTATACGGAGGCTAAAGTCCTTTGGGATTTGAGGAGCCTGCCCGATCGCGGCAATCATCGCATCGACCTTCATACCGAACTCACTCCCCTCAACCGGCACCGGTCGACGCCTGCCACTGCTGTCGGCTTCCCCAAGCTCCATCTTCACGCACGTTACCTCCAGGTTCCCGTTCACCCTCTTTATGCTGGTTGGAGCAGCCAGGAACAGAATTTCCACACCTTCCTCAAGGGCCTGATTTATCTCGACGTTATCAGCGGGCATTTCCTCTCGACTGCGCCGATAGAGGATAGAGACCCTCTGAGTTCCGAGCCTGAGAGCGGTACGAGCGGCGTCGATGGCTACATTTCCTCCCCCCACCACCGCCACGTCCTCCCCCAGCTCCGGCTTGAGTCCCAGGTTGACCTCACGCAGGAACGTCGCACCGTCGATGACTCCCGGGCTGTCTTCTCCCTCTATGCCCAGGTTGAGGCTCTGGTGAGCCCCTATCGTTAAGAAAACGGCACGATAGTCCATGCTGGATAGCAGGTCCAGAGAGGCGACCTGTGTGTTCGTCCTGATATCCACCCCCATCTGAATGAGCCGCTCCACTTCGGCGTCGAGCACTTCACGTGGCAAACGGTACCGCGGGATGCCCACCCGCAGCATGCCTCCCAGCTCTGAATTCGCCTCGAAAACGGTTGCGGGGTAGCCGAGCTTTCGAAGGTAGTAAGCGCAGGACAGCCCCGCGGGACCGGAACCGACTATTGCCACCTTCTCGCTCTGGGTTGTTTCCGCTTCCGCTCGCACCATCCGGTCGCCGCCGAATTCCACAGCAAAGCGTTTCAACGCTCTGATGGCTAGTGGCTTATCGAGCTCAGCCCGGCGGCAGTTTTCCTCGCACGGATGGGTGCATACGTGGGCACATATGGAAGGGAACGGGTTGCCGTCCCGTATGACCTTCAGTGCTTCCATCACCTTCCCCTGGGCTATCAGGTCGATGTATCCCCTGATGTCCATGTGCAGGGGACATGCGGCCTGGCACGGCGGCATGAGGCTGTGATCAAAGGACGGCTCCCTCCTGCGAGCATGCGTCTGGCTCTCCTTGAGTGCTGTATACATATATCCTCCTTACACAGAGAACAACAGCTTTAATCCTTGTGAAAGGATAATACTCCGCCTTCGACGGGGATAAAAGAGAGGATACCGAGGGCCCATGTATGCGGTTTCTACGGTAATGTTTGCTGTAGAGGCTCGGTATTTTGCGGGAAGAAATCGGGCACAGAGGCACAAAGGGGCAAAGGCGGAGAATGAATCCCCCGCCCATATCTAACCGTCATTCCGGCGAAAGCCGGAATCCAGTTTCGTAAGGGGTAGGCTGGCCGACGTCGGCCAGCCTACCCCTTCGTTAATAAGCCTTCTTCGGACATATGTTATTTCGAGCGAAGGGAGAAATCCCTGTTTCGACGAAGGGAAAAATCCTGATAAGGGCAGGGGCGAATAAATTCGCCCTTTTTCGGACAGGCCTAGAGGCCTGTCCCTACTGCAGCGTGATAATGCCCCTGCGCATGGCGAACTTTATGAGGTCTGTTCTATTATGAATGTCCAGCTTGCGGGTTATGCTGGTCTTATAGGCCTCCACTGTTCTCAGGCTGATCACCAGCATATCCGCGATCTCCTTTGCTGTATGTCCCTCGGCAACCAGCTTGAGAATTTCCCTTTCCCTCTCAGTCAACTGGTCGTAAGGGTCCTTGTCTACTTCCGTGGCGGCTCTCTCCTGATAGCGGTCGATAAGGGTCGCTGCGGCTGCGGATGAGAGGAAAGAACCGCCGTCTGCAACGGTATGAATAGCCAGGGAAAGGTCGGAGAAAGCGGCCATCTTGCTGATGTAACCGCGTGCTCCCGCCTCGATAATCGGTAGCACATACTCCCTATCGTCATACTGGGTCAGTGCCAGTACTTTGGTATCCGGGAATTCCTTGCATATCCGGCGTGTGGCTTCCAGTCCACCCATTAAGGGCATGGCCAGGTCCATGAGCACGATCTGGGGGTGGAGTTCCTTGACTTTGGCCAGTGCCTCTCTTCCGTCCGATGCCTCACCAATCACCTCCACATCCACGATAGGGATCAGCATAGAGCGAATTCCGTCCCTCACCAGGGTGTGGTCATCAGCTATCAGAACCGTTATCTTCCTCATAATACGTCACATCCTGCCGGAGCGGAACCTTTACCGTAATCTCCGTTCCCCTACCCTTTTGTGACGCAATGTTGCAGGCGCCCCCTACAAGTCTTGCTCTTTCCTTGATCGTGAACAACCCCGCCCCGCGGCCGCTGGGATCAATGCTCGTAATCTCGTTTACGTTGAACCCCTTTCCGTCGTCCTTGATCTTGAGAGTACATTCCTTATTGTTGCACTCCAGCGTAATATCGGTATGCTTTGCCTCAGAATGCTCAAGGATATTGCCTATTGCGCCCTGAGAGATACGGAACAGGGTTACCTCGACTTCTGAAGGGACGCGCTCATCCACACCTGTGAATTCCGTATTTACCTCTAATCCGTGAGGCTCGAGCGCATTCCTCGCGTAACGGTTGATCGCCGCTGTGAGTCCAAGCTCATCAAGGAGGCTGGGGCGGAGTTCCTTCATCAGTCTCACTATCTCGTTACCGGCATGGGTAGCAAGCGACTGCGTTTTCTCAAGGACGCCCAGGAAGTCTGGATCGGTGATGCCCTTGAGTTCAGCGGTGGAACTCAGGGCCTGCAGGTTAAGGGATACACTGGTGATGGCCTGACTGGTTTCATCATGTAATTCACGGGCAATCCTCTTGCGCTCATTCTCTTGTGCGGTAAGGGAATGTTGCAAAAGTGACCTTAGTCGTTCCCTCTGGTGAGCCAGCCTTTCATATAAACCCGCCTGCTCAATTGCGATGCCGACCTGGCAGCCAATAGAGCCCAGGAGGTACATATCCTCGGTGCTGAACTTCCCTGGCTCGTGACTTGCGACATTCATTACCCCAACAACTTCCCCTTTTGCCTTTAAGGGGACGCTGAGGAATCCCTTCAGGCCCTCCGTGCTTACAACATCGGGGTAAGCCGCTCGTGGATCCTGCGATATGTCTTCCACCAGGATTGGATCACCATTCTGAGACACCATCCCTGCTATTCCCTCCCCGACGGCCATACGCATCTGTTCGACGTATTTCGGGGACAGGCCGCGATATACACGATATGACAAGGTCTGCGACTCTTCATCGAGGAGGAGTATACCCCCCACCGCCCCGCCGATTATCTCCAGCGCAGCATTGAGGGACACGTTTAGGACGGCGTCCAGGTTCCGCAGTCCGCTCACGGCATCGGATATGCGGCCTAGCGCCTGGAGTTGATGATAACCGCGCATTATCCGACTCTCCATCTCCCTTTCAGCCGTGACGTCTCTCCTCACTTCCGCAACCGCACCGATATTGCCTTGTTGGTCGTGCAGCGGGTGCATCGTGATCTTGATGTGCTGTGCCGTGTTTCCTTCGTGATGTGCCTTATAGTCGGGGTGTACTAATGTCGCTGAATTACCGTTTTGAAGAACTTTTGACAGAGGACATCTCCACAAAGGAGTATCGCACGGGGTGTTTCTGTGCTCGAATACCTTGTAGCAGCGTTTGCCTTCGACGCGCTGAGATTCCTGGGGCACTCTCTGGCGCATGACCGAGTTTGCGAATAAAACCCGGTACTCCCTGTCCACAACGATCAGTCCATCCTCGACAGCGTTCGCCAGGTATTCCAGCGCTTGCTTGGGCTGTATACCAGTGGACGCGTTTGGCGAAGTCTGCTTTCCCCTCTTCATAGGCCCCTTCCTTGTGGAATCAGTTTACTCTAATTATAACACCCGTTTCAACCGCGAGTTGGGGGTAATACCGGGGATTCTACCACGCTTTGCTATGGGCTCGCCTTCAACCTCGTGAATGTCGGCGGTGAAATCTATGGGTTTTGCATTGCTGATCGCGCTGCCTACAGCGAACGTGTCAACAGGGGCACCGGCCTCAATAAGATTCCTGATTTGTTCCTGGCTGACGCCGCCGCTCACGAATATCTTTACGTCTTTGAATCCAGCCAAATCCAGCCTGGCCCGGGTTTCCTTTACCAGGTCAGGTGTAACCCTTCCTCTTTCCGGAGGTGTGTCAAGCCGGACTGCCTCGAGCTTTCCTCCCATGGCCTGTGCTACGTTGACACTCTCCTCGGGTTCGTCTTTCAGGGTATCTACCAGTGCAACCCTTGATACACTTTCGGGCATGTATTTATCAAAGGCCAGTGTGGCCCTGGCGGTCTCTCCCATGACCAGAATGAGCGCATGTGGGATGGTACCGATTGCGTTTTGTCCGGCGAGTTCAGCACCGACTGGGCTTGCACACCCAACGCAACCCCCTACAATAGCCGCGTACTCCATTCTCCCGACAACCGCCGGATGAACGTGGCGGGCACCGAAGCTGATAACCGGGATGCCTTCAGCCGCCTCTACACATTCTCTGGCCGCAGTGGCCCAGCCGCTGCAATGCGAAAGCATGCCCAGGTAGGCGGTCTCGTACATGGCATAGCTCTGGTATGGAGCTGTTATACGAAGCACAACCTCTTTTTTCTGGAATCTGTCTCCTTCAGAAAGAGCCCATACCTCACGGTTCTCACTGGGCAGGACTTTCTCCAACAAGGTTAAGGCCTCATTCATTCCGCAGAGGAGCCCGTCATGGCCCGGGAAGACCTCCATTGTCGCAACGGGGTTTAAATTCTCTTTTTCCAGGATCTCTCTGGTTCGGACGAAATATATGTCGGCGGTCTCGCCGGAGAGAACTGACTCGGGGATATCGAACTTTGGTTTTGGGACCTCCGGTGCCGGGGCTCTCAACACCCTTGCACCGAGTATCTTTTCCATGTGCTCCAGGGCAAGGGAATGGGCATGCTCGTCCATTGAGGCCACGCAGTCTTCCGGCACTTCAACAATATAGTTGCGGTTTCGTGCATCGGCGACTGTGTGCAGAATGCAAATATTGGTGTATACGCCACAGATGATCAGTTTCTCCGGAGCAAACTGATGTAGTTTCTCGTCCAGTGCACTCTCGAAAAAACCGCTGTATCGGGTCTTGGGGATGCGCTCACCTTCGAAATCCGCAAGTTCAGGGATAATTTCGGATTCCTCTGTCCCGGCGATACAGTGTGGAGGGAACATCTCGAACTCGGCATCATCCGGCGCGTGAGTGTCGCAGACAAAGAGTATCTTGCTTCCTTTGGACAGTTCGTCTCTTATCAGCCTTTGAACGTTTGGTATAATGCGCCGCACTGCCATACCGCCATAGAGGGGATGCCCTTCCTCAAGGAATCCTCGCAGCATATCGTTTACCAGTACAGCATTGGCCATTTCTCCTCCCTGCTTTACTGATTTATGCCAGGGGCGGGAAACTGGCTGGTCATTTCTTGAACCTCCTGGCGAACGCGCTGGTGGGTTTTCTCATCATCGATATGCGATAGCACATCGACTATTAGCTGAGCTATCCGTTTTACCTCATCCGGTCCGAATCCACGCGAGGTGATTGCCGGCGTGCCGAGCCTGATTCCGCTGGTGACGTTCGGAGGATTGGGATCAAAGGGGATGGCGTTCTTGTTTGTGGTTATGTTTGCCTGACCAAGTGCCTCTTCCGCTTCTTTACCGGTTATCCCCATCCTGGTAAGGTCAAGCAGGACGCGATGGTTGCTCGTTCCGCCGGTTACGAGCCGTATCCCCTGGGCCTTCAGTTCCTCGGCGAGCACCCTGGCGTTTTCCAGAACAGCTTTCTGGTAATCGACGAACTGCGGCTGACTGGCTTCCAGAAAGGCCACCGCTTTCGCTGCGATGATGTGCATCAGAGGGCCGCCCTGGAGGCCAGGAAACACGGTGCGGTCTATGGATGCCCCGTATTTCTCCTTGCACAGGACCAGGCCGCCCCGGGGACCTCTCAGTGTCTTGTGAGTGGTGGAAGTTACTACATCGGCATAGGACACCGGACTTGGGTGCACCCCGGCCGCGATCAGTCCGGCTTCATGAGCTATATCCACTATCAATTTGGCCCCCACCTTATCCGCGATTTCAGCGAATCTCTGATAGTCCAATATCTGCGGGTAGGAACTGGAACCTACTATTATGGCACTGGGTTTGTCTTTGATGGCTGCCCTCTCGACCTCGTCATAGTCAACCATCTCGGTCTCGCGATCGATGCTGTAGAAGACGGAGTGGTAGAGCTTTCCTGAAAAGCTAACCGGGCTCCCGTGTGTCAGGTGACCTCCCTGATCCAGGCGCATGCCCATGATGGTGTCGCCGGGGCCGATCATGGACATGTAAGCGGCCATGTTGGCCACCGAGCCGCTATAGGGCTGAACGTTCGCATGCTCAGTGCTAAAAAGCTCCTTAGCACGTTTTACGGCTAATTCCTCCACGTCGTCTACGTTCTCGCAACCCCCGTAGTAACGTCTCCCGGGATAGCCCTCGGCATATTTGTTGGTCAGCACCGAACCCTGTGCTTCGAGAACAGCCTCACTGGGGTAATTTTCGGAGGCGATGAGGTTGATGTTGGTACATTGGCGCTTCTCTTCCTGTGAGATGAGATTCGCCGTTTCCGGATCGATTTTACTTAGTTGCACTACTCTTTTCTCCTTAAATCAAGCATGAAATGGTACCGTGTTATCGGCCTGAACTCTAAAATCAAGTTACATATAGTGTTGGTAAAAAGCAATAAATCTATCGGCTATCGAATCCCAGCTGTATGTCTTTTGCACAAAATCACGTCCCGCATCACCTATTTTCTCCGTCAGCGCTTTATCCTTCAACAGCCTGCCCATCGCTTTTGCCAGTTCATCCTGATTTGATGGGTCAGCCAGCAGGCCAGTTTTACCGTCGGACAGGACATTCTTAAGGCCTCCAAGGCTTGAGGCCACTACGGGCGTGCCGCAGGCCATTGCCTCCAAGGCTGTCATGCCGAAGGGCTCGAATTTCGACGGCACCACGAACATCTGGGCATGCCGGTAGTATGGCGCCATCAGGTCATCAGGCACATATCCCAGAAGGTGGACCCTGTCTTGCATCTGCCTTTCATCAACAATTTGTTTCATCATTGCGTAAACCTCTGATTCGACCTGCTTGGGCTCGGGAGAGCCGCCGCCGATAACGAGGTGAACATCCTCTATTTCCTTCCTTATAGTATCAAATGCATACAGCAGGAAGTCGTGTCCTTTGTTGGAGTCAATCCGACTTATACACAGGATGTACTTGTCGGGCAGTTTCAACTGTTTCTCGGATTCATTCTCCTGAAGTGGCCTGAATCTGTCGGTGTCCACCCCGGGCGGGATCACGGCTATGTTTCTGGAATGGAAACCGTATAAGGTTCTCAGTTTCTCTCTCTGAACTTCGGTGGTAACCGTCTGTGCATTGACCGATCTGAAGATGCGGAGCTCCTCTGATATGCGATGGGAAAATTTGAACGTTTTCTCCATCTCCTCGGGGTCTCCATCCATTTGCTCCCTTTTCCAGGCCCCCAGTGAATGAGCTGTGAAAAAGGCTGGCTTCCCGAATGCTTGAGATACGTCCAGAGTAACAATCCCTGCATCTACGTAGTGGCCATGGAACAGGTCGTACCCTAAGTTGTTCTTTTTAATGTAGGTAATCATGTTCCGGGAGAGTTCGGGGAGAACATTGTAGATGTCCTCTTTGCGTATAAATTCCCAGGGGCCAGCGGGAATCCGGATGACCCGTACATTTGGATATCGAGGGACGGGCTCAACCTGTGGTCGCGATCGGTCAAACCAGCGGGTGTAGATGTCCACTTTGATGCCCAGCTTGGCGAGGGCCTTGGAAAGCTCAAGCACATATACTACCTGCCCTCCCGTATCCGTTCTGCCCAACTGGGGAACGGGGTCGAAGTAGCCGTGGGTACTCAGCATACAAATGCTCTTAATCTTGGTTTTGCGGCCTTTTGCCATTCTTTCTCACTCCGTAGTCTTTGGTGATGATAATGTCCGCTTGCTCTCTATGATTTGCTATGATTTCGTGCTCTTTTTTCAGTATCTTCTCCAGGAACCTGCCTTGTTCTTCCCTGGCACGCCGCTTGCGTATATGCTGGGTGTCCTTATAATCTCTCTCGATGAACACTCTCCGATGCACGTTTTTAAGTAGAGTAGTGTATCCTCCATCGACTATCACTACCTTTATACTATCCACCTCAATTGTCTCCTGGTCAATTTGGTCCTCGTCGAAGATAACCAGAGGTTTCTCGATCTCCTTCTTCCCATTTATGATATCGCGGAGGTTTTGATCCAGCAAGTCGAGGCGAACCTCTGATGGGCCTATATGTGCCCCATCCCTCTTGCGCATTTTAGCATTGGTCTTGGGGGGATAGACAAAATAGTCATCCTGATGGAGGATGACATTTTCTATACCCTTCTCAGAGAGGAGTTTTGAGAGGGAGACGGCTATCTCTGACTTGCCGCTTCCTGATTCACCACCGATGGTCACGATGAATTTACCCTGGCTCTTTTCGATTTCCAGCAGGAGCAATCCTGTCAGTTGTTCCGCGGCATCAATGTGCCCCTGTTCAATGATGAATTTGTCGCCTTTCATAAAACCTCACGTTCAACGATAAAGGTCGCCACAATTCCTCTCCTTTCTTCAAGAAAGGGACTGAAACCGTGTTCTAGCAAGGAAATCCATCAAATCC
>JBKGZM010000072.1:0-9475 GCA_046545575.1 Dehalococcoidia bacterium
TTTTAAATGACTCAACAACCCCCAGTTCGGTTACCTAGTTAAATGACTTGACACGGTGGTTGGTACGTGGTAAGGTAATAGTCAGTCTTGCCGTTTCGTATAATGGACGTGCAACCAACTTTTGGACAGATGGGAGTGCAGTGTTATGAGCAATAACAATGGTAAGGTGATGTCGCTCAAAGAGGCGATTGAGAAATTCGTTTTCGACGGATGTCATATTTCCATAGGCGGATTTACCGTCAATCGGAATCCCATGGCAGCCGTCTATGAGATCATTCGCCAGAAGAGGGAAGGTTTGCACCTGTATGCACACTCCAATGGCCAGGGAGTGGATGAGCTTATCGGGGCGGGATGTATTCGAGAACTGGAACTCGCATATGGGGCGAATGGAAGGTTTGCCACGACCTGCATCCGGTTCAGAAAGGCCGTTCAGGAGGGAACGGTCAAAGTTGAGGATTACTCAAACTATCAGATGACCTTGCGATTCCTGGCCGGGGCAATGGGGGTTCCTTTCCTGCCCACACGGTCGGGTTTGGGCACCAGCGTAGTGGATAAATGGGGCTTTTCATCCGAGGAGAGGAAAACGGATCCGAGGCTTCCGGATGAGAAACTGATAGTTACGGAAAACCCTTTTGGCTCCTGGGGAGATGCTTCGAAGGTGGTGTTGCTTCCGGCTATCACTACCGATGTTACCATCATCCATGCCCAGAAGGCGGATCCCGGGGGGACAGCCCGCATAAAGGGGCTTACGTTTGCGGACGTGGAGCAGGCCAAGTCGGCCCGGCACCTTATCGTTACCTGTGAGGAACTGGTGGATTCCGGTGAGCTGCGGGAGGACCCCGACCAGAATCAGCTTCCCTTTTTCTGCGTCGATGCTGTGGTTCACGTACCGTACGGTGCTTATCCTACTGCCTGCTACCGGTACTACGACTATGACCCGGCCTATCTCAATCAGTACCGGGAGTGGGCTGCTGACGATCAAAAATATAAGGAATATCTCGATAGATTTGTCCATGGAGTTGATGGACATGAGGAGTTGCTCTCTCTGATAGGGAAGGAACGGCTTGACATAATCAAAGCGGACACCCGGACGGGATATGCCGTGAATCTGGACAGGGGATAGGAGTAAAGAACAATGGCAGACTATACTTCGCGAGAGATGATGACAGTGGCCGCTGCACGTGAGATACACGATGGCGACATCGTGTTCTGCGGAACTGGCATATCGATGCTTGCGGCGATGGCTGCGAAGCATATCAGTGCTCCCAATAGCGTTATCTTCTTTGAGACGGGGGCAGTGATTCCGAACTTGAGGAAGTCCCGTTGACAGTAGGGGATCCGCGGGTCATGTTCTGGACCGCAACAAATGGTGGACTCGCTGATTCTTTTGCGATCATGCAAAATAAGTTCACGGGTCAGCAGGTAGTCGGGGTTCTGGGCGCGGCACAGATAGACAGGTACGGCAATCTGAATTCCACAATTATAGGAGACTATCTCAAACCGACAGTGCGGTTCCCGGGAAGCGGCGGCGCATGTGATGTTGCTTCATTTGTGGGAAGGACGATTATCTTCATGGAGCATCAAAGGGGAAAATTTGTTAACAAGGTGGATTACCTTACGAGTCCGGGATGGCTCAATGGACCGGATGGGCGTGAGAAGGCAGGGCTCCCCGAAGGGGGGCCGTCAGTGGTTGTTACGAATCTGGCACTGATGCGCTTCGATGAGAGTACAAAGGAAATGTACCTGGCGGGTTGTTACCCCGGAGTAACCCCCGATCAGGTGCTTGAGAACATGGAATTTGCGGTTGATGTATCCAGAGCGCGTGAGGTTTCTCCTCCTACTCCCCACGAATTGCAAATACTCAGGGAACGCTGCGACCCTCAAAGACTTATACTGGGGTAGGGCAGACTGGTGTAGTCGCTGTTGACCCCTATGGCTGAAGCGAGTACGATAGAAATAGAGGCTTCACGGAGTGAATGAATATGGCGACTACGGGCAAATCCAAAACCAACAAGGTGTCGAAGACATCAGAACCCAAGAGGGTGAAGGTTTACAGGGACTGGTGTAAAAGGTGCGGGATATGCGTTGCCTTTTGCCCCAGAGAGGCACTGAGACCGGATGAGGATGGGTATCCCACTTTGAAAGACCCCGAGGGATGTGATGGCTGCGGGTTGTGTGAACTAATGTGTCCGGACTTTGCCATAGTGGTGGAAGATGCAAAACCAAGTCTTGAGCGAAAGCAAAAGAGCTGAACTGCTGCAAGGGAACGATGCTTGTGTAAGGGGAGCTATCGCTGCCGGGTGCCGCTTTTTTGCCGGGTATCCTATTACCCCTGCTTCGGAGATAGCGCATGGGATGGCACGTGAACTCCCTCCCCTGAATGGCACCTTTATCCAGATGGAAGACGAGATAGCCAGTATGGGGGCTGTGATCGGCGCTTCGCTTGCCGGAGCAAAGGCCATGACGGCCACAAGCGGTCCGGGCTTTTCCTTGATGCAGGAGCACATAAGCTATGCCTCTGTAGCGGAAGTGCCCTGCGTCATAATCGATGTTATGAGGGGAGGCCCGAGTACCGGCGTTCCCACCCACCCCTCCCAGGGAGATGTGATGCAGGCCCGCTGGGGGGCTCATGGTGACCACCCGATGATCGTTCTCGCGCCCTCTTCCGTGGAGGAATGTTTCCGTCTCACCATTGAGGCTTTCAACCTCTCGGAGAAATACAGGACCCCTGTAATAGTCGTCACGGATGAGGTGATAGCACACATGCGGGAGAAGGTTTTTCTCCCTTCTTCTAATGAGATCAGAATTGTTAACAGGCGAAGACCAACCCAACCGCCAGAATGGTTCGTTCCTTACAGGGATCCTGGGACTGGAGTTCCAGCGATGCCCGCCTTTGGTGAGGGATACAGATATCATGTGAGTGGCCTAGTCCATGACGAGATGGGATATCCGACCACACGAGCCGATGAGGTTGACCCCTTTATTAGAAGGCTTTTCCACAAGATATCCCGCGATTTCAGTAAACTGCAGTGGGGAGAGGAATATTATACTGACGATTCCACCCTCGATATCGTGGCCTTTGGCTCTGTTGCGCGAGCGGCACAAAGGGCTGTTAAACTGGCAAGGGATCGAGGTATGAAAGTAGGGCTTTTGAAACTTCAGGTTTTGTACCCGTTCATGCGCAGGAAGGTGACCAGGCTCATGAGAAACTCGTCCACCATCCTGGTTCCTGAGATGAATATGGGGCAGATATCGCGAGAGGTGAAGCGCGTTAATCAGGGCAAGTGCAAGGTTGAGACCCTCAACAAGGTAGCTCATGAGCCTATGACTCCCCAGGAAATACTGGATAAAATAGAGGAAATATATGCCTGACGGAAGACATATCATCTATGACTATCTTCGTACTACCAAGCGATTCCCTCATATGTGGTGTCCGGGGTGTGGGCTGGGGACCTTTCTCGGAGGCTTTCTAAGAGCGATCGATAAGAGCGGGTACAGCAAGGACCAGATTGTACTTATCTCCGGAATAGGGTGTTCTGGAAGGATTTCCACCTATGCGGATTTCAATACGCTTCATACCACCCACGGCAGGGCGTTGACATTTGCGACGGGCATAAAACTGACGAAGCCGCATCTCAAGGTTATCGTGATAATGGGGGACGGGGATGCCACGGCTATAGGAGGAAACCACTTCATCCACGCGGCAAGAAGGAACATCGACATTACTGCCATTGTGATAAATAACAACGTTTACGGCATGACCGGGGGGCAGGTCTCCCCCACCACACCCCTTGATGTCAGGACCACCACCTCACCCTACGGGAATCTGGAGAGCCCGTTTGACATTTGCAAGCTCGCTGAGGCTGCAGGGGCGGCTTTTGTGGCCAGGTCAACGGTTTATCACGTCAAGCTTATGGAAAGGCTCATTGGCAGAGCTATTGACAGGAGGGGGTTTGACGTGCTGGAGATAATATCGCAGTGTCCGGTTCAGTACGGGCGGCGGGTGGGATTGAAATCGCCGGTGGAGATGTTGCAGTGGCAAAAGGAGAACGCAGTGACACAGGAAAAAGCACGAGGTATGAGCGAAGAAGAGCTTAAAGATAAAATAAGGATAGGGGTGCTGGTGGATAATGAGGCCCCCACCTATCAAGAAAGATTGGACTCTTTGAAGCAGTCGTTTAAGGAGGGGAAGTAGTGAGGTATGAGGCGGGAATTGCAGGTGGTGGTGGGCAGGGGATCGTACTTATGGCAACGATATTGGCCGAGGCAATAGCCTCTGATGAGAACCTGTATGTCGCTCAAACTCAGAGTTATGACCCTGCTGTTCGAGGTGGTAGAGCGGAGGCCGGTCTTGTCATCAGTGACGAGGAAATAGATTATCCCGATGCCCTGGAGCTTAATCTGATGGTTGCTCTGAACCAGGCGGGCTATGAGAGGAATGCGGGGAAACTTAAAAAGAATGCCCTGGTAGTGGTGGATAATGACCTCGTTAGTCATATAGTGTGGCACAAGATATTGAGAATTCCTTTCACGGCAATGGCCGGAGAGAAATTCAAGGATGAACGGGTAGCGAACATGATCGCTTTGGGAGCTTTGATCAATCTCTGTAAATACCTCGATTCCTCGGCGGTCGAGAACTCCATCTCCTCTAAATTTAAAGGGAAGCTGCTTGATCTGAATCTCTCTGCTTTTCGGGAGGGCGTGGACTATGGTGCCAGGGTCCGTGGGTCCGGCTTTGACAGGGTGGAGGAAGAGGATATCGAGATTTAATTGACTATAAACTACGCTGTGTACTATAATAATTATGCAGTGGATGCATTGAGCAAGGGCTTTGCCCCTTTCTGTAGAGTAGAGAAAATACCTCGTGAAGCCCACTGCTTTTTACGCTCCTTTTCACCGCACTTATCATTCTTTTTACGAATAACCATTCGTTTTTTTGTGTCTTCTGCACGAGTGTGCGATAGTCAGTGGGTAACGGCGTGAGATAAATGGAACTTAAACAGAGCTACACTGCACGTGATATTCAGGTTCTGAAAGAACTCGAAGCGGTTCGTATGCGCCCGAGTATGTATATCGGAAGCACGGACCAGCGCGGCCTGCATCATCTCGTCCATGAGATCGTGGATAACAGCATCGATGAGGCGATGGCCGGCTATTGTGATCGGGTTATCGTCACCATTCACAGTGACAGCAGCGTAACCGTATCAGACAACGGCAGGGGTATCCCTGTCGACATTCATCCCTCCACTAATATCCCTGCGCTGGAAACGGTCATGACCACGTTACATGCCGGGGCCAAGTTTGGCGGGGGATCTTATAAGGTTTCCGGCGGATTGCACGGTGTAGGGGCGTCAGTGGTTAATGCGCTGTCTTCCTGGTTCTACGTCGATGTGCATCGTGACGGAAAGATCCATCATCAGGAGTTCCGCTACGGCGTTCCTGCCAATGGTGTTGAGATAATCGGGGATACCGACAGGAGTGGCACTACGATAACCTTCATCCCTGACGATAGTATCTTCAGTACTCTGGATTATGACTTCAATGTAATTGCTCAGAGATTTCGAGAGGTTGCATATCTAAACAGGGGCGTCTGGATCGAGTTTCGTGATGAACGTCGTGATCGGGAGATAAATTTCTATTTCGATGGCGGTGTGCTTAGCTTTGTGAGGCAGATCAATCGCAAGCGTACCGCTCTACATCCCAGTCCCATATATATCTCCAAGATTCTTGATAGTACAACCATAGAGGTTGCAATCCAGTATAACGAATCCTTTAATGAGTCCACTTTCTCCTTTGCAAATTGCATTAACACCATTGACGGAGGGACTCACCTTACAGGGTTCAGGACAGCCCTTACAAGAGCCCTGAACGATTATGCGCGGAAATACAACATCATTAAGGAAAATGAAGCCAACCTGACAGGCGAGGATGTTCGGGAAGGGCTGGTGGCGATAGTCAGCGTCAAGCTGACCGATCCCCAGTTCGAGGGCCAGACCAAGACCAGGCTGGGGAACTTTGAGTTGAAAAACCACGTGGAGGGCGCTGTCTACACGGGTCTGACTGAGTACCTCATTGAGCATCCGCAGGAAGCGAAGAAGATCGTGGAGAAGTGCCTGACTACCGCCCGGGCGCGTGAGGCAGCCAGAAAGGCACGGGATCTTGTTACCAAGAAAAGTGCGTTCGAGGGAGGTAACCTTCCGGGGAAACTTGCCGATTGCTCCGAAAAAGACCCTTCCAAACGCGAGCTATACATCGTCGAGGGAGACTCGGCGGGCGGTTCTGCCAAGCAGGGAAGAGACAGGTCCTTCCAGGCTATATTGCCTCTGAAAGGCAAGATATTGAATGTCGAAAAGGCCCGTCCTGAGAAGATGTTCTCCCACGATGAGATTCGGGCTCTGGTCGTTGCCCTGGGGGCGAGTATGGATTCGGGGAACGGCTCGCAGTTTGACCTTTCCAAACTCCGTTACCATCGCATCATAATCATGACCGACGCCGATGTCGACGGGGCTCACATTCGCACCTTGCTTTTTACCTTCTTCTTCCGCTACATGCCGGACCTCTTTATGAATGGTAATCTGTATATCGCCCAACCCCCGTTGTATCGAATAAGGAAAGGGAAGACACACCACTGGGTCTACACGGAGAAGGAAAAGGATGACCTGGTGACCCAGCTTGGAAACAAGGGGTTGGAAATGCAGCGGTACAAGGGGTTGGGAGAGATGACTCCGCAGCAGCTCTGGGAGACAACCATGAATCCCGAGACCCGGGTTATGCTCAGTGTGAGTATCGAGGATGCTATCCGGGCAAATGAGATCGTGGAGATGTTGATGGGAGAAGAGGTCCCTCCCCGGAAAGCCTTCATACAGTCACATGCCCGGCAGGTAAGAAATCTGGACATCTGACTCACTGTCCCCGGTTTGGCCGGGGAAACAAAGCTCCTGGTAGTTGCAGTGGGCGCAGACGTTGCCTACCCTTTTCGGGAAAAACTCCTTGGGTTTGGGAATATTCTTCTCTATGTCTTCGCAATACTGGTACATCTCTTCCGTCTCGGTCCTTATCTGCTGGGTAAACTCCTGAAGTTCATCCTCACTGAAGCTTTGCACAAGCTCCTGACCCGCCGGAGGCGGATTTCCCAGGTAAACCACAACTGTTCTGATTTGGTCAGCCGCTGCCTGGAACATGTCCTTTGCGTAGAGAACATATCCCATCATCTGCCGGCGATGCTTTTCCCCTCCTGCTTTCCCGGTTTTCCAGTCGAGTATGTAGAAGTCTCCTCCTGGAATGGGAAGTAAGAAGTCCACTTTGCAGTATGCCTTTAGCCCGTCGATTCGAACCTCTCCGAAATCATCCGGCTCGATAAGCCAATCCTGTGGCCGGTGCGCCGGGTTACTGGTCAGCCATTGGTACCACGAACTCTGAAGAAAGTGGTTTAGGCATCCCTCTACCTGGGTCTTAAGGTAATCGCTGTCGATTTGTCCGCCAGAGGCGGACTGGTTGTAGTAGACCTCCATGAAAGTCTTTTCGCGTACCATGCGGTCCATAAGCTGTGAGGCATAATTGAGCATCTCGGAGGCGGATTGAGGTTTAGCGCCTTTCTGTATCCGGCGGAGTTGCAGTGCGATGGTATCATGGACGACATTCCCGATCTCCAGCGGTATGCTGGTAAGAGATTTCAGGAATTCGAGCTTCTCTGGGGAAACTTCCTTATCGTGTTTCTTGGCGTAGTAGTCGAAATAATATTGCCTCTTGCACAGGTTAAACTTTTCATATCGGCTCACCGACCAGCCGAGGATATAGCTGAAGGGATATTTTCTTCCGCGATACATTTTTATCTAGTGAATCATAACCATTGAGATAGCCTGATGTCAACCTCCCGTTCGCAGGTCAGGAAAATGTCATTTTGACCGAAGGGATAAATCTTGAGGATTTGAGATCCGTAGGGCAGGTTTCCATACCTGCCATTCCTAACTATCGCGGTTTGAAAACCGTTCCTACGGTCGGGTAGGGGAGCGGGTGTAGCCGCACCCTTTCCGCCACCACATCTTTATCTAGATTCCGGATCGGGGTCCAGAATGACGCTTTAGAGTTGGGTTGGGTAGGGGAGGCTTTAGCCTTCCTGGGGGTGGAGCAAGGGGGGAGTCCTGTTTGACAAAGGGGCCAGCAAGGATGTATTATGCAAGCACCCTGGCTTTATCAGGAGGACTACCATGAGCGAGAACGCAACGAAGATTCTGTTGGTGGAAGATAGCCCTGGGGACGTTGAGCTCGTACGGCAGTTGCTGCAAGAAGTAACAAGATTCAACTTCGAGCTCCAGTCCTTTGATGATCTCTCTGATGGACTAAAGCGTCTTTCAGAGGAGGTCTTCGATATCTTGCTGCTTGATCTGGGGCTTACAGAGAGCCAGGGGTTGGAAACTCTGTCCAGTGTCTGTAATAAGTTTCCTCATGTACCGATCACTGTTCTCACCGGTTTGGATGATGAGGGAACTGCAATGGAGGCGGTAAATCGTGGAGCACAGGACTACCTGCTCAAGAATGAGGTAACTGGGCCTCTGCTTGTGCGTTCCATTCTCTATGCGATTGAGCGCAAGCGGAGAGATGAAATAGAGAAGAAACTAACGCAGCGTATTGAAGCTGGTTTGCGGGCTGGCAACCTGGCCTGGTGGGAGATGGAGTTGCCGTCTGGGAATGTGATCTTTAACGATCGCAAAGCGGAAATGCTGGGCTATTCAGCGCAGATGTTCAAAACCTATGAAGACTTTACCAGGTTACTGCATCCCGACGATTATGAAAGAGATATGCAGGCTATGCGTGACCATCTCAATGGCAAGGCCAAGAACTACGATGTCGAATACCGCATCAAAACCAGCAACGGTGCTTACAAATGGTTCCGGGACGTCGGGGGCATTACGGAACAGAATGAGGCAACTGGTTACAAGCGTGTAATTGGTATAGTTGAAAATATCACGGAACGAAAAAGGGCGGAGCGTGAACTGAATGAGAGGATAAAGGAGTTGACCTGTCTCTATGCGGTGACCCGGGACATGCAGGAGGACTTATCGGTTGATGAGATCTGCCAGCGCGCTGTTGAACACTTGGTGCCTGCGATGCAATTTCCAGAGATCACGGTGGGAGTGATTGAACTGGACGGCAAACGGTTTGTCTCCGGGGAGTATGGTCAGGATTTGTCCCACGGTCTCCGTGCCGAAATCAGGGTAGAAGGCAAAGTCCGTGGGGAGGTTTGGGTCTACTATACGGAGGGAGAGTCCCTTCTTATACCTGAGGAGCAGAACATAATTAACGGTGTTGCACAGGCCCTGGGTTTGTGGGTTGAGCACGAGCAGGCACGAGAATCTCTGGAACAGATCGAGTGGCTTCTGACTAAGAGTGCCAAATCTAAAGCTACGGATCAAGAATACGTGCCTCCTTATGGAGACCTTGCTGAGCTCAACACTTCAGGCGTGATACTCTATTC
>JBKGZM010000073.1:0-8636 GCA_046545575.1 Dehalococcoidia bacterium
AGGATATGAAGTCCTGCTCATTCAGGCCTGTTTTTCATTAGAAGAGAGTTCAATTGACGCACGTGAGCCCGACATGTAGAATGAAACAGGATGACACAGAGGGCGCTGGCTCATTAGCAGTGGATAACACATGAGGGAGCATAAATGGCATCACAGAGACTGAGTGAGATACCTAAAATATACAATCCCCGGGACACCGAGGATAAGTGGTACCAGTTCTGGGAAGAGCGGGGATACTTCAAACCTCAAATCGATCCCCAGAGGAAACCCTTTGTTATTATCATGCCGCCGCCCAATGTAACCGGCGAGCTTCACATGGGGCACGCGCTCACGGCTGCTCTGGAGGATACCCTTACCCGCTGGCATCGGATGAGAGGTGAGCCGACGTTGTGGCTTCCCGGTGTCGACCACGCCAGCATTGCTACTGAGTTCGTGGTTCAGAAGGATTTGAGCCTTGAGGGACTTGACCGCCGGACGCTGGGAAGGGAAGAGTTCTTAAAGCGAATATGGGAATGGGTGGAGAAGTATCGTGGCGCGATTACCGGACAGCACAAGCGGCTGGGGGCTTCCTGTGACTGGACCAGAGAGACGTTTACAATGGATCCCGGCCCTGCTCGGGCCGTTCGCACGACCTTCCTGAACCTTTACAATAAGGGACTCATTTACCGGGGCGAGCGCATCACCAACTGGTGCCCGCAGTGTTCCACGGTTCTCTCGGACCTCGAGGTAGAGCATAAAGAGATACAGGGCAAGCTCTATCACATTCGCTATAAACTGGTAGGGGAGGGTGATTTCGTCACCGTAGCCACTACTCGTCCTGAGACCCTGCTCGGTGATACGGCGATTGCCGTTAATCCCGAGGACACGCGTTACAAACACCTGGTCGGCAGGTATGTGATAGTACCCGCGATAGAACGGGAGATTCCTATAATAGCGGATGAAGACGTCGACCCCTCATTTGGTACGGGTGCTCTTAAGGTGACTCCCGCGCACGATCCTGTGGATTTTGAGATCGCTCAGAGGATGGATTTGCCATCTATCAATATCATGAATCTCGATGCCACATTGAACGAGAATGCGGGTCCATACCAGGGAGAGGAGCGGTTCGCTTGCAGGGAACATCTGCTTGAGGATTTGGAACGGGACGGACTTCTGGTTAAGACCGAACCGTATGCCCATTCGGTAGGTCATTGTTATCGCTGTCAGACGATGGTCGAGCCTTTGATTTCGAAGCAGTGGTTTGTGAAGATCGCGCCGCTGGCTGTTCCCGCTATCCAGGCAGTCGTCGACGGGCGTATTGACATAATCCCCGAGCGGTTCAGGAAGATATATCTCAACTGGATGGAGAACATCCGCGACTGGTGCATCAGCCGTCAGTTGTGGTGGGGACACCGTATCCCTGTCTGGTACTGTAATAACTGCGGTGAGATCACTGTGGCTGTAGAAGATCCCACTTCCTGCTCCCATTGTGGCTCGGGGAGTATCGAGCAGGACCCTGATGTGCTGGACACGTGGTTTAGCTCCGGACTCTGGCCCCACTCGACCCTGGGTTGGCCCGATGACACCGAGGACTTCAGGTATTTCTACCCTACCTCGGTAATGGAGACCGGCTATGATATCCTCTTTTTCTGGGTAGCCCGAATGATTATGCTCAGCCTGGAGAATACCGAGGAGGTGCCCTTCACGAAGGTCTTCCTTCACGGGCTTATCCGCGATGAGAAGGGCGACAAGATGAGCAAGTCGCGCGGCAATGCCCTTGACCCGCTGGTAGAAGCTGACAAGTACGGCACTGACGCACTTCGGTTTGCGCTTACTGTTGGCAACGCTCCGGGGAATGACATAAGGCTCTCGGAGGATAAGCTGGAGGGAGGCCGCAATTTCGCCAACAAGCTCTGGAACACGAGCAGGTTCATTCTGGGCAATCTTGAAGGGCCCTTGCCTGACGTCGGCGAAAGTGCTGAGGTCCCTGTTGAGGACCGCTGGATAAGGAGCCGGCTGAACCAGGTGATATCAGAGGTTGACAGGTTCCTCAACGATTTCATGCTCGGAGAGGCTTTGAGCAGGGTGCATGATTTTGTATGGGGTGAGTTCTGCGACTGGTACGTTGAGATTGCCAAGGTGAGGCTTCGCAATCCGAGCAGCCCTTCTCCCATGCCGACGCTGGTTTATGTCCTGGAGAAGACGCTGCGGCTGCTTCACCCGTTTATGCCATTCATCACCGAGGAGATATGGCAGAGGATTGCCGGGCACGTCCCGCAAGAGGTTGATTCTGTAATGATAGCGGAGTTCCCGGTCTCCGATAACTCGGAAGTGGACGATGCTGCCGAGAGGGAAATGGAGTCGGTTATTGAGATCGTCCGGTCCATCAGGAACGTGCGTTCGGAGGCAAAGGTTGATCCCGGCAAATTCGTGGAGGCTCGAATAGCGGTTCATAACAATCAGTTCCCTGTGGAGCGCCACTTCGATGCCATCAGTACGCTTGCGCGCGCTCAGCCTTTGAGTCGTGTTGATGATGAAAGAGAAGGAGAAAAAGAAAAGGCGAAGGTGCTGGTACTCAGGGATGTCAGGGTGATCCTGCCTCTTAGCGGGATGGTGGACATTGAAGCGGAAAAAGAGAGGCTTCGCAAGGAGATCGAGGAGAGTGAGAGTCAGGTATCCCGCACCGAGGCCAAGCTGCAAAACGAGCAATTCGTCTCCAAAGCGCCCGCTCATGTGGTTGAGAGGGAGCGGGAAAAGCTTGCCGAGCAGAAAAACAAGCTGGAAAGACTGAAGAACGAGCTGGCGGAGTTGGATTGAGGGTTGTAAATCCCCCTTAATCCCCCTTTACTAAAGGGGGAGACTTGTAGTGGGATAGCACAAATCGCAGTATTTTCGTGATGATGACAAACACAAACAGAGAGGTTCTGACTGATATACTGCTGATAGCAGTTTTATCTCTTATTTTGATCCCCCTGGCTCTTCTGGCCAGTGGACCAGCCCGGATCGTTCTCGGAATCCTGTTTGTCCTCTTCTTCCCCGGATATATGCTGATAGCAGCACTATTCCCTCGGAAAGAGTCACTCGATGGCATCGAAAGGGTGGCTCTGAGCTTTGGACTAAGCATCGCCGTGGTTCCCCTTATCGGGCTGGTCCTCAACTACACTCCCTGGGGTATAAGGCTTGAACCCATCCTGATTTCCGTGCTTATCTTCATTCTCGTGATGGGAGGGGTCGCTGTTTACCGCAGGTACAGCTTACCTGTACAGGAAAGGTTTTACGTCGACTTCAGGGGATTTGTGAGGTCGCTGTCGCCGAGCTGGAAGGGGCAGGGCCGGTGGGACAAGGTGCTCACGGTTATACTGGTGTTGGCTATTCTGGGAGCTATAGGGACACTTATTTACGTTATTCAAGCTCCCAAGGTTGGCGAAAGATTCACCGAGTTCTACATACTGGGTCCCGAGGGAAAGGCGGCGGACTATCCCGAGGAGCTTGAGGTGGATGAAGAGGGCATGGTTATTGTGGGAATTGTTAACCGTGAGCATGAGCCAGCCGATTACCGGGTGGAGATAGCCATTGAGGGAGAGCAACTTCAGTTGAGCGATCCTATAAGGCTGGAGCATGAAGAGAAGTGGGAAGAGGAGATGACCTTTTCTCCAACGGAGACCGGCGAGGATCAGAAGGTGGAGTTCCGCCTGTATCGAAACGGTGAAAGCGAGCCCTACCATACGTTGCACCTTTGGTTGGATGTTACGGCGGATAGTGAGATCATCGGCCGTGTTGGTTTTCCCGTTCCGGATGCGGCTGCTGTTTCTTAGGATTTCTCCCTCCAGTCGAAACAGGGATTTCTCCCTTCGGTCGAAATGACATGCCGTGGCTGGCCGACGTCGGCCAGCCTACCCGGAGATGCTTGCCCACGTGATTGTTTTGTTCATTCGACCGTTACGGTCTTGGCCAGGTTTCTGGGGTTGTCTATGGGACAGCCGCGTTCTTTGGCGGCGTAGTAGGAAAGAAGCTGCAGAGCTACCACGTTTATTACCGGTGATAGAAGCGGGTCGGTTACCGGAAGCTTAATGCACACATCCACGTACTTTTCAACCTCTGTGTCGGTCTCCGGGGCGATAGCGATTACCGTCGCATTTCTGGCCTTTATTTCCTCGATGTTGTCGAGAAGCGGACGTCTCGTTTCATCATCGCCGACGACCGCGATCACGGCGGTTTTCTCGGTGAGAAGAGCGAAGGGCCCGTGCTTTAATTCCCCCGAGGGATACGCCTGAGCATTGATATAGGAGATTTCTTTGAACTTCAAGGCCCCTTCATATGCTACAGGGCAGTTTATTCCCCGTGAGATTATGAAGATGTTATCGTAGTTTGCGAGTATGGCTCCATGCTGAGCCAGCTTTTCCTCATTTCCTAGTAGTAGGTCCAGTTTGCCGGGTATCTTTAGAATTCCGCTGAGGACTTTTCTTTTCCGGGCATGGTCCTGGCTCAGGTACAGAGCAAGAAGATAAAGTGTGAGAATCTGCGACGTGAAGCTTTTCGTGGCGGCTACGGATATCTCCAACTCGGCCTTGATGTAGAAGGTCTCATGGGCGATGCGGGTTATCTCGCTGCCGATCCTGTTGGCGATGGCCAGGATAGGGCTGCCGAACTGTTTGGCTTTTTTAAGGGCTTCGTTCGTGTCACGCGTGGCTCCTGACTGTGATATACCTATAGCCCAGGTCCTGTCCAGTGTGGGCCGGGAATAGTTGAACTCGGAAGCTACCTCGGCCCTGGCTGGCATGTTGCATAACTCCTCTATAATCCTCTTGCCGAAGCACGCTGCATAGTAGGAACTCCCGCAGCCCAGGAGGAGCATGTCCTGGAAGTTCTCTGCCTCGAAATCGAGAAGGAGTTCGGGTTCCAGTGAGGAGACATATTCCTTCAGGAGGGCGTTCAGCACTCTGGGCTGGTCGTGGATTTCCTTGAGCATGAAGTGCTCATATCCGCCTTTTTTTGCCTGTTCCATCCCTCCTGGGAACCGGACTTCATCGCGCTTAACCTCCCGGCCTCTATTGAAAACCCTTGGTCCTTCCTTTGTTATTACACCAATGTCGCCATCCTCAAAGGTTATCTCCCTGTCGGTGTATTCCAGGAAAGCCACGGTGTCCGATGCCAGGAAGAACTCCCCATCTCCGATGCCTACCTTGAGAGGCATTTCAAGGCATGCTACCGCTATCCCGTCGAAATCCTCACAGACTGCAGCCAGGGCGTAATAGCCATCGAGTTCCTCTGTGGCTTTCTCCAGAGCTTCCTGTAGATCGCCCTGATAGTATTTCTCAATGAGGTGTGATATGACCTCTGTGTCCGTCTGGGAGCGGAAGGTATGTCCCTCGGAGATGAGCTTTGCCTTGAGATCGAGGAAGTTGGTTATAATTCCGTTATGGACGACGGCTATCCTTCCGGTGCAGTCAGTGTGTGGATGTGCGTTCTCCTCTGAAACCTTGCCGGATGTTGCCCATCGTGTGTGGCCTATTCCCAGCTGGCCCTCTATCCTGGGGATATCTTCGACCTTGCTGAGCATTCCCTCTCTTTTCAGCACCTCGATGGTACTCCCCGCTATTGCAAGGCCCCAGGAATCATAGCCCCGGTATTCCAGCCGTTTAAGGCAATCGACGAGGGTAGGTTGTATATCCCTTCTTCCTATGTATCCTACGATGCCACACATCGGAAGTTCCTTGAGTTTGTTGAGTTCATTGTGTTCCTTGAGTTCTGGTTTGTTAGACCACCAGTGCTTCGAAGGGCACATCGTGGTCTATAAGTTTGAGAGATTTTATAATCGCTTTGGGACCAATCCGGATGCCCGGGGATACGACGACATTGTCCCCTATGCTGGTGTGTTCGCCCACCATTGCTCCCATAGTTACGCGGTGCCTCTCGCTATCAGCATCTATCTGTGTCTCCCCGCTTGTGGCGCTGAACTTCGCCCCTATGGTAACATATCTGTCGATTACCGAGTCCTGGATGGTTGCCCCTGTTCCTATGGTTACTCCCTCTCCCAGGACGCTGTTCCTTATTTCCGAGTATGGGGAGATGACCGAATAGTCCCCGATTTCGGTGGTGGGGAAGATGCAAGCTGAAGGACCGATATCACACCCCTCTCCTATTGCAGCGGGCCCAACGATATAAGAATTAGCTCTTATTACACTCCCTTTTCCGATGTACACTGGTCCTTGTATAGTGACCCCTTTCTCCACTGTCCCTGCACAGGACCGGTAAAGCTTTTGGAGCACGAGGTCGCTGAGTTGTAGTATATCCCAGGGATAAACTGCATCCAGCCAGGTCTCAGTTGTTTGGACATCTTTAAATGAAATCCCCGAAGACAACATACTGTCGATGATGCCTGGGAGATCAAGAATGTCGTCGAGAAAATTGAAACATTCATCGCTGAAGGCGTAGATTCCGGTGTTTGCCAGGTGGGTTACAGCGCTTTCCGGTTTCTCCACGAGTTGGCGGAGATATCCGTCTTCAACGATTCCGATGCCGTATTTTGAAATATCCTGCTGGTTCTTTAACAGGATTGCAGGGGGATGAAGTTCCAGTATTTCAGAGATCGTTCGGCTTTCAATCACGTTGTCCCCGGGCAGTACAAGGAACTCGCCTTTCACCTTGTCTCTTGCCTGCGCCAGGGCGTGTGCCGTTCCCAGTTGCTGGGATTGAGTCACGTATTCGATATCTACCCCGAAATTCTCGCCGCCACCGAAGAAGTCGAAGATGTTTTCCTTTTTGTATCCCACCACTATGATAATCTCGATGATTCCGTTTTGAGCGAGGGCCTCGATAACATGCTGGAGGACGGGTTTTCCCCCCACAGGGATCATTGGCTTTGGCTTCAGTGTCGTGAAGGGCCTTAGCCTTTGTCCCTCTCCCGCAGCCAGGATTACAGCTTTTTTAATGCGGTTTTCACTCATATGTTCTCCTGTGAGTAAGGATTCAACAGTCGATCCCTAAAAAATCTTTGCCCCGGGCTGGATAACTCCATTTGCTATTGCTCCGGGACCTATAAAGGCATGGTCTCCTATGAGAGCCCCCACGTTTATGGAGGCATTTATGCCCGTCTTGACTTCATCCCCCACGATTGCTCCGAGCTTGTACAGTCCGGTGGGAATGCCTATCACCGATATCTCCTGCTCATCCAGCCTCAGGTTAGCGATCTTTGTCCCGGCACCGAAGTTGACATTCTCTCCGATGACGCTGTCTCCCACGTAGCTGTGATGGGGGACCTTTGCTCCATTCATGATAATCGAATTCTTGACCTCAACGGAGGCACCGATATGGCAGCCATCGCTGATTGATGTGCCTGGACGGATAAAACAATTCGGCCCGATATCACAGTTTTTCCCTATAAAAACCGGACCTTCGATGTATGATCCTGCCCTTACCAGGGTTCCTTCCCCGATTGACACTTTGCCCTTTATAGTTGCTCCCTGCTCTGTTGTGCCTGTGTTTTGTGGGGATAGCTGTTCCAGGAAGAACCGGTTTGCCGCCAGCAGCTCCCACGGGTATCCCAGGTCCAGCCAGGTTGATATCGTAGAGAAGCGGATGGGGTGTCCACCGCTTATCAAAGATTCAAGAGCGTCGGTTATCTCAAATTCGCCACGGGGCGACCTCTCGATTTTAGCCAGCGCGTCGAACACCCGCCTGTCCAAGAAGTACATACCCGCATTTGCTATGTTGGACCGGCTTTCCCTGGATTTTTCCTTGATGCCTGTTATGTAATCTCCGGATACTTCCACTACCCCCATCCTTTCAGGATGGTCTGTCCCGGATGTTGCTAAAGAGAGCGGTCCTTTGTCCAGCAGGCCCTTCAAATCCTCTGAGTTCACACACATGTCTCCGTTCACCACAAGGAACGTTTCGTTGGTCATTCTCTCCACGGCCTTCAGTGCATCTCCTGTACCGATCTGCCTTCGCTGGGTGGCGTAGTCGATTTTAACTTCCCATCTTCTTCCATCCTCGAAATAACCCCGTATCGTCTCATCTCTGTAGCCCACAACAAATACAAACTGTGTTACCCCCGCCCCTTTTAGTTCCAACAGAAGATGCTCCAGTATCGGCTTCCCCGCCAGCGGTAACATCACCTTCGGCCTGGTGTAGGTCAGGGGCCGCATCCTTTTTCCTTCGCCTGCTGCAAGGATTACTGCTTTCATTGTGCTCCGTTCATGCCCTCGTTTCCGTTGTGGCGAAGCTGGATACAACATCCCGGACGAGATTTGCGGCTTTGGTGGTAAGGTTCCTGGCTCCTTCCTCTGAGGTGGACTCGACGGTTACGCGGATTATCGGTTCGGTGCCGCTGGGTCTGATGAGAAGCCAGTCCGCCTTCGGCGGAGGCCACTCGATTCTGAGTCCGTCTATTCTGTTCATGGTTGCCTTTTCTCTACCATCGAAAATAGAAGTCTCCTGGGAATCGATTCTTCTTTCCAGCTCTGACATTACATCGTCCCTGGCCTCTTTTGGACAGGGAATCTTCTCCTTCATGGAGAAGGTGGGAGGTAGAGAATTGATGAATTCCCGTATTTGCCTTGGGTGATCCAGGTGGCTCAGTAGCGTGAGTACCGCGAACATACTTTCGGGGTAGTAGCCGAGTTCGGGGAAGATATAAACCCCCACCGCCTCCACCC
>JBKGZM010000074.1:0-8512 GCA_046545575.1 Dehalococcoidia bacterium
CCGAGAACGATGAAAGCGTAATTGCCAAGGATGAATTATTGGAATTTCAGCGTAAGAGTTTCGACGCTCTGCTCTCGATTTCTGAAGCTGTGGGTGAAAATCCATCTGTGAAGAAATTGTTCCATCATGCTTTGGAAACCTTACGTGAAGGCACCGATTTTGTCTCCATTGGGATGCGTTTATACGATAAAAACTCAAACTGTTTCAGACTTATCACTCATTATGGGGTGTCCTCGGCGATGCTCGAAGCGCTTGAATGCATTCCTGAAGACCAAGGGTTTCAGGCGGAGGCCTTTCGGACCAAATGGCCCGTTTACACCTCGGATATCGCCACAGAGTCTACTCTGGTCGGTCGAAGTGTGCTGGATATGGACTACCGGAGCCTGATTTGCGTCCCTCTGATAGCGGGGGATCAGGTTTTGGGAACGATGGAACTGGTGACGGAGCATGAGCGTGTGTGGCGTAATGATGAGGTGCGCTGGCTGGCGCTGTTTGGCCGCAGCATAGGCGTTCTGATTCGCAATGTGCAGCTTAACAATCGCTTGAGGAATATAACTGTACTCCAAGAACGCTCTCGCCTGGCGCAGGAAATCCACGATGGATTAACGCAGTTGATTGGATCGCTCAGGCTGTGGGCTGATGAGGCGCAAATAGCCCTGATTGAAGAGGATCTTGAAAGGGTAAAGGTTGCTATCGACAAGATCGAGCACACAGCCCGTGATGCTTACGGCAGCATACGCGAGGAGATGCTGGATCTGCGAAAGACGATTGTGCCGGGGAAGGATCTTATCGCGGTCATTACGGACTGCCTGAGCCGCTTCCAACGCCAGTGGGGCATCGAAACCAGACTCGTTTATCACGGTGAAGCACGGGGCGAAGATAAGTTGTCCATATCGCCCACGGCGGAAATACAATTGCTGCGCATCGTCCAGGAAGGGTTGACCAACGTGCGACGCCATGCTGAAGCCACCCGCATCAACGTGTCAATCGAAAAGAGCGAAGATAAATTATTTGTCACCATCCAAGATAACGGTAATGGTTTTAATCCGGAGCAGGTGAGCGATGGGAATCTTGGGCTGCGCATTATGCGTGAGCGGGCTGCCAGCGTTGGCGGGTCGATCCACATCACCTCCGAAGTTAGCCGGGGAACAAATTTACAGATCGAAATACCTCAAAGGTATAAATAAACAGTTGGGGGTCAACTATGTGCACTATTCTGCTCGCTGATGATCACGTGCTTTTCCGGGAAGGATTGTGCAATATCATCAACCATTGGGATAATTTTGAGGTGGTGGGCGAAGCCTCCAATGGCCAGGAGGCCCTGGAGCTGGCCCGGGAGCTGCTGCCCGACGTAGTCTTAATGGATATCACCATGCCGGTTTTGAATGGGATTGAAGCCACGGCCAAAATGACCCGTGAGCTTCCTGCTGTGAAGATCGTCATGTTGACCGTATCTGACGAGGAGGCGGATCTATTTGAAGCCATCAAGAGCGGAGCGAAGGGCTATGTGTTGAAGGATACCCCTTCCAGAAGGCTGCGGGACCAAATCCGGTGTATGCTCGAGGGAGAAGCTCCCCTATCCGGCGCGATGGCCACCCAAATTTGGAAGGAGTTTCAAACAACGCATGCGGCTGGCTCCTCCTCCAGTGACACTATCCCGGAGCCTCTTACCAGCAGAGAGCAGGAAGTGTTGGATCTGGTGGTTGCCGGTTTGACCAATCCGGAGATCGCCGAACAACTGCTCATCAGCAAAAACACAGTCAAGAAACACCTCCACAATATCCTGGAGAAATTTCATCTTAACAACCGCGTGGAGGCCGCCACGTATGCGGTGCGGGCGGGATTGGTGGAGTGTTAGACAACCACCCCAATAAATAGATGCTCTAAGGCTCGGTCGTTTGTCCTTAGAACCTTGATATGGTCCTATCGGGTACCCCTATGGTACCTGGTGGGACCATTTTTTCTTACCCCTCGCAAAGACAAAAACGGTTCGATTGAGGCTATCGCAACCAGGGAGCCTATTGCTACCATTTAATCAGTGGAACCTGGAGTGCCAGATTTTTGGGGCAGCAGAATAAGTTCATGATCCTGATGCTAATCAGCACAAACCCTTTATTTGTGGAAGTCATTCTGGATCTGGTTGCCAGATGTGAAATCAGTGAAGTGATATTTACGACGCCAGGAGACTCACTTGAACTGATTCACCGGTCGAAACCTAATGTAGTCATTTTAGACAACAGTATTGAAGCGAGCTTGATCGAAAAGCTCCTTGGAACGGTTCGTTCTATGGAGAATATGCGCATGATTTTGGTGAACTCTGGAGATAATAACTATGTAATTGTTAATTCTCAGCGGTCGACGATAGGTAAGATAGAAGATCTTATCCAGGTAATACAAGAAGGCAGACGTGCAACCGGATAAGAACGATGTTGGTTGTAGATCAGGACTTCTGGATCGCAGCATAAACTCTCGGGCAACCATCCCCAAATATCGACTAATTCATTAGCTTCACGTCCCCGCGTCTGGACGTTTAGTAACAAAGGAGGGCCTATGCAGCAAGAAATTTTGTTTTCCAGTCATTTTCTGGTTAGCCAGGGCGTCGTAAGCCTGCTTCACCGGGTGCAACGCAAGAGATTGTTGGCCCACAAGCAATTGGCGTCGTAACAAAGGAGAGGAAAAAATGGCAGAAGAAAAGGAAAATGGGATAGAAAAGAAGGAAGAGAGTAGAGTCTCTAGACGAGATTTTATCAAGTCTGCTGGGTTCGCGCTTGGGGGCGCGGCAGCCGGGGCGGGGGCGGCTTATGGGCTGACCTCAACAGGGGAGGCCAAAGAAGTCGAGGTCGTCAAAGAGGTGAAAGTACCGGTAGAAGGGGTGCTTCAACCTGCCTTCGAAGAGGAAAAATCGGTCATCCGGGGGAGCAGCTTTATGGGCTTTGGCCGAGATGGCATCCCCACCAGGGTCGAAGTCAAGGACGGCAAAATCGTCAGAATAAGACCGTTGCGCTATGAAGAGGAAGGCTACTCGGTGGAGGACCAGGCACCCTGGAAGATTGAGGTGCGCGGCAAGGTTCTCGAACCGCCCACGGAGAAAGTGCTGACCAATCCACTGGGCCTGAGCTACAAGAAGCGTGTTTACTCTCCCAACCGCATCAGGTATCCGCTAAAGCGGGTTGATTGGGAACCCGGAGGGGATCCAGAGAAAACAAACCCGCAAAATCGCGGTAAAAGCAAGTACAAAAGAATATCCTGGGACGAAGCCACGGACATTATCGCCAGTGAGATCAAGAGGATCCATGAGAAGTATGGATATTTTGCTATCCTGGCGCAGGGGGATGGACACGGCGAAGGCAAGGTTGTTCACGGCCCCCACGGTTGTATGACTCAGCTTCTAAGGCATATGGGCCCTGATGAGCAAAGCAGTTACACGGTGCAGCTCAGGGTTGCGGATAGCTGGGAAGGGTGGTACTGGGGTGGAAAACACGTCAATGGATGGGAGACCACCGGCACCTCCTCGCCCAGCGCCAATATGACCATGGACATGGCCGAGAACTGCGAGATGATGTTGTACTCGACCGATAAGGAGACCACTACGTGGGCCTTTGGGGACCAGTTCCCCAGCCTGGTGCAGTACTGGCTTACCGAGCTCGGGATCGAACAAGTGTACATCACGCCCGACGTGAACTACGCAGCGGCGGTGCATGGCGACAAATGGATTCCCGTCCTGCCTGGACAGGATGCGGCGCTGTACCTGGGGGTGTGTTATGTCTGGCTGACCGAGGACATCTATGACAAGGAGTATGTCGAGACTCACACGGTCGGCTTTGACAAGTTCGCGGACTACGTTCTGGGCAATGAACCAGGAGACCCGGATGGGCCTAAGACGCCTGAGTGGGCTGCCGAAAGATGCGGCGTTCCGGCGTGGACCATTAAGGCCCTGGCCAGGAACTGGCATCAAAAGAGAACCTCCCTGGTTGGATATCTGGGACCTGGGATGAGGGGCACTTACTCAACCGAACCATGCAGAATTCAAGCGTGCGCCGAAGGGATGCAGGGTTATGGGGCGCCGGGACGCAACCGCTATACGCCAGGCGCCGGTCTACCCGGTCGTGCGGCGCGTGTGGGCTTTGATAGCACCATACAAAGGGGAGAACCTGCGCCCGCTCGCGGCCTTGAAGAGCATGAGGTCGCACAGGACTATTTCCGTCCACACCAGTTCATCCAAAAGGTTCGCATTCATGACGCCATTCTCAATCCACCTATCTCGTGGCATGGCACCGGCTCGCCCTGGATGGCGGCCTCCGACCAGGCTCGTCCCTTCCAGTTTCCGATACCCGAGGAGGAGGGCGGTACGGACATCCACATGATGTGGACGTCTACCCCATGCTGGACGACGTGCTGGAATGGCGGCAATCGCTACATACAGGCGCTCAGAGACCCGAAGATCGAGCTCATTTTGACCGAGCACCCCTGGATGGAGAACGATACCCTGTATTCAGACATCATCCTGCCAACCACTACCCGGTTTGAGGAGTACGACATTAGCTGCAGCATGGATGGCAGTGGCGTGTGGCTGGTTGATGACTGCATCGACCGCGTTGGCGAGGCCAAGACCGATTACGAGGTTTCGCTGATGATCGCCGAGAAGCTGGGTCCAGAATGGGTGGAGAAGTATACCTGGGGCCGCTCGGTGGAAGACTGGATTAAGTACGCCTGGGACACACGCAATCTCGAAGAGATCAGCGACATGACCTATGAGGAGTTTAAGGAGAAGCAATTCTTCATCGCCCCGTTCGACCCGAATTGGGAAGAGCAGCTGCAGGAAAAGCCGGGCGCGAGGGGTTTCTACGAAGACCCCGAAAACAACCCCCTGAAGACTCCAACCGGAAAGCTAGAGTACGAATCCACCTTCTTGCTCGAGAACTTCCCCGACGACGACGAGAGACCACCCGTACCGCGCTGGATCCCGGAAGGCGAGACACACCAGGAAAACCCGCTCGGCGAGAGAGCGAAAGAATACCCCTTGCTCTGCCAGTCGAATCACGGCAGATGGCGCGTCCATGCCGAGCACGATGATGTCTCATGGCTGAGGGAAATCCCGACCTGCAAGGTGAAAGGCATCGACGGATACCTGTACGAGCCAATCTGGCTCCATCCGAGCGAGGCTGAGAAGCGGGGCATCAAGAACGGGGACATCATCGGCATGTACAACGAAAGAGGCATGGTCCTGGGTGGCGCCTATGTGACCGAAAGGATCAGGCCAGGAGTAGCCTACCAGGACCATGGAGCTCGGGCGGACCCCATTGTCGACGGCCCAGATGTGCCGCAGAGCGAGTACATTGATAGGGGCGGCGCCAATAACCTCATCTGTCCGGAGAAGACGCTTTCAAAGAACTGTGGAGGCCAGGTGGGCAGCGCTTTCCTGGTGGAGGTTAAGAAAGTCAACATCATGGAACTGAGAGAGAAATACCCTGATGCGTTTGAAAGAGATTATGATCCCGCCACTGGGCCTCTATTTAGCGGCTGGGTTCAAGGATGACGGAGGCAGATTATGAAAGTGTTTCTTGTAGATACCTCACTATGTAATGGATGTTATAGTTGCCAGATTGCCTGCAAGGATGAGCACTGCGGGAACGATTGGAGCCCGTACGCCAAACCTCAGCCCGACACCGGACAGTTCTGGATGAAGATGGATGAGTACGTTCGCGGCAACGTACCGCATGTAAAAATGACCTATGTTGCCAAGATGTGCCAGCACTGCGAAGATGCTCCGTGTATGGAAGCCTGTAACGTGGAAGGCGCCATGTACAGGCGGGACGATGGGCTGATCATCATCGACCCGAAGAAGTGCAGCGGCTGTATGAATTGCGTCAGCGCCTGCCCCTATGACTGCATTTACATGAATAACAGCCTTAACATAGCTCAGAAATGCACCGGCTGCGCTCACCTACTGGATAAAGGCTGGGAGGTGCCCCGGTGTGTTGATGCCTGCCCCACGGAAGCGATAAGGTTTGGCGAGGAAAGTGAGTTTAGCGATGAGATCGCTGATTCCGAGACGCTGAAACCTGAGCTTGGTATCAAGACTAGAGTTCATTACTCGGGCTTACCCACCACGCGGTTTGTCGCCGGGACTGTCTATGACCCAGATGAACAGGAAGTGTTAATAGGTGCTACCTGCACCCTGACCGGTGAAGGCGAGACCCTAACGCAAGAGACCAATCACTGGGGCGATTTCTGGTTTGAGGGCGTGACGGTGGGCGCCTACTCGCTGACGATCGAGGCGAATGGGAAGTCTACGACCATCGACGACATCGATACCACGAAGGACGTTGGCCTGGGGGACATCGCGTTAGCCTAGCGAATATGGACAACTGACTGTTGGGAGCGAGGGTTTGGCAGCGTTCGAACCCTCGCTCCTCTCAAAAAGAGTTTGCAGAAGCGAATAGAGTAGCCGAAACGAGGACGAAGATGAGTGAAGCGAAGATGAACAACACCGGGATTTGGACGTTCCGTATTCTGGTGCTGGCTGGGACCGGATTGTTGCTAGCATCATGGTTCCTGCCCTGGTGGACGGTTAATATTGAGGCCCTGGGTAAGGACATAGTCCAAATTCGCCCCTGGGGCCTTGCAATGGACGAGCGCCTGGGGGGGTTCGAGGTGCTGCTTAAGGGCGCTGATATGCCGGTATGGTTCGCCCCGTTTATGTGGGCTTACCTCGGTTTGTCTGTCATTGCCCTCCTGGCTAGCTTATGGGTGCGAGGGGTAGAGGTTAATATCGGTAAATTCAAAGTTGAACTATGCCAATTGCTTGTCGGAGGTGTCGGCGTCTCGTATCTCGTTGTGGGAATTGTAACGGCCGTCTATGGCTCGATACGCTCCCAGGCGATGATGGGCATACCGTTACTCGGTCGTCACTTTATCGACATGGGAGATCCATTAGTGACCTATGTAGAAGGGAGGTTTTTGCCTGGCTACTATTTGATTTTTGTTGCTGCCATCATGCTCATTGCTTTGGCTCTCCTGCGCAACAGAATCTGCAGCGTGGAAACCTGATGGGCCCGCAGAGGTGCAATAGATGAGAGGCGATATGGAGTACGATGCCGTATTGATACACCCACCCGCGATCTATGACTTTCGGGAAAAGGCCCGATTTCCCGGTCCGGTCGCCTATACCGTAGGTGGAAGCACAGGACAGTTTATCACGCCGCCTATTGGGATGCTCAGCATTGCCGATTACCTGGATCGGAACGGATACCGGGTCGTGGTGGACAACCTTGGCGAACGGATGGTCACTGGCCCAGGTTTTGACGTGGAGAAGTATATCGGGGCCCTCTCTGCTAAAGTCTACGCCATTGGGCTGCACTGGAGCGTTCACTCTCAAGGGGCAGTCGAAATTGCCCGGATGTGCAAGCAGCTCCACCCTGATGCGATAGTTTTGCTTGGGGGGCTCACGGCGACGATTTTTCATGAAGAGATTCTTCAGAAATTTGAGTTCATAGATGCGGTTATCCGGGGCGAAGCCGAAAAGCCGTTCCTATCGCTTATGAGAGCGCTGGGTGAGCAGACGGCGCTGGTGGCAGTGCCGAACCTGACTTTCCGGGACGACGGCGGGGAAATTAGAAGCGTGCCGTTGATGGAGCCTAGCGCTGATCTGGATGAGTTCGAGTTTACCCGGCTGGATCTGCTGGAACCGAAAAGAGCCATCTTCACCCCCGGCATGTTGCCCAATTGGGGCGTACCGGTTTGTCGTGGCTGCTCGCACAATTGTGTTGCCTGCGGGGGCTCGGCCTACAGCTATAGGACCTACCTGGGACGGGAACGCCTGGCGTTAAGAAGTCCCGAAAAAATAGCGCAGGACCTGCGAAAGCTCAGCCAGCAAGGAATTAAGTTGGTATTCCTCTTTCAAGACCCGCGCATAGGGGGGAGGCAATATTGGCGCAAATTGTTAACGACATTACAGCGTGAGCACCTTGAGCTGGCGCAACTGACCATGGAGCTTTTCGGTCCGGCCGATGAAGAATATGTGAGGGAACTGTCAAAGGTGGGGGTGCCCATTGTCCTGACCATTTCGCCAGAGTCAGGTGTAGATAGCGTCAGAAGGTCTCACGGGCGAAATTACACCAATGAGGAGCTGTTCAGAACTGTAGAAATCTGCAAGAAGTATGATATTCCTCTGGGATCTTTCTCCATGGCGGCGTTGGCCAACGACACCTCGGACACGATCAAACAAACCTGGGAGTGGTGGGAGCAGTTATGCTCGATGAATTCAAATGGTAAAACACAGGTTGACTACGCATTTGGCCCGATGCTGCTCCTCGACCCAGGGTCTCTTGCCTTTGACCTGCCAAAGAGTCATGGGTACCGTTTGATATTCGAGAATCTCGAGGATTACATCGAAGGGATGTCCCATTCGTCCTGGCACCAATGGATATCCTACGAAACCCGGTTTCTCGATAGAGAATCTATCACAAAACTGACGATTGATTCGATAGAGCACTCCATAAACCTCAGAGAG